>JAAZBG010000051.1 GCA_012513915.1 Fibrobacter sp.
AAAAATGGAAAGCAACTCTAAAAAAACTTATACAAATCAAGGATCACCAGTCACGAATCACGATTCTCATCTTACCCCTCGCGGGCTTGAGCGCCGTATAAAGCGTCATCTTACATCACAGCAATGCACTTTGTTTGCGATAACCGTACCAGGATTTGAGCAGATTTTAATGAAGGAAGTACAGGCTTTACCGGATGTGTGTCGTGTTGTCTGTACTGAAGGAGGCGTTGAGTTTACTGGTTCTTTTGATACCGTTTATTTTGCAAACATGCAATTGCGTACTGCAAACCGGGTACTGATGCGTTTAGATTCTTTTACCGCCCGATCATATCCTGAACTTTACAATAAGGCTAAAAGAATAAATTGGGAACTTTACAGTGGCTTCGAAACTGATATTGATTTTTCAGTCTCCTCATCGTCATCAAGGCTTCATCATACAGGAAATATTGAAAACGCGGTGTTTGACAGTATGAAAGAAGTGATGAATTCACTTGGTGTAGCAATTAAAAAAGTAAAGCATGCTGTAATAAAGTACCATATCCGCTTTCTTGATGATCACTGTACCATCAGCATCGATTCCAGTGGTGCATTACTTTACAGAAGGGGTTTTCGAACTGAGGTGGCACATGCGCCAATCAGGGAAACCACAGCATCAGCACTTCTTCTTGCATCTGATTGTTACAAGTATCCAGTCATTGCAGATCCAATGTGCGGTTCTGGTACATTTTTGCTTGAGGCACAAATGATTGTGGATACTATTTATCCAGGTTTGTCACGCTCGTTTGCGTTCGAAACCTGGCCATCATTTACGGAATCAAAGTATCTCCGCTTGAAAAAAAAATTACAAGAAGGATGTATACGGTCAGAGCGTACATTGATAGGCTCTGATATCAGTGAAACAGCAGTGAATGCAGCGATTACCAATGGTCGGCAATCCGGATTTGCGGAACGTATCGCATTTATGCAAAAAGATTTTTTTACATTTAATTCTGATAGCACGTTTGGTACAAATGGTCTTATTATTTCAAATCTTCCCTATGGAAGACGTGTCGGGGAGAGTACCGCTCTTCATGCATTGTATAAAAATATCGGAAAGCATCTCAAAAAGTATTGCAAAGGCTGGCATTATGGTTTTGTAACTGCCGACCGTGCATTTCCATCAATCAGCGGCCTACCGGTCTCTAAAGAGATACGTTTTGTAAATGGTGGGATACCGGTAACATTTTTCACCGGTGAAATTCGTTAGAGAATTGTTGGCTTTTTGCTGTTGCCACTTTACTACTTGCTCCTTGCTTCTTGCTACTTGCCAATCACACTTCAAAAAGGTCCTGCTGACCGCTGATTATTTTGTCAAATGACTTGCCGGTTGATTCAAGGATTGAATCTGCAATCGGACGCAGTTGACAATCAATATAGTGATTGTAGTCTATTGGTGATGACCATTTTTCAATTGGCTGAGGTCCGTTTCTTGTGATATAGTAACGGATAATGTGCTTTGGAGAATCAAGCAGACGGGCTGCCTGAACATGTGGCGGAACATGAGCAGTGTATTCTTCAAGATCTTTTCGTAATCTTTTTTTGTAGATAAGTTTATTATCAAATTGTCCACTTTGAAGCTTTGTGACCATTTCGCATATATAATTGTCAAGCGGTTCAGATCGAAAAAAACGGATGTACAGTTCGTGCTGGAACTCTTTTGCAAGGTCAGTCCAGTCGGAACGTGCTGATTCCATACCTTTAAATGTCAATTCCATAGTGCTACCGGTAATGGTGCTTCCGCAATAATGTTTTTTACTTCCATGTGTTGCACCACGCACTGATGGCAGAAAGAAATGATTAAATGTGTTTTGGTACTCAAGTTTCAGATGGGATTCAGTGTTAAACGTATTTCTGATATATTGCGATAGCCACTCTGTCGCAGCAGTGGATATGCGTAATCCTATTGTGTCAGGATGTTCAGTGATAGTTTTCCCGGCATGGACAAAAAGAGAGTCGGTATCACCATAGATAACCTTATATACTGTAGTATCGGCAATGTATGATATCATTGTTTTTAAAATATGCTGTCCGGTTTTTGTAATTGATGTCGCCAGTGCGGATGAAAAAAATCTGCAATTCTGCGCTCCCAACACACCATAAAAACTATTCATCAGGATCTTGATCGCCTGAGAAAGGTAAGGATTGTCCGCTTTTTTAGCTGCAGCACGTGCATCAAGCAGATCAAGGATGATCTTTGGAAGAATTGTTGTATCACGTGAAAATTGTGTTCCTGATGGGTTTTTAACCACATTCTGATCCTTGACAATGTAGCCCAATGGATCAATTTTAAACGTTGCTATTATTGACGGATAAAGACTTCTGAAATCAAAGACCATGACATTATGATAGAGACCCGGAGTTGGTTCGATAACATATCCTCCGGGGAGTGGTTCTGTTGATGTCGCAGCATCAAGGGAATCTTTTGCAACGTAACCGGCTCTGTGAAGATGGGGAAGATAGAGATAATCAAATGCCGCAATGGAGCCTATTGATCGGTCAAGAAGATGACCGCTTCGTTTAGTCCGCTCAATTGCGTTAGGGAGAATTTTTGCTTTTTCAAATATTTCAAGGGTAAGAATGGTATCCTGCAAATTATAGGCAGCAAGCT
>JAAZBG010000052.1 GCA_012513915.1 Fibrobacter sp.
AACCGTTTTTCCAATCCATCGTTTGCGCGATCGAGATGTGAGTGGTATCAGTACATACAAAACCGGGATTATCCGGAATTGTCAATGGCAGGGAAAGTTGACAGGAAACATCCCCCTTATTCAATGGAAAAAAAGGATGCACAAACCATCGTACCGGAATTGGAAGAGTACCGGTGTTATGTAAATTCGTCATCACCGTACATCCGGAGTTTCCAAGAATTACCTTTTTTGTCAAATAGTAACTGTACCCTTTAAACTCCGCACGGGTTGACATCTCTGTAAAATCTGAATTCTGAACAATGTGCCATTGACAAGGTGCGACAACGACCGGATTCCATCTAACATGAAACGGTGTTGTTTCACTTGACCGGAGAACATCACCAACACCGATGACATGCACATTCTCTCCAACCTTTGCAATGGAATATCCAAGAGCAGTTTCAAAAACATCCGGAATTCCCTGACCATCAAAAACCGGTGGATAAGCATCAGGATACTGGGGGCCGGAAAACAACGGCCCATATTCCACACTGTCAAGTTGCCATATATACCCACCCCTGCAATACCTCGATCCAAGATACTGAAGATCCTTTTCCGGGTGGAGAATACTTATTTTAAGTAAGTGATTTGTCAAATACAACATGGATAAACCAACAGTACAAATAGTGCGGCTTAAGATAACAATTCGTAATACTACCGGCAGGTCAGGTTTGCTATATATTAATCATGGCATCAGACAATCAAAACAGAATGGTACCTGAGTCACCCTGAAACACCGATACACTAAAATATCTCTTTCACTGCTATAATAGAAATGCCAATGCCACTGCACCGATTATCGCGAATAATGCTATCGTAAACGACACAGAGAAGAAAAGAATCTGTTTTCTTTTCCGCTCACGTTCCCAACTTTCCGCCACATCGCAAACTACTTTGGTATTCCGGCCTGATGACCCCTTATTATTTGACAATGAAGTATAATTATTGTTGTTTGGTTCAATAATTGATTTCATATCAAACGACATCGTTTCCTCGAGATACTCATTAGGGTCTGATTCACGGTGATTATTTTTGTAATAATCAACGGTACTGCGCTTAATCTCAAGGTATTTTGTCTCTTCTTCAGCTTCCGGTACCGGAAATCCAAATTTAGTTCTGGATGAAGCCGACATATTTTTGCTATTTGGAATCATTGACTGACCTTTTTCTGCATTTTGTAAATTTGTTGTTTCTTCTAGTTCTGTGTATTTACCCACAGCAAAGAAAGAGTTTGCCTGATTTTTGCTATTTAACTGTTTTTCATCTTCCATTCTTTTTGCATCTGCTATTTTAGTCCACGTTCCATCATACAGGACTTCACCGGCTTCGAGATGCATCATGAAACTTCGTTCACGTTCGATCTTTTCATTTATCGTAATCCAGTTTCCCTTTTCATCAACTACATAGCCATCAATAACCTTTTTCCGTATCTCTTCGGGAATATCCTTCATAGACAAAATTCCTTATTAAAAATATGACAAACTGTCAGGGTCAACAAGAAACAAGCCTTTTACCGGAGGTTTCGGTTGCTCCCCCGTTCTTACAGGACTGTTTTGTCGCTCCGTGTTAGTTTTTTTTATACCACCAAGCGCCTGCGGTTTCTCTTTTTGTACAGGCTCAGGTATCATGTTAGTACCGTTCATACTTTCACTTGATACTTCATTTGTAGTTGATTTTTCATCAACCGGTAATGATATTTTCTTTTGATTCCTTTTTTTTCCCGAACTATCGCCTTTCATGATAGCTTTTTCAGCATCTGTCGGAACCCGTTGAGGATTCAGCATGAAAAACTGTTCATACTCGCCTGCAGCCTTCTTCAGATCATCGATCTTTCTGTAAATATCTGCAGAAAATTCATAGGGAGTTATATTCCCTTTGTCAATTTCTTTTAATTCCGAAAAAATCCGAAGCGCATCGTCATCATCACCCCTGAGCATTTTTCCAATCGCTGTAGTTGTCAGTGTCGTACGATGCCTCTCTTCCCCAAGAAGCTTCTTGAAATACCAGACCGTCGCACCGCAAGCAAGAATTGCAAGGAGCGAAACAATAAACGCTATTACCGGAAGTGTGTTTTGACCTTTTCCGGTCCGATTGATCTCTTCGGACAGATCCGTGCTTCGCAGTTTTTGCAACTGTATAACTGCATAGCCACACTCATTTGATTCAGGAAACTCCATTATCAATTTCTCGTATGCATGTACTGCACTGGAGATCTTCTTATCAATATAATGTAATTTGTAGGCAGTTTCATATAATTCTAAAGGGGACAATTCCATGTAATCGTTTTCCTATGATACCGTGAATACCGGAATGTTTCATTCCCTGACGGGCACAGTACACATCCGGCATATTCGTGATTATCGGCCTTTTTTTACATTTTTCAATAGTGATTTGATCTGCTTATCTGACATCGTTTTTTCAGACTGCGCAGGTGTATACCGACTACAAATAAATTTTTCATCACCACCAAAAGAGACAACACCAGCTGACCCGCCACTTTTTTTGGCCCTGAATTCACTGCAGCCCTGTTTCATCTTACAATTGAAACAGGAACCTTCCTGATCTCTTTTCAGGTGCGAGTAGCCTTTCTTCTCAAGGTCGCCATCACGTTTCCGCATCTCTTCTGCAGATGCAAGTGAGCGATTTTTTGCAACAAACCGTTCATGATCGTAATCAAAATTCATTCAGAACCCCTTACTGTGAATACACTAAACATGCAGCCACACTTTAAAGTATTCCAATTTTGCTATTAGTAGTAAGATCCATTCAATCACAGGATACTAAAAAACTCCTGTATTTCATTATTATTTAATCCATAACTAGTGCAATACTGCAGGAAACAAATACCTGAATTTGAAAAACTATATACTACGAAATGCTTAACGTATTATTAAAAATAATCAATTACAGAGCTGAACAATCAGTTTTCTGTAAATTTCTTGATTCTCTCTTTAAACTCATGGATCAGATCAGATGCGTTTAACGAGGACGGGATAATAAGCGGATGGAAATCAGGATTTCGTTCCAGAAAGTTACCGATCAGTTCTCTTTCGAATGGATCAGACGGATCAGAGTCAGGTTGCGTATAAAAATAGTTATTCAGTTCAGCATCAATTACAGCCGATGGCTCGGCAACACAGCTAAATGCTTTCATAACGACATTACGCTTTGCCGAAACCCAGATAGTGAGTACCATTGATCGTTGAGTGTGTGGTAAAAACAATATACATTTTTCAGGTATTTCTGATACTTTACGTGTCGTATTCCTGCGAATACTGGGATTATGCTTATGTATCAGCCGGTGTTCAAATAGTTCACATTCCAGCTCCGAACCACACCGGTGAGCATCAAAGCTGACCGTCTCTACGGCAATTCGTTTTTTACTGCTATCACTGAATTTTCGAAAATGACTGGTTATAGATTGATGAAGATCTTTACATTTTGATATGAACAGATATTTTCCGGTATAGTCCTTTAGTCCATAAACACCGGGAGCCTGAGGCAGACTATTAATCTCCTGTAACGAAAAATGTTTTCCTGCAATTATCTTTTCTGTAGTCAACATTACCGCATGATCAAGTTCATTTCTGGTATTTATATTCTTTTCTTTCAGCATCTTCAATGCATCAGAAACTATTGATGCAAACTGTTTTGCCTGTTCAGGCGGAGAGTCCGGTACGTGAGTGTTACCGGATATTCCTGATATATGTGACAACGAACCGTTATCTGGAATGTCAATTGATAGTGCATGAAGGAGATCGTCAAATAACAGTATCCTGTTTTTATCGGTAAGAACATCATTTTCAAATTGTGCATTGAACCGGTATGTATCGTCATACGAAAACAGTACCGGAATTTTTTCAGAAAGTATCGAGACAACCTGCACCAGACGTGTCTCAATGCTGTCTGCGGTCAGATCAATTCCAGACGGATCAACACCCGCTACAGCAGATAAAGGTTTATGAAGCCACACATCACAGCAGAATTGAGGATACGGAAACAGATCCCAGACAGCTATGTAATTCAACGTATCGCCTTGTGAATCAGCAAGCATATAAACTATACAAAGAGGTAATTTGTCAAACGTAATTTCGGCATCCCCCCTTGATTCATCAAATACCCAAAGACCATCCGGATTAAGCACGCACCGTTTATCACCTGCAATTATCCCGCTAATAGCCGCTTCTGCAAATTTCACTGGCGGCTTTTTAAATTTCAAAAAGCGTTCTGCAAGTTCGACAGATGAAACCCCTGTCTTTTCTATCCGAACATACTCAATTATTGAATCAACCATTATGTAGCCATTCTCCGGAGTAATCAATATTTGTTCCCACCAAACAATCTGATTCTTAATATGATGTTCAGGAACACAGAATATGGGAATTTCTCAATGTATGAATATACTTTATTTTCACATTCCAATTGCATATTATCATGAAAACCGCGTGCTTGTATTTCATTGACAATATTCCACAGTGTGATCGCCGATAACACCTGTATCCGGCAGTATATTTACATGTAAGACTACAGTTTACTGACCCAAGCATCGACATCTTTACAATTATTACAGAATTGCATACCAGAGTACCACACATCATTGGCGTTATGTTGCTTTTCAGAATAGTAGTATACAAAACAGACTAAAGTTGACATTTTCAGTAAAAGCAACAAAATCTTGCAAAAATGAAAATTTGTGATTATATTATACAGTCAAGAACACATCTCATGACATTTCTTACCAATAACACCTGTCAAAGCTCATACAGTGTATGGACATTCTTATACAGCGTATCGTTTCTGTTATCGTTATATTTAACTTACTGGAGAGGAGTAAGAAATGGCAGCTATCACAAAAGCACAACTGGAAAAACTTCAAAAGAAATTTATAACCGATGCGGCAATTGGTGAACAATTTGGAATAACACGCCAGGCAGTTCATCAGCTTCGCAAGAAGTTTGGCCTCGGGTCATCCCTAAAAGACAATCCCCAAAGAAATCAGAAAATTGTCAAGGCCTATGAAAGTGGCGAATCCGGTACTGCCCTTGCAAAGAAATACAAACTATCAATTTCTCAGACCTACCGTATTATCAATGATAACAGGAAACCTGCAAAAAAAACCAAAAAAAGAAAAAAATAGAACTCCCGGCCAACTCTGCCATCCGTAAAGGACGTACGATACATGCACGTCCTTCTATTTTGATTTATACTGCTGTTAATCAGCTTAAAAAGCTAACTGATGTTTTGCTAATTCAGGCGCCATTCATTAATTTATACCATTAATTGCAAAAATATGAATAAAACGGGAACGATTCAGCGTACATCCTTGAATGTGTTCTCCACACAATCAAGGTACTTTGCAATAGCATTCAGCCAGAACAGATAAACAATGACTCAACCTGCAAACCAACAGCAAAAGCCTCTTGCAAAATCGCTTACTATCGCTACAGTTATCATGATGAGTTCGGTCCTGCTGAGCAGAGTAGCCGGTCTTATACGGGAACAGGTATTAGCCTATCATGGTGGTACATCAGGCGATATGGATGCTTATGTTACAGCGTTTATGATTCCGGAACTTCTGAATCATTTTCTTGCTGGTGGATTTTTGTCAATTACATTTATTCCGATATTCCAGAAACACATTTTAAGCGGTAACAGGGATACCGCCTGGAAATCGATGTCCAACCTTCTTACAATTGGTTCAATTGCCTTCATGGTTGCAATCCCGCTCTTGATATTCTTTACCGCTGACATTCTCAGGATTATGAGTAATTTCTCATCAGTATTTGGCGTTAAAGGAAACCTTGTTGCAGATCCGGGCCAGACGGCATTGACTATACGGCTAACACAGATCATCCTTCCGGCGCAGATACTTTTCTACTGGGGTGCTTTTTTTTCAGCAGTTCAGATGGCAGAGCACAAATTTTTTCTTCCTGCACTGTCACCACTATGTTACAACTTCGGTATTATTCTGGGTGGAGTTGTGCTTGGCCCTGTTATAGGCATTGAGGGATTTGCGTGGGGAGTGCTATTTGGTGCACTCCTTGGTAATATCCTTATACAACTTCCCGGCGCTTTACAATGCGGTTTCCGGTATAAATTCATAATAAATTTTAAGGATCCGGACTTTACCGATTACATAAAAAAAACGGTACCGCTTATTCTTGGCCTTGGAATGGTTTTTTCAAACGAGATTTTCTTTCGTTTCTTCGGCAGTTTTCTTCCTGAAGGATCGACATCAAGTATAAATTATGCACTTCGCACCATGCTGATTGCAGTCGCAGTTTTCGGACAGGCATCAGGTGTTGCATTTTTCCCTTACTTGTCAAAAATGGCTATTGAACGTGAATTCAGTAAAATGGCCGGGCTATTAAATACCATGCTTTACAAAATAGCTTTATTTCTTCTGCCTCTCAGCGGTATAATGTTTATACTGTCAAAAGAAATTATATCCATACTGTATCAAAGAGGAAATTTTGATGCCGATTCTGTTTCGAAAACATCGGTTGTATTTGGAATTTACCTTACAGGAACGTTTGCATTCAGCGCATCGATGATTGTTTCGCGGACATTCTACGCACTTCAAAATACTCTGCTTCCAATGCTTGTCAGTACACCAATTGCACTACTTTCAATTCCACTATACATAGTATCCGGCAGGCTGTTTCAGGCTAACGGCATTGCTGCTATTGCAGTACTATCGATGACCGTACAATTTATAATTCTTTATCTGCTATGGATCAGACAGTACCGGCTCTGGAATGATGCCATTGATCTTTTAGTAAAACTCTTTAAAGTAGCGGTGGTATGTATCTTCGGTTGCATAGGCGGGTACTACATAAAAGGATTCATTTCCGATGTCATTTCAGGGGACAACCTGATTTACAATATGGTACTATGCATTCTTACTGCGACCCCTGTACTTTTAGCAATTTTCGGCGTGTACGAATTGACAAAAATGCAATCACTAAAAGAATCTATCAGGGGATTATTAAAGAAAAAATAAACACCCATCCTCTGGCGTTCACACGGTGCATTCGTTCGACCATTATCGCCCGAAACAGTGATTATCTACTCTCTTGCTGGCAGGCCCTGCTTAAGAGCGCGGAAAATATCTGACGCTTTTTTCATGTGAAGAACATCATCTGCGAGCTCCGCAGCATCATTTGAATCAATCAAATTTAGAATTGCCTGAACTCTTGGAATAAAAGAAGCCTCAATGGTCATTTCCTTTACCCCGATACCGGTAAAAAACGGAAGGTACAACTCATTATGGGCCATGTCCCCGCAGATTGAAATGCTTTTCCCTTTTGTAATCGCAGCATTTACAACTGTTTTTATTACCCGAAGCACGGCAGGGTGGTGTGGTACGTAATATGAAGCGACCTTCTCATTTGTCCTGTCAACTGCAATCATGTACTGTACCAGATCATTTGTACCGATAGAAAAAAAGTCCGCTTCCGCTGCAAGATCATTTATAACCGGAATTACTGATGGCACTTCGATCATCATACCTATTGCGGGATTGCGGTTGTATTGCATTTTTTTCTGTTTCATCATTTCAATACATTCATATACCGATTCACGTGCCTCAATAAATTCCTCATATGATGAAATCATCGGAAACATGATACGGATTTTTGCATTGGCGCCAGCCCGCAGAATCGCCCGGATCTGCTGGTGAAACAATTCCTTGTTTGACAAGGAGAATCTTACCGAACGCATCCCGAGAAATGGATTCTGTTCCTTGCTTCCCTCATAATACGACAACACTTTATCGCCACCGATATCAAGTGTCCTGAACGTTATCTCCTTACCAGGCATACTTTCGGCAAGTTGTTTATAAACGACGTACTGCTCCTCCTCTGATGGAAAATCTGCACGAATCAGAAATGGAAACTCCGTACGATACAAACCAACACCTTCACTTTTAACCTCATTGGCAAGCTTTAAATCAGAAAGCAAATTTATGCTTGCGAGCAGACGAACCTTCCTGCCATCTTTTGTAAATGTCTCCGGTTTGATATGATATGATTTAACCTTTGCATTTTTCCTGTTTTCGTCACGTTCGTTAAATGTTTGAACAATTGATTTTGCAGGATTAATGTAGAAATTACCGACTTCCGCATCAAGCAGCACCAGCGTTTCGTCGGGTATTGACAGAAGCCGTGGAGAATCAACAATAAGCATCGGAATCTTTAGCGACCGGGCCAGAATCGACAAATGCGACGTAACACCGCCACTTACCAGTACTACACCCTGAACATTCTCTGATGACAATTTAAGAATATCTGACGGAAACAATTCCTGGGCAATAACAATATGATCTTTACAAAAGCATGTATCCTTATACTCATCAATCAGATTACTTAAAATCCGTATACAGACATCATGGATATCCTGTACTTTTTCCCGAATATAGGCATTTGATCCAAGCGAAAAAAGATTTGTATAATGACGCGCCACACTGATAACTGCGTTTGGTGGTTCAAGCCCCTCCTCGATTTTCCTGATCATCGAGCCGGTAAATTCCTTATCTTTCAATAGCAGCAGATGTGCCGTAAAAATCAATGATGCTACATCAGACAGTTTTTTTTCTACACTTGCCTGAAGTTGCTCAAGCTGTTTTGCCGTTTTAGCAACCGCAGTTTTAAAATCCTTAAGTGTATAGTTTCCGGGATACTCTTTATTAAACAGTGCATCCGAAGCTCTCTCTTTGTCAAAAACACGGGATGGCGCATATGCATATCCTTCTGATGCCACTTTCCCCTTTTGTAGTTTCAACTGACGCACCGGCTTCTTGTCTCCCGGCCCGGCAGTGATTTTTTGCGAGATAATCAGTCGTGCCATCTCAAGTATACTGGCAAGCTGTGATGCCACCGCGCGAAGCGTTACAATATCATTATCATTAAAAACATTCGCTTTCTTTCGCTGTATAACAAGTACACCGATTCTTGAAATAGCCCGTAAAATCGGAACAGCCAGAAATGCGTCATATAACTCTTCATTTAATCCGGGAAAATGTTTGAATTTTGGATTCTCTTTACCAACATTCTCAGAAACCGGCCTCTTTTCCTTCAGCGCAAGCCCTGTCAGGCCTTCACCAATTTTTAAACGTACATTGTTTACCGCAGATTTACTAAGGCCATGTGTTGCCCTGAGAACCAGTTCCGTAGCCTCATCATCGTAAAGATACACACTACAGACATCAGCGTTCATGTGCCGTGCGACCATCTCAACTATGCGTTCAAGAAACGATTCGATGCTTTCCGAGCCTGTGAAAGCCTCATTAAGCTCACCAATATCACATATCAACTGAATATCATTCATATACAAGCTTTCAGAAAAGTGCCTTTTGGCATGAATAGCTGTAGTGCATCCTGCTTCTAAAATAATTAAATTGACGTTCAAATGTAAAAAAAGCCGATCCAATTGTCTGGACCGGCCGTAATTTTCAAACGTACCTATTTAAAAAAAATATTTATCGTCTGCCAAATTTGATTTCTGTATCACTGGTTGCTTCAGAAGAGTTCTCGGATGATACATTTTCGTTTGTACCGGACTCATTCTCCGAACCTTCACCGGTATCCCCTTCCTTCAACATACGTCTTTTGACAAGAATCTTTCTTCCGTGCTGAAGATTATCATCATTGTCATCCTGGGTACTATCAGATGTTGATGCCGATTCGATTGAAGCACTTGTGTTCTGAATTGATTCCTGAACCGGTGACTGAACCTGATCCTGAACAACTACATTCTGATTTTCAAGCTCCGGTTTTTCCTCTGTACTCACTGCCGGGGTATCAAAGCTTAATGGTTCACGGGATTTATTACGTTCCTGCCAGTTATTATTTCTGCGGTCACGATTGTCGCGGTTGCGGTCCTGTCCATTACCTTGACGATGATCACGATCCCTGTTGCCACCTCTTCTATCACCACGATCACCACGATCACCACGATCATTGCGATCATGGCGATCACCACGCACTTCACGACGATTCGGGTTTTGATTCTGATTCTGATCTTTCGAAAGATTTTCGTGAACTTTGCGACGGGCAAACTCCTGATCACGTTCTGCGTTTTTAAGCTTCAAATTGATATCACGAAGTGACTTTTCCACAGTATCAACAGAGCCGGCAGCAGGAGATTGCGCCTGCTGTGATTGTGACTGGCTTGTTCGTGGAGGACGATTATCGTTTCCTGGTCTTCTGTTGTTCTGATTTCTAAAATCTCTGTCTTTTCTCTCCTGCTGTGCTTTTTCAGCAGATGAAACTAACTGACCCACTTTTTCGCCCTGATCGCTTACTGTCTTCTTAAGTGATGATACTTTTGCGATCGTAATAATTTGCAGAATAACGACAAAAATTGTCGCGATAATTACTGCTAATTCCATGTTAACGTCTCCATAAATGTTTAATTATCAGTGCATAATAATTGAGTCTTTTAATACGCGCGGCGATCTCAATTCCGGTTTATGCAAAAAAAGTTAAGCGCGTTTCATTTCTGTTCATGCACTTGATGCTAAATTCAAAGATGTCTAATACCCGCATGATCAACAATTCAAACTTTTGCCGCCTACCCCCTTTCGATAGTAAAGAATCAGACCTGCGTTGATTCTTTAACCTATATTTTTTTTGTAAACTGTTGATCCAGTGTGTTTAAATCGTTGACAATAGTAGAAACAGACTGAATTCTTTTATTAAGCAGATACAATTTACTCCAGATAAAGAGTAGTGTTAATACAAATAAAAAAAATATTACAATCCAGATTATGGTAACAATTTCCATGGGTATATCTCAGGAAGGCACATAATTACAGGGTATGTAGTTACTAACACATTTTTTACCTGACAGCACTGAATATCTGAATTTCATTTTCCTACTTTTGCCATGATTTTTACAGGCAAATTCATTCACACCGGACAGACCCGGATCGTTGTGTATGCTGACACATAAAACATTGTCTGCATCACCACGCATCCTTTATAACATAAATTACGCCATCAACCTGTTCAAGGCTGATTCGTTAACTGCGCAACAGTCTTTTAATATGCTGCGGAAGCAAAAACGCCCCCGTATGTACGTCGTCGTTATAATAATTACAGCACTCGGCAATCGATTCATAACGCGATTTTTCAAAATTATCAAAGACACTTTCATTCTTGGTACATGCAAGAAAACTACAGATTCCCTCAGGAAATGATTGCATCGAACAGATATATGGTTTTGTTTTCTGGAATAACGCAGAAGCGCTCCGGTAGGTATTTCGCAAAAACTCACCATTGACAGTAGGAGAATATGTCTGAAATACCACAACCCCGTCATCGTCAAGTCGTTGTGCAACAATTGAATAAAAATCTGCTGTTTCAAGCGAACCGACAGGCCCGCCCGGATCGTAAGAATCAACGATAATGACATCGAACTTATCTGCGTTTGATTTCAGATAGTTATATCCATCATCGTATACGACCTGCGCTCTCGGATCATCAAATCCTTTTGATAAATCTGAGAAAAAACGTTGTACGGTATCGGTAACCATCTTATCAATTTCAACAATCACCACCGATGTAACCGTATCGTGTTTCAGTACCTCCCGCAAACACCCGCCATCACCACCGCCGATAATACAAATCCGCTGTGGTTTTTTCATCATCAACATCACCGGATGAGTCATCATTTCGTGGTATATGTCACTATCGTATTCTGTCAGAACAACAGTTCCCCCAAGACACATCACCATCCCGAAACTATAGGTATCGAAAACCTCAATTTTCTGAAACGGACTTGAGTCACAAAAAACAGCGTGTTTTGCGCGAATGGTAAGTCCGGACATTCCATGGATCAGATTTTCGATCCAGAGTGACGATCCACTCTCCGTGGTAAATTTTATAAGGCTGTTCATGCTCACCTCACAAGTGTTAAGTTTTCGGCCATTTTTGGCCGCGACAGCCAAAGGCAATCAGATATTAAAGAAAATACGTTTCACTTAATCAACGACTACAATCTTTGCTTTAGGGAAGCCGTTGAAATTTGATGCACTCGCTGTTGTATATGCTCCCATAGATTCAAAAATAAGCATCTCCCCGATTTCAAGCAATGGCAGACTTATATTTTCGTAAAGGACATCAATAGAATCGCATGTCGGACCTGCCAGTACAGAGTTAAAACGTTCACCCGTACGTTCAAGAAACATCGGATAATCCGCATGATCATACATTTTACCTGAAAATGATCCGTACACACCTTCATCAAGATAATACCACCATCTTTCATTTCGTAAAGATCGGCCCATCACCTTTGTTGCAAGTGTCATCGTCGGACCACTGAGAACACGACCCGGCTCAGCAATGATCCGGTAACTTGAAAAATAGCGATCAAGATAATCAACAATCGGCTGACAGAACTGTGCCATTGGCAACACCGGAGTCAGATAATTGATTGGAAAGCCGCCACCGATATCAATTACTTCAATATTGATCCCCTTCAGTGCTGCTTTTTTACAGATATCACGGCAGTATTCAAGTGCTTCGATATACTTGAGCGGACTCTCATTTTGCGAGCCGGCATGAAAGCTTATACCACCGACATTTAATCCGAGTTCGTGTGCTTTAATAATCAGATCCCAGGTTTTTTCGGGTACCACACCAAACTTTGCACTCAGATTGACAAGGCAGCCTGGATTCTGAATACTCATTCGTATTAAAAGGCGAAGTTTATCTTTATAAGGAATGAATTTATACAGTTCATCCTCATTATCCGCAACAAACCATGGCATACCATACTCTACGGCATAACGTATGTCACTGTCGCGCTTGATCGGATGTGTATGAATACATCTGTCCGCGCTGATATCACAGCTTTTAAGAATGTCAATCTCGCCATTTGTACATACATCAAAGAACGCATCTTCTGTATTTAAGATCGACACGATTTCCCTGGTCGCGTTCGACTTTACAGCATAATAAAGATCAACCCCCGGAAGCGCTGCTTTAAGATTACGATAACCATCCCTGAGCCTGCTTTCGGACAAGAATAAAACCGGTGTCCCGTGTTGGGCAACCAATTCCTGGATTTTAGAAAACTCCATACTTGCTCTACTTAATACTCCTTACCTTGAATCATGAAATGAAATCATCAGGAAAATCGGGTTTGGCGTCTGTGATAACTCTTGCCGACCTGTCTTTCAATATCTGGCTTATATAGGGAAACTCCGCCTGCATTGAAATATGTGTGGCGCCATTATACACACGTAAACCACTCAGATTGTTTTTAGCCAGCCGTCGATCGATAACGGATGGTTTGATCAATGATGCGTTTATCTTTTCTGAACTGATTGTGACCGACCACAACACAGCATACATGTGAATATACAAATAAAAAGGATTTACATTAGTAAAAACACTGCGCAGTGTTTTCTGAATACACGAAAACGCCTGAGGACGTGAGACCGGAGATTCCGAGTGCATAACAAAAATGCCATTTTCATTTCTGAATGCTTTTTTTACACTCCGGTAAAATTCCCGTGTATAGAGCATCCGTGATGGCCCGAAAGGATCTGTCATATCCATGATGATAACATCAAACCGGCCCTTGCAGGATTTCAGAAATCTGCGACCATCAACAATATTGATCGAAACCCGCGGATCATCAAAACACCCATCATGAACTGATGTCAGATATTTTTTTGAAAACTCAATCACGCCATCATCAAGCTCCGCGATTTCTGCACTCCTGACACATTTATATTTGAGTACTTCACGCAATATACCACCATCACCACCACCGATCACCAGAACATGCTGCGGATCGGGATGAGAACACATAGCCGGATGTACCATTGTTTCATGATAATCATAATCCTTGCGTTCTGCCACCTGCGTGATTTCATCAAGAAGCATAACTTTACCAAACTCATCAGTATCAATCAGTTCAATCTGCTGATATTTTGTTTTCTGCTTCAGTAACGATTGCTTGATTGTATAGAAATAGCCAAAATATGGATTCAACGCTTCTGTATACAGCTTTCTTCCGGGAGCAATTCTGCTTATGTTACCTATTCCCGATCGAATATGTTTCTGCATTCAAATATCTCCTGTATCTCCTTTTTAAGAAGGGTTCTAACGCGAGCACCCTCCGCCTTTGACATTTTTGCACTGTCAGTACCAAACAGATAATTCTCCAGTCTCAAACTTTTAAGCATCATCTTTGTATGAAAGATATTATCAGAAACGATGTTGATATCATATGCGGTATACTTATCAAGAATCTCATCTGATACATAATCCTGCACGGATGTTATATCGTGATCGATATATACTTTCCTCCCGTTTACATCACGGGTAAAACCCCGAACCCTGTAGTCCATCAGCACGACATCAGAATCAAAGCTATCAATCAGATAATCAAGTGCGCGTAATGGTGAAATCATTCCACAGGTTGATACATCAATGTCCACCCTGAATGTTGATATACCCGTATCTGAATTATTTTCCGGGTAGGTATGTGCTGCAATGTGACTTTTATCAAGATGCGCAACAACACCATCGGTACCTGCCGTATGATGCCCCTCATTGATAAGTACAGTAACACTTGCACCTCTCGGGATATAATCCTGTGTTGAAATATTAACAATCTTTGCATCAATGATCTTTGTTACGTCCTCTGCAATTGCTCTGAGCTTCTCAGAATTGTAGACATCGTCAATATATTCAAGATAATCAATCTGTGACGCACGGGAACGGGCATAGCAGATATCATAAATATTGAAACTCAGCGATTTCGTAAGATTGTTAAAACCCTGAAGTTTGATTTTGCGTCCACGACATCGATTGATCACCATAACTCCTTTATGATTAAAAACATTGCCAGCTGAAAATAATATTTTTCACACCCGTTTAAAGATATGATTTTTTTTTAATTTTTACTAATACAATAATAGCTCTTTTTAGAGCGTTCTTTGTTTTTATTTTTGCAGCAAATTCGATTCATGGTGAAGCAATACACTGTAATGATACCGCTCCAGGTGATATGATACATCATAGTTCATTGATATATAACGGTTTATACCCCCTATACTTATGCGAGAAATAATTTAGCAGGATTACCTCTGTTCTTTTTCCCGGCTCAATGTTAATTATCATACGGTCTGCAAACAACCTGCTCATATGAATACCTCTGCCACTATCATCCAGTAGTCCCTCTCCGGTAATTTGACGATCTATTTTGTAGAGAACAGTTTCCTTGGTTAATTTACCCTGATAATCAGTTATTGATACCGCATATTTTTCATTGTCATAGCCACATTCCACATAAATATACTCCTGGGGTTCGAGGGTGACATCCGAAAACTCCTGATATTTCTCGGTACCATCATTGAGTGTCGGCGCATGATAAATCGCGTTGGTAACAATTTCGTCAAAGATCAGTTTCATATCCCCCGATGTACCAAACTTATTTTCCAAAACATCAACGACCCGCTCTCTTGCATCACGTGCCTCAAACGACGATTTGATCCAGGTGGAATCAAGTACAGTCATGTCATCATCAAGATATTTTCCCAACCCGAATACATCACCGTTTAGAAGCCCATACACCAGCGCATCAAGTTCTGTGAAATTAAACGGTACTGTTTTAGGAATGATATTTGTAATTGAGTTTTCTTTAGCAACCCTAACGTAGTCATCAACATTATAAGCGGTGATCAGCGCAACCCGTGTATCGGGGTATTTTTTTCTAATTTCTGATAACAGTTTCGGACCGCTGATTCCGGGCATATTGATATCGGAGATCACCAGGTCAAAATGATCTTTCTTAAGCAATTCCCAGGCCTCATCTCCATTATCAGCTGTTCTCACGGTGTACTTCTCCTCGAGAAAATCAAGAAGCATCAGGCGTATGGCCTTCTCGTCATCCACTACCAGAATCCTGTATTTTTTTAGATTAACACTTGAAGACATAGAGAATCCTTTTTTTATTTGCTTTTGTTTTATCCGCTGAAAACTATCACATTGGTTGCAGAGACATTATTCCTCTTTAATTTTTGTACCAGCACTTTCCAACGGCAGTTCTATTGAGAATTTTGTAGTTTCATCAATGGAGTCAAAATAAATTCTACCCCGATGTTCCTCAATTATCCGATGGCTTACACTCAGACCCAGTCCGGTTCCCTGGCCGGCTGGTTTGGTGCTGAAAAATGGATCAAATATTCTTCTCCGGATATCCGGGTTGATACCTATTCCATTATCAGCAATGGTAATAAGCGCTGTTGCAGCTTGTTTCTGTGAACTAACCACAATCCGCCCTGTATACTTCTTCCCTTCAGCTGACATTTGCTGTTTTTTTTCTGTAACAGATTGCATCGCATTAGTAACGACATTCATAATAACCTGATCTATCCGTGAAGGATCACAATAAACAAACGGTAACGATTCATCAAGCATAAATTTTTTCTGAATTTCACCCGCACCTTCAAGATGTACTGCATTTATCGTTTTTATCAGTAACCTGTTGAGATCAACCATAACATACACTGATTCATTTTTCTTTGACAGATGCAACAAGTCTTTCATAATGACTGTTGCACGTGCTGCTGATTCAAGAATTGTCCCGACACGGCTGATACCCTTGTCATTCAGTCCGTATTTCTCAGGTTTTTCAAGAAGATTGACCGCTGTACCGCTAATGCCCGACAATGGATTGTTCATTTCATGCGCAATACCCGCAGTCATCACACCAATGCTTGCGAGTTTTTCTGATCGTATCAACTGTTCTATCATCCGTTTTTCATCGGTTACATCTTTAATAAATTCTATGACATGGATAAGGATTCCCGATGGATCATATACTGGAAATGTTTTTACTTCAAAATACCTGATTTCTTGCGGGTTTTTTTTAATAAATCGTTTATTAACAACAGCTTCACCTGTTTGAAAGGTGACCAGACACGGACAATCGGCACATTGACTATCACAGTTAAAAAACATTTCATGACATTTTTTCCCGAGTATGGCCTTTATTTCGTGTCCAACAAAGCCGGCATATTTTTTATTCACCCTGACAATACTCAGATTATTGTCAACAATACAGATCATGGTGTCGATTGCATCAAAGACCGTCTCAAGCTCCCGTTTACTAACCTGAATTTTTCGGGAGCAGTGTTCCTGTTTTGACTGCTCATCATTTTGATGTTCCATGTTCATTCCTGTTGGTAACTTCGTTGATTTTATAGTATTACATAAAGGCAGGAGGAGTGCAACAGAGAACTTTAAATGACAGGGGAAAAATTGCTATGCTATTTGGTAAAAAAAAAAGCTGCCTCATGAGGCAGCTTTTTATGTATCACAAAAACAAATCAATTACTTATTTTGCAAGAATACGCCACTCTACCCGACGATTCTTTGAGTGACAGTCTTCATCACTACAACCGAAATTAGCAGGGCGTTCTTTACCATACGATGTGGTCTCGACACGATCTGATGAAATACCATATGATGTCAGATAATTTTTTACAGCTTTTGCACGATTTTCACCAAGACCCATATTGTACTCTGATGAGCCACGTTCATCCGCATGCCCCTCAGACATTAAGCGAACCCCATCATGCTCTCTGATAAAGCTTGCGAGTCTCTCAAGGGTACTGATCGCTTCCGGCTTGAGATCATATCTGTCAAACTCGAAATAAACCGGCTGCAACAACGCCTGAAGCTGCTCACTGATATCTTCCACTGGTGGTGGCGGCGGTGGCGGCGGTGGCGGCGGTGGCGGTGGAGGTGGCGGCGGTGGTGGAGGCGGTGGAGTCTGCTCAACCGTTGTAACTTTCTTACTACAACCGGTAAAACTCAGACCCAGTGCAATTACTACGAAAATGGCAATACTAAAAAGTCTTTTCATTAGACCTCCCGCTCTTACTGGGGTGATAATTTAAACGTTAATTTTTCTATTCTAACCACAGACACTACTTACCCTCGTTAATCAAGACTCATACCTCATAAGAATTCAGCTATTTCATAGTGCCGGGGAATCTTTAAAACTACTCCCCGGAGCAAGAAACATCTAAATCAAATTCTTGATCGTTTCAGGCTAATGTGTAATTAAAATATTATTTGAAACCCCTTACTGCAAGTATATTGGAATAATTATTTTACACTTGCATTGCAATACAGCTGCTTTTCTTCAGCGTTGAATTTCCTTAAACGCACCTGTCGGGTTATTGATACTCTGCAGTATTTCAGAAACTGGTGGTTTTCCTTTTTTAGCAAACACTATTGTTCCATCAGGACTAATTACAAAAACAAACCGTTTATTCATTACGGCACCCTTTACGCCATATTCTTTGGCGACTGCTGCATCCTGATCAATTAGTAACGGAAACTGAAAATTATGCTTATCGGTAAATTTCTTATGCGATTTACCGGATGCAGGATTAACACCGAAAACAACAGCATTATTACTGGTAAATGCGGCATGTTCATCACGTATTTCACACAGTTGCTGTGTACACACTGGCGTTTCATCACCTGGATAAAAAATGAGTACGACATACTTATCACCTTTAAAATCTACCAGATTGTGTATAGTACCAGTCTCATCCTCAAGACTGAATAAAAATGCTGCATCCCCAACAGATGGCACTTTTGCAAAAGCCTGGGTAAGTACCAATAAGAGCAGAAGAACAATTGTTCTTTTCATAAAGCCTCCCGTACAGGGTAAATAAATGAAAACAATTAAGAAACGTAACCCGAATATACGTCTGTGCAAAATCAGATATTGCAAAACAGAAATACTCTTCATAAAAATTCAGTATCTGCAAAAAGCAATAAATACCATTATATTCGACATTTCATTTCATGTAAACAGAATTTTAGCCACAGTCTGAATTCGTACCCGTGTTCAATTCTATCCATTCTTTTGACTGTACACCAGCTTTTTGCCCTCACTATTTCTTTTTTACTTCCATTTGTAGTTTTTTATAGCCTAACAATGATTGTTTGGTATAATTAACGAATAACTGTATTTCGCACCCTGGTTTCGATTATCTTAAGATAGTTGCAGTTATAGTAACAAATTATAAATCATTGTATTGACACCTCATCTCTAATGATTTTCAGCTCAAGCTGAGAGCAAGGCGGTCGCCATGAAACCGGAATACAGCATTTTTATCCTTGAGGATGATCCAACAATTCAGTTCAATTTGTTATCACTTTTGCAAAAAAGCGGCCATCACATCGCCGGGATATCATCGAACGGTAACGATGCCCTGCAGCAGATTTCCGAGTGCAATCCACAATTGATTTTTGTTGACATCGGTTTACCGGACATGAGCGGCATCAACATAATAAAAGAACTTTTGAAGGTAAAACCTTATCCAATTGTTGTAATCGTATCTGACGATCGTCTGAATGGTGTAATGGAAGCGTCAGAGGCCGGCGCACTGGCGTATATTGTTAATCCGTTTGATATGGCTCAAATAGAACGGGCACTCATTGTCGCATCAGTGCATTTTCAAAATCAGATGAAAATGATGGATCTCAACAGAAAGCTCATGGAATCTGTTGACCAATGCAACATTGCAGTATCGCAACTCTCCGATGGTGAACAGATGTTCAGAACACTCGCCGAAAACACTCAGGATATTATCATGCGTCATGACCGGAATGGAAAATGTCTCTATGCCAATCCGGCATTTGAACGTGTTACCGGTATTGCTCCATCCAAAGTAATTGGAACCCGATTCTTTTCATTCATTGATGATCCTGATAAACAATGCTACAGTGAAGCCACCCTTCAGAAAATTATTGACAAAGGGACATCAACGCACTTTGAAATATCATTTGACAACTCAGGAAAGGTATTCGATTGGTGGATGGTACCCGAGCTTGACAGTAATAACAGTACCCATTCGGTAATCAGCACCATTCGTGACACATCGGAGTTACGGGATGCCCGTGAACGCCTTTATCAGCTTGAAAAAATGCAGGCAATCGGTCAGCTCGCCGGTGGAATTGCTCATGATTTCAATAATAAACTTGGCGCAATACTTGGTTACGCTGATATACTGCTTGACACCCTTGCCGATGATGACCGGAGAAAAAAGTACGTTGACGCAATAATAAAAGCAGCGCAGTTTGCATCAGATCTTACAACGCAGCTGCTTGCATACGCACGTAAGGGTAAAGCAAAGAACATTCTTCTTGACATGCACCAGATAATTGATGAGCTTGTGAGGTTTCTTTCAAGCTCCTTCGATCGCAAGACTGTACTTGTAAAGAAGCTTGGTGCAGAATCTCCCTTTATCTTTGGTGATCCGCTGTTGTTAAAAAACGCATTTCTCAATGTCGCTCTTAACGCAAATGATGCAATGCCGGATGGAGGAACACTAACATTTGAAACGGATCAGGTAACACTCACTGAAGATTTTCACATGTTTGATTCATCAACACTTTCTCCGGGTTCCTATTTAAAAGTAAGGATCACCGATACTGGTGCCGGCATTACCGATGATGATATTGAACGGATATTTGAGCCATTTTTTACAACAAAAGAAATAGGTAAAGGCACAGGACTTGGACTCCCCGCAGTTTACGGAATAGTGAGAAGTCATGCGGGCCACATTGATGTCAAAAGTGAACAGGGAAAAGGTGCAATTTTTGAAATCTATTTTCCATCAGCAGCATCCGAAGACCTGTTCCGTCAGAAAGAGATTACAATCGGTGAATTAAACGGTCTTCCGACCATACTTGTTGTTGATGACAACGAACTGATCCGTGAAATGGCCGCAGAAATGCTTAACAATTTAAAATACAATGTAATTGTTTGCCGCAGTGGCTACGAAGCTGTCAAGCTATACGGGATTCATCATGCAAAAATCGACCTCATTCTGATCGATATTATTATGCCCGGTATTGATGGGTATGAGACATACACCCAGATGAAAAATATTAATCCCTGGATAAAAGCATTCTTCATTTCCGGGTATTCTATCAGCGAAAAGACCACAAAATTCCTTGCTGAGGGTGTTCTGGGTATTATTCAGAAACCATTCAGAATAAGTGAGATCAAAAATGCACTGGAGATTACACTGCATACAAATCAGAACGTTTCCAATCCAGCTGAAGTGTAAAAGTACATCGTAATTTTTATGCCACTATGCGATGTGCTATAATTTCTGTGCGCTGAACAATTATCACAATCACGTAGCTGTTCATCACAACAGCTACTACGTTTTTATGTTTAATCCCGGTTGCAGGAACTATTTTTCAATCTCCTGTCCAGATATCGGCATAAATGCTCATCGTGTATTTTTAGAGGATCAGGTGTAACAGGTATTGATAAAAAAGGATCTACTTTGGTTGAAATTGTCATAAAAGCAGGAAAAGAAAAAGCAATCCGTCAGGGTCACCCCTGGATATTTACAGGTGCAATTGCTGATATAAGGGGAGCTGCACAATCAGGCGACCAGTGCATTGTCCAATCAATTAAAGGCGAAACGCTTGGGTTTGGTTACTACAATGCACAATCCGCAATAGCAGTACGCCTGCTTTCATTCGGATCAGCCAGGTTTGACACGGTACATCTTGAGAAACGTATTTATAATGCATTACAGTTACGCACATTTGATAGCACTACAACCGATTCATATCGGCTTATCAACTCTGAAGGTGATTTTCTTCCAGGTTTAATTGTTGACAAATTCGGAGACGGCATTGTTATTCAGATTCTGACATCAGGCATGGAACGAATGCGCAATGAAATTATTGGATATCTGACAGCAATTTGTAAACCGTCATTTATCTATGAACGTTCCGACACCGAATCACGTAAACGCGAAGGGCTTGATGAAAGTGATGGGTTGATCAGCGGCAGAATTCCTGAAAGTGCGATTGTTAAAGAGAACGGCTTGAAATTTTCTGTTGACATTTGCAGCGGCCAGAAAACCGGATTCTTTTTCGATCAGCGGATCAACCGTTTACTTATCAGAAATTACGCTGCAAACAAAACCATGTGTGATTGTTTTTCCTATAGCGGCGCGTTCACAGTAAACGCATTCGCAGCCGGAGTACAATCATCAGAGTGTGTTGACATATCAAAAAACGCTGTGGAACACGCAAAAAAGAACGTGGGTCTTAATTTTCAAAATGCACATCTGTCAACTGTCAACGCGGATGTATTCAAGTACCTCCGTGAAACAACATCACAATACGATCTGATCGTTCTTGATCCGCCAAAATTCGCGAAACATCCCGGTGAAGTCGAGCGGGCATCCCGTGGCTATAAGGATATCAATCTTGTCGCTATGAAAAAAATTGCTCCGGAAGGAATTCTTTTCACATTTTCATGTTCAAATGCAATTGATCCCAAACTGTTTCGCCAAATTGTCTTTGCAGCAGCAGCAGACAGCGGCCGCAGTGTACAGGTTCTTCACTCAATGACTGCAGGTGTGGATCATCCGGTAAATATTGCCCATAAAGAGGGAGAATACCTTAAGGGCCTGGTGCTGAGAGTACTGTAAATTGTTACGCCAAATCTCTACACCACGCGCTCGCCTATATTATTTTATAAGCTCATTAAAAAAACATAACACAGGAGCCTCAAATTTATGGCAGATGGACTTGATGCAGGTCGGATCAAAGCACTGCGCACCCGCGTAGATAACCTTCGGGGGTATCTTTGACATTGAAAAAAAAATCGAGACAGTAAAAGAACTTGAAGAGCTGGCAGCCGCCCCTGATTTCTGGGATGACAATCGCAAGGCACATAAAGTGCTTAAGTCAATAAAGGAAGCAAATGCCATTATTGAACCCTGGCAAAAAGCGCTTCGTGACACTGATGATCTTCAACAATTCTACGATTTCGCTAAAGAGGAAAACGACGACAACACGCTTGTTGAGTTAGCCGTTCAGGCAGAATCACTTGAAAAAGATATTGCACATATTGAATTTATTCGTAAACTCAGTGGTGAGGATGACAACTCTCCTGCAATTCTGACAATTCATAGTGGTGCCGGTGGTACAGAATCCTGCGACTGGACCGATATGTTATTCAGGCTGTATACACGCTGGATGGAACGCAGGAACTTCAAATTCAACATCCTCGATTCACAGCCCGGTGATGGTGCCGGATTAAAAAGTGTTACCATTGAGGTACAGGGTGAATATGCCTATGGTCATCTGAAAGCAGAGTGTGGTGTTCATCGCCTTGTTCGTATTTCACCATTTGATTCCAATGCACGCCGTCACACCTCATTCTCATCTGTCTCCTGCTACCCGATCGCAGAGGAAGTAGATGATTACCAGATTGAGGAAAAGGATATACGCATTGATACCTATCGTGCGAGCGGTGCCGGCGGTCAGCATGTTAACAAAACGGATAGTGCAGTCCGCATGACACATATCCCGACAAATATTGTTGTCGCTTGTCAAAACGAACGTTCACAAATACAAAACCGTGATGTTGCGCTGAGACTTCTTAAAGCCCGTGTGCGTCAGCATTATAAAGAAATCGAGGAAGCGGAACGCCAGTCGAAACTTGCTGAAAAGAAAAAGATTGAGTGGGGCAGCCAGATCCGCTCATACGTATTGCATCCTTACAATATGGTAAAAGATCACCGTACTGACGCGGAGACGTCAAATACTCAGGCAGTCCTTGATGGTGATATCGATATGTTTATTGAAGCTTATTTACTGGCATTTGCGTGAAAACTATGAATAAAAAAACAGCCGATAAAAAATTCAGACAAATTCATTGCGGACGATGTGGTACATGCTGTACCGAGCCCGTAGTTCCGGTTACCGATAGTGATGTCCGGCGGATTTGTGATGCAACCGGTAAAAAGGCATCTGATTTTGTACGATTTTACAGCGATGATGAGATGAGCTTCGATCCGGATGCCGGATTGTGGATCACCTTTAAAACCGGCAAAATGGCAATGGGACTTAAAAAACGTGCTGAAGCCTGCATGTTTCTTTCATCGACAATATGCTGTAAGATTTACGAGCACCGGCCGATGACCTGCCGGACATTTCCCTACATGGTTGATTTTGATGAACACGGGAATCCTGAGAAGGTACATCTTAATAAAATTGTAGACTGTAAGTCATCCCGGAAGGGCCTTTCGCATCTTGATCCTGAAGTATCAAATATCATTATTGAACAAAAACAGGATGATGCCTATTACGGGAAGGTCAGTAAATGGAATCTTAGCGGTAAAAAAGGCGGCGCAAAAGAGTTTCTCACATTTCTCGGGTTTGATTAATTTTTGATTTACTAACTATGAGTAGTTACCGGGCGGAGCCGGAATGAATTGTATAACAAACAGCTCATCATAACTCCGCATAATGAGCGCTATGCTTGAGGTGAAACAATGGCTAAAACAAAAAAAAGTGCTACAACAGATCGCGATCAGATTGTTGCATGGCTTGATACATTACTCAGCACAAAAACGATTAAAGATCACTCCTGCAATGGACTTCAGGTACAGGGTTCAGACACTGTTACCAGAATCGGATTTGCCGTTGATGCATCAATGCAGTCATACGAGGCAGCAGTTGATAATGATTGCCAGATGCTTATTGCACATCACGGGATAATCTGGGGCGGTATTAAAAGCATTTCCGGTCCTGTTTATAATCAGATACAGTATTTGATGGAAAGTGACCTCAACCTGTATGCATCTCACCTTCCTCTCGATCTTAATGCCAAAGTTGGTAATAACATTCAGCTTGCGCGTATGATTGGCCTTAGTAAAGTGAAACCGTTTGGTTTCTATGATGGTATCGAGATTGGTTATGAAGGCGTACTTGCATCTACGTCAGACAGATCAAAACTTGTCGCAATACTGTGTAATCATCTTGATACGGAATGTTCCGTACTGCCATTTGGGAAAGAACAGATACAGACTGTTGGCATTATATCCGGTGGAGGAGGACACGAACTGTCACAGGCAATTGAAAAAGGGCTTGACTGTTATATCACCGGTGAGGGATCACATATAAATTATCATGCTGCACTGGAAGCTGGTATAAACATAATTTATGCCGGTCATTACCATACCGAAAAAACAGGTGTGCTCGCACTAAGTAAGCTTATGAAAAAAGAGCTCGGCGTTGACACTGTGTTCCTTGACCTTCCACCTATTATTGAACGTCAATCAAGTGGTGATTCAATTGACGACGAACCGGATACCGAATAACTTTTTTATCAGTGTCATGAACGGTTACTTACTCTTTTAGACAGGATGTGAATTATGCCAAAGAAAAAAATTCCAATAGTCAAATATGGTACACCTTCAGGTAAAAAACTACTTGCAACAATTGACTCAGTGCGTCAAACACGGGATTATTCCGTTACCGAAGTAGTATCCGGAATTCTTTCTTCCGTTAAAACACAAGGTGACAAAGCGCTATTTGAATTTATCGAGAAGTTTGACAAAGTCAAACTTTCACCGAAATCAATCAAGGTTACCGATAAGGAATTAAAAACTGCAGCACAAAAAGCTCCAGCTGAACTTAAAGAGGTAATCCGTGAGACTGCAGACCGGATCAGGGTGTATCATACGCAGCAGGTGCACAGTGGATTTTCGATAAAGACCAATGAGGGAACACTAAGCCAGATTATTACACCGCTTAACAGAGTTGCATTATACATACCGGGTGGAAAAGCAGTCTATTCATCAACGGTACTGATGAATGCTATTCCGGCACAAATCGCAGGGGTAAAGGAAATTGTCGCAGTGACCCCTCCCCGTGGTGAACTTGATTCGGGCATTGCATTTGCACTTACCCTGCTTGGCATTACGGAGATTTACAAAATGGGTGGGGCGCAAGCTGTCGGGGCTCTTGCGTATGGTACAAAAACAATTAAGCGAGTTGACAAAATCGTTGGACCGGGCAACAGCTTTGTTGCCACCGCCAAACGTCTTGTTTATGGTACTGTTGATATTGATTCAATTGCTGGTCCAAGCGAAGTTGTCATTATCGCCGATAAATCCGTGAAACCATCATGGGTAGCGTACGACCTGCTTGCACAGGCAGAACACGGGTCCGGTGATGAACTCGCGATTTGTATCACCGAGGATGAGGAATTTGCACAGGAGATTGTCAAGGCGACACTTGAGGAAATCGATATCTCACCATGTAAAGAACGTTTTCTCGCACTTCCGACCAGTGCGATCTCGGTGATAGTTTGCGGTTCACGGGATGAATCGATAGCAGTGTCAAATGAGATCGGCCCGGAACATCTTCAGATCATGACAAAAACCTGCAGGTCTGATGTAAAGAAAATTACCAATGCGGCAGCAGTATTTCTTGGAAAATATACGCCGGTCGCACTGGGCGATTATTTTATCGGTACAAACCATGTGTTACCAACCGGAGGCGGTGCCCGGTTCGCATCACCGCTTGGCGTTGACAGCTTTACAAAGCGTATTTCAGTCGCTGATATTACAGCCGAAGGGCTTGATTACGCAAGTCCGTTTGTGTCAACGTTTGCACGACATGAGAATTTTATTCACCATGCGCTGAGTGTTGAGAAGCGAGGCTGATTGAGATTTATGCGACATACACAGAGATTTGTCAGGCATTACCGGACAGATCTCTGCTACTGATTACCGTAAGACCTGAAATACCGGATCGTTTATATATCCTCTGAAAATTATATAATCACTTTCACACCATAATCCTTAAACCGTTTATCAGCTGTTACAACAGTAGCATTTTCCTGAATTGCTGTTGCAATGATAAACCTGTCTGCCGGATCATTGTGATACCAGGGCAGCTTACAGGAACAGATCATCACTTTTGTATCAAGTGGCACCACAATCAGATTGTGATTTTCAATAACCCTTTCGACCCACTCATTTATTTCTATTGGAAGAACTATACCACCTTTTTCTACTTTTAAGGAAATTTCCCAAATGGAAATCGGAGAAATCATTACTAACTCAGCCGAATCAATTTTAAAAAGTGTATCCTTTGATATTTCTTTTGCTTCTGATGCCAGCCAGAGAATTGCGCAAGTATCAAGGATAAGACATTTTTCAAACATTTTCCCATTCTTCCTCTGTTGGCGATGTCAAATCACACGTTATCACAATTTTCTTAAGTATGGGGTCTGCAACGATTCTGCTTTTTTTTGCAACTGGACAGATTTCTGCAACAGCTCTTCCATGTCGCTCTATTATTATATTTTCGCCATTACGTTCAACAAGTGCTATAAGTGATGACAGATTCGTTTTCGCTTCATGAACACTAACTCGTACCATACAACCTCCAATAAATGAGTCCATATAGTTAAATATAGTCCATATGGTTGTATTTTTCAAACTTTTTTCCTTCCATTGTTACCCTCCCCCTCCAAACCAGCCGAAACTTACCCCTTTTGACCACCCGAGCTTTTCATTATTTACAAGTGCGATTGATGACAAAAGCGGCTTAAATTCCACCTGCAACCCAAAACTAAACTGCATTGGATTATTTGCTATTGCACTCTGAATCGTAATCCGTTTTCCGATTGCAAGTTCATTACCGAGTAACCACCGTACTTTCTTTTCCAAAGCGGGCCTTATTTCAAGTCTGAAAGCCTGTGCACCAAAGACATTTTCCAGTGTCTGAATTCCAAAACCATACATAACCACTGGCATCACTCCAAATGTTTTTGTCGACTTAAGAGGAACATTGTACATTTGTGCTCCTATAACAACCCTATTGATTCTTGCCTGAACATTACCGTTAAACATCGCGCTGACATGGTTATCATTATAGCACGTAATACCGGTTCGCAACCCTGTAACAGCAATACCAATACTGATCAGATTCAATAATTCATACTCCAGCCCACCGGTACAATACTGTTCATAGTATAGTGAAAGTGCATTAAACTGATTTGCAGAGAGATATAGTAAGAAATATTTTCTTTTTACAATCGCATCGATACCAACCTGACAAACACTCTCATCACGTAAATTATCCATTGCATCATAAAAAGATGTATATGTTGCAGACAAACCCCAAAGGCACCCCTGAGCGGTACGCTTGAGCGTATCCCTGCACAGAAGCATACTATTCTTACCGGTAACAGTACCAAGTGTCCCCATTGAAAAGCCGGTTTTAAATGGTCCATCAAGAGAATTCGGCCATAACAGCGCTATTAGTACCAGAATGCAAACTGCACTTTTTAACGCCACAATAGCCCCTTATTTCTCATCATTGTCTTTTTATTGTTTTGCATGATTTCTGCCACCACATAAAATGGTCCGACCGGGGCTGCACGACCATTACCACACAATCCATCCCAGAAAAATTCACTTCCTGTCAGCGTTGAAAACTCTTTAATCCGGACTCCATCAAAACTATAGATCATAAGCGATTCCATCGTGCTTCCATCGGTTGGTAAAAGTATTTTTAACAGGTCATTTTTGCCATCATTATTAGGTGTAAACGGGGTCGGACCAATTTCGAGTTTTACTGTTTTCCCTGATCCTTTACTTTTCAGTATTCCCGGTGTTGGATTCGGGCAGAGTCTCCAGGTGGTGTTTTGTCTGTTTCCTGATAAATCAGGACGTTCAAGTGATTCATATCCCCAGCCTTTATAGTTTTTTGCACAATAATGTACCTTATCAACCCGCACCCGTGATGCTGTAAGGATCGTTATGGTATCTTCAGTATTGCTTAATGTATGCCAGTGTTCCGGTTGAATCATCCTGCAAAGCAGTGGTATTTGTCTTGATAGCAGTGTACTGTCTTTACATATAACAACAAGTTCACCAGGGCTGATAACACAGGAACGACTGGTAATTTCCATTGTATCATCAGTAAACCCAACCTTCCAGTTGCGAATATCATAGGAATTCTTTGATGACATATTTACCATTTCAATCCATTCACTCTCTCCACTCCGGCTCTTCGGATATAGTTCTGTTATGCGGATACACTCATCCTCAGTTTCATACTCTTTACTGTCGATAAGCCAGAATGCACTATTGTCAACGTTCAGGGTTATGTCACCCGCATTTTTCCTGGTTGCAAAGGTAATTTCTGCGATACCATCATTGAATACCAATACCCCGTATTCTGATTGCTCTGTACCAGCATCAATCTTCCATTGTTTTAACAGTTCTGTTTTGTCAGTAGCAGCAATTTTAATCCGGTATTCTTTAAGTGAATCCCCGATTGCCATTATATGCCACTCTGCAATGATATTACTTTTAAGTAAATCAAACATGCCCGGCGTTATCTTTTTTTCGCATTTTGAAAAAGTTATGGTGTCAAAAAGAAAATTCACTAGTTCAAGTGAGTATCCCTCCTTGTTGACAGGAACACTTAACCTCAGCTTGGTCTGTGGCAAACTGTTTTCCCTGTACTGATAATCTGCAGCACAAAACAGTATGGTATCGATACGTGACCTGGTACCCCTGAAAAGCATCACACCATCATCACTCTGAAGTCCATTACCGATATCGGAATCATTGACTGTAAGAATAAGTGTACCCGGTTCTATCGCAAAAGCACACTGTCCGTTTGCATACACAGCAGCATCATAATCTCTGTCAAGAATCAGCGCGCGTTGTGACGGTGCCAGACGCATTGATTCCAGGCTGCAGGAATCACACCCTCTCAGCATTCCCGGCCACGGTATCACCGAGTCGACATCACTGCCATCAGTCAACAAAAGATTATCAAGCTGTACTGTATCCTGAGATATGTTGGTAATCTCAATAAATTCATGACTGACACCACCGCCAAGCGCATTCTCTGCACCCACCGGATCCCGGTACAATTCAGAAATTACCAGCGAATACCCCAGACAATCAGTCACCACTGATGTCAGCATAGTGAATAAAACCACCGTAACAAATAAACGCAACATTGAATCCTCCGGAGTTAAGCGAACCTGTAAGCACATCAATTTCCATGCCAGAAAAGAATACACTGGTTAATTATTCCAAAGACTATTATTTTATAAGTTCCATTCAGGGTCGACCGCCTTAGGTATCGATACTTTGAACCGGTTTTTTACAACAGATCATTTTAATGTAAGGATTGTAATATGGCGCTTGCGGATGTAATCAAGACTGCACTTGACCAGATCAAGTTCATTGCAAACACAGAGACTGTTATTGGCAAACCGATCTCTGCCGGTGATGTAACGTTGATTCCAGTTTCAAAAGTATCTGTGGGATTTGCGGCCGGAGGTGCAGGAGACAGTGAGAAAAACAGTGGCGGCTCCGGAACCGGTGGTGGAATAAATGTTACACCAATCGCTTTTTTATCGGTTATTGGTGACAAGATTCATGTACACCCATTGATACCATCGGACCCGCTTCTTGATAAAATACTTTCATCAGCACCGGACCTCGTTTCAAAAGTCTCAAAATTCCTGAAAAAAGGAAAGGCAGAAAAAGATACTACTGAAAAAGAAGCAACATCAGATACAGCAACATCAGATAATTCGGGAAGTAAAGAATAATGTTTGACAAATCCAGTTCGTTTATATTATGGGTTTCACCGGACGCAATCGGTGGAAACGGAACCTTCGACAATCCGTTCTGTGACATTGAGAGTGCGCTGAAAAAAGCAGAGCCTGGTTCCACCATTGTTTTGCAAAGCGGTAACTATGACGATGACCTGACTATTGAGTTGAGCGGCCGTATTGATAAACCGATACGGATTACCTGCGATGATAACGCGACGGTTAAGGTTAATGGCGGATGCTGGTACCTGTATGATTCATCAGATATTATTATTGAAAATATTCACTTCGTACATGCACGTACAAGCGCACTCTGCATTACCGGTAACAGTGCGCGCAATACTTTTACGCGATTGTCCTTTACAAACTGCGGACAGGCATCAAAGGAAACCTGTACCGTATACTTTGGTGGTGCCGGTATTGAAAACAACATGATTACAGAGTGTACTTTTACACGTGACATTCAAAACAACTCCAATGTGTCAATCGCAGTTATGGTTTCAACATCAGGCCATTCCAGTAACAATCCTGTACGTCAGCATATTTTCAAGCGCAATACCATTAACGGATATTCCCATGCATTTATCGCGGGCAGCAGTGACAAAGAAGATTCGATTGGCGGACATTTTATTATTGAAAATAGTATCAGTGGTTGTACATCAGATGCGATTATTATAAAGTCAAGCGACAGCGCAGTCGGCAACAACCTGATATCCGATTGTCCTGTCTGTGCAGTAAGAATTCGTTCCGGTCAGTCGGTAACCGTTTTTAATAACAGAATTGTCAACTGCGGTACAGGTATTTCAGTAAATGGTTCCGGACAGTCAATAAATGGTAACTGTATTATCAATTCATCAAAAGAGGCTATACGTATCTGCGATCGTCAGGACGACCTTACAAGTGCCGCAGAAAACCTTATCGTCATGTCCAATACATTTATACATACTACCGGTAATTTTTCATCAATTGCTTTTGAACCACATACCAGCTCGGTGATTACCGGGAATTTATTTCATGGCTATGATATCAATCAGTTTAACCTGTATAAAAGCGACACATCTGTCATAGCGAGCATAGTCAGCAATGCAACCACACAGGATGGTTTTTCGGGTAATGACTTTACTTCTGTCAATGCTTTGTTTTCATCAGAGAACACCCTTAATTTTGAATCGCCTGTTGAAACAGGCGCGCATGGATGGGTCGTTGAAGGTGGCATTCCCCCGATAGAAACACTTGAATCACATGAACATCATATAGAGACTGATGATTCAGGAACGTATCAGCCCGATGATGAAACGCTGAGAAAAGATCATGAAATTATCAATGCGTTTTTCCAGAATGAAAGTGACGACTTCTTTGAGGATTATGATGACGATTTTGTGGATGACAATGAAAACTACTATAACGATAAAAGTTTTCATGAACGTGATGACGTTTGATCGTAGACAATTTAAACAAATCACAGTTCAAAGAAATCGGTGCGGTGATGTCGTGTGGCAACATTTAATGGTATTGTTACGCCCTCTTTATCGAGAATTTCACTGATTTTTTCAATAGCAATCTCCGGCGAATTATGATCCTGACTTAAATGGCACAGCACGACTGATAGCGGCATTGTCTCAGATGTATCAAAAACCCGCAGGAGTGCTGTTGCTGTCTGTTCGTTTGACAGGTGGCCGTAGATTCCTGCGACTCTTTTTTTGTGAATATATGGTCGTCTGGGGTTATCCCACAATAACTTAAGATCATGATTTGCTTCAAGAAAAACTATTGATGCATTATTAAATTTCGGAGCAAGTGAGTCGGGAAAATAGCCGAGATCCGCTGCATACGCAAATGATTTCCCCTGTTCATCAAGGATAGAAAAACCATTGGTGATTTTAGGGGCATCATGTGATACTTCAAATGGCGTAATCTGTACTTTCTGATCAATTTCAAAAGGAGTATCACCGAACTTAACCAGTCGTATCCGGGACATCAGTTTCGATCCGACAATATTGCCAAGTACCTCAGCGTTGACCTCATGTATATAGACCGTAATGTTGCACTTCTCGCAGACCTTAAGTGCGGAATAGTTGACATGATCAGAGTGAGTATGCGTTATCAGAAGCGCATTCAGATTTTCAGGCTCCAGGTCAATCTCCTTAAGTACCTCCCGCAGTCTGCGTTGACTCATCCCGCCGGCATCAAGAAGCATCCTGAGTCCATTATGTTCGATGAAAGTACAGTTTCCACTCGAGCCGCTTCGCAAAACGCAGATTTTCACTAAATCACCCTGAATTGTTAAATTTATACCTGATTAATAATAATTTATATTAAAAACCGTTAATGGTACGTATGTATGCTAAACAATCATCTCCGATTAAGATAATTTACACTGGCCCGGGCTGCAAACGTAATTACATATTCAGGAAATAATTATCTGTTTTAACGACTGTAATGAATATCTTAATCACATAAGCCCGTCCCAAATTGTATTTTGTTCAGTTCGCTGAACACAAGGATGCATGTAGTGTGTTCCCTGTTACAGAAATTTGAAAATTACCTGTCCTGGTGATATTTTCGTTAGTATTTGTACGTTTTAAGGAGACTTTAAGGTATGGAGAACAAAGGTGATACTTTTTTTGATGAAATTAGCACAGCAGATCAATCAACCGATCAGCTTATGAAAATGATTGATGCCTATGATAAAAAAATAGTCACAGATCTTAAAGTCGGAACAAAGGTTGAAGGTAGCGTTGCACGAATTGGTTCGGAATATGTGTTTGTTGATATCGGCAGTAAAAATGAAGCAATGATGAATCTTTCGGAATTCCTTGATGATAACAAAGAGCCATCAGTTAAAGCAGGTGATACGATTGTTGCCTATATTGTCTCAAATCACAATGGAGAGACAATGCTCAGCAAAAGCCTTGGCAGCAGCAGTGCTGCAATTCAGGAACTACTTGATGCACAGCAGGAACGTATTCCTGTTCAGGGAAAAGTAACTGGTGTCAGCAAGAGCGGTCTGAATGTCAAAATCATGGGACACAGAGCATTCTGCCCCATCTCGCAGATTGATATCAAGTTTACTGAAGATGTAAATATTTATCTTAACAAGATTTATGACTTTGTGATTACAAAAGTCTCTGAGGGTGGAAGAAATATTGTTGTTTCACGTATTCCGCTGCTTGAAGAAGTACTTGAGACGAAAATTGATGCGCTGAAAGATGCTGTTACATCAAAAACAGTTTTCCGTGGAAAAATCAGTCGGATTACTGATTTCGGTCTCTTTGTTGAAATGGATGATATTGAGGGACTTGTTCATATATCTGAAGTATCCTGGGAACGCGCAAACAACCTGAGCGAATCTTTTAGTGTCGGTCAGGAAGTTGAATACGTAATTCTCGGAATTGAGAAAAAACAACCACTGCGCAATTCAAAAATCTCTCTTTCGGTTAAACAGGTAGTTGATAATCCATGGACCACTATTGCATCAAAAATCTCAGTTGGCCAGACGATTCAGGGAAAAGTTACCCGTCTTGCAAGTTTTGGTGCTTTTGTTGAGGTAGTTCCCGGTGTTGAAGGGCTCGTACACGTTTCTGAAATGTCCTGGGGTAAAAGAATTCATCACCCATCAGAAGTAGTTCAGGAAGGTGCAGCGGTAAATGTTACTATTCTTGGAATTGATACCACTAAAAGAACAATATCGTTAAGCCTTAAAGATGTTGCCAACGACCCGTGGAAAGATGCCGAGCTTCGTTTTCCTGTTGGAACAGAGGTTGCCGGTAAGGTTGCAAAGAAAACCAGATATGGCTATTTTATCGACCTGGCAGAATCAGTAACCGGATTGCTTGTCTTTTCAAATATTGTTGCAGATAAAAAAGATACGCTAAAAGATGGTGATGATGTTACAGTAATGGTAGAATCGATTGACCTGGAAACCCGCAGAATCTCTCTTTCACTCGGTATGAAAGAAGCAAAGGATAATCAGGAAGAAATTTCAGCTTATCTGAATAAGCAAAAAGCAGAACCATCAGCCACCAAAGCAGCAACAAGCGATACTGAATTCGGTGCAGCGTTACTTGCAGCATTAAAGAAAAAATAACATTTCAGGAAAGAGTGATGTAACGTCACTCTTTCTGTTTCCGGAAAATTGGATCATTCGCAAATGATGATGACCTTAGCCTGCAAATCCTGATACGAGTGGATTCTGCAGCGATCGTTATAAACACATGTCACGAGGAATTACCAGATGAAGATTCTTGCAATAGGTGGTGCGGGTTATATCGGAAGTCATGTTGTCAGGACACTCATTGACAAGGGACATAATGTAACTGTCTATGACAGTTTGTATTCAGGACTAAAAGAAAATATCCAGCCCGAAAGCAGGCTTATTGAGGGTGACATTCTTGACTATGTACACTTGCGTGATACACTGGCACAGGGGTATGATGCGGTATTTCACTTCGCGGCACTAAAAGCAGCAAATGAGTCGATGACAAAAGTAGAAAAATACTCGGTTAACAACATTACCGGCACAATCAACATGCTCAATGCAATGTGTGAGACGAATGTCAACCGCCTCGTATTTTCATCAACGGCAGCCGTTTACGGTGAGCCACAGTATGTACCCATCGACGAAAAACATCCACTTAATCCGGAAAATTATTATGGTTTCACGAAACTTGAAATCGAACGGATTGTTCACTGGTACGATCGTTTAAAAGGGATCAAGGTTGCGATACTGCGTTATTTTAATGCAGCAGGGTACGACATTTTCGGTCGTTTAAAGGGTCTGGAACGCAATCCGCAAAACTTACTTCCGATCATCATGGAGGTTGCAGCAGGAATGCGTCCGAAGCTTGCCATTTACGGAAGCGACTGGGACACTCCTGATGGCACCTGTATACGCGATTACGTCCATGTCAACGATCTCGCTGATGGCCATGTTCGGGCACTTGACTATATCACTGAAAAAAATGAAAGCCTCCTTGTCAATCTCGGAAGTGAATCCGGGATCAGTGTAAAAGCAATGGTCGAGAAGGCACGGGATATCACCGGTGAGAAAATTCCTGCAGACATATCACCCCGCAGATTTGGCGATCCGGCCCGCGTGATTGCATCATCGGGAAAAGCCAGCGAGATTTTGGGATGGAAAGCAAAATACAGTGACGTATCAACACTGATTTCAACTACGTGGAATGTTTATAAGGATTTAAGAAAGTAATCTTTCTGCACAGCTCTGGCTATTAACTGCAATAGCCAGCAAGTGTATTACAAACGTATTTGATTTGATACAAACATCCGCTTTTGTGCAGCAGTTGATGACTCAATTCAGGTATCTCTTCGCAGCACCAGCATTGTGATATCATCATGAGGAGCCAAACCCTCACAGTGTTCAGTAACGGCACCTTCAACTTTCCTGACAATCTCGCTTGCAGAGGAAAATGGACTGGAGATTATTTCCGCCAGTTTAGCTTTTGAGAACATCGTCCCCTCACTATTTCGAGCATCAGTGACACCATCAGTGTAGAGAAACATCATATCACCCGGATCAAACCCTAATTTACGTTGTTCAAATGTTGCATTCGGAATTATTCCTACTGCCGGCCCGCTTGGTGCAATCCATTGACGAATTGTTCCATGTGCATCAATAATAGCCGGATGATTATGACCGGCGTTAATGTATGATATTACCCCGGACGCAGGATCAAGTATTGCCATAAATAGTGTTGCATACATATACCGGCCGTTATTGCCGTAATGATGATTAATCAGATATTTATTTGTCGTGGCAATCGTAGTAAGTGCATTTGTCTCGCCTTTGTGCTGCATCTCGGAAAGTGATCGTATTAATGTACGGATAAGTGCCATAAACAGCGCAGCGCTTACATCTTTACCCGATACATCAGCGATTACCAGTGCTATATGACCATTTGGTAACGTGAAAAAATCATAGAAATCGCCTGATACCTCACGGGCAGGAGAAAATGCGAACTGAATTTCCCATCCGTTAACTTTCGGTATTTCACGCGGAAGAAAACTGCCCTGAATTTCCCGTCCAAGTTCAAGTTCGTGTTTAATGGCCTCAAGGTATGCATGTTCTGCATCGCGCAGTTTTTGCAGTTGATGATTTGCGGATTCAAGCGCAAGTGATTGTTCCTGAACCTTTTTCATCAGCAGAGCACCCTTCAATGCACTGCTGATATGCTGACGAAGTGTTTCGTAAACCAACCCGTCCCGGCATTCATCAACAAGTAATGTCATAAAACCAATCTGTTCATTTCTGAAAAACAACGGGACGACGAGAAATGATCCCGGCGTACAAAGCGGTATGGAACCATCAGGAGCAATTTTACATTTTTCAAAGTTAATCGGCTCATTGATTACTCTGCTGCCATTTGACATTATAAGAATACATGAATACTCTCTGAGTGACAACATGGGATTTCTGTACAGAGACAGCCAAAGGTTGTTAATTCCCAGCGCAACAAGCTCATTTCTTATGACATCAAGCAACTGTTTCAAATCAAACGCGGAGGCAATCGCCATGCCGGCGTCCCGAAGCCGAATACCCTTGTGTTCAGACTCCATTCTGCGGTGTGCCTGTACTCTTGCTGCTGCATCAACAATACACAGACTCGCATCCTGAAGCAGTTCATCAATATGATACGGAATAACATCAGAAAAATGAATTAACGCAATACTGCGCAACAGTGCAACAACCCTTAAAAAGCCTGCAGCATCTTCACTTGCAGATGCTGTTCGCCATGCAAATTGACGAATAGCATTACTGAACGAGCCATTAGCCTTCCCGTCAAGTTCCATAAAAAATGATTCGACAAACTCACGGATTTCTTCGTTACTGATAATTCCTGATGTCCGGCTGCGCATCGGTTCAAGTTCCCGCACTATTTCATGGTGTAAATAACCGGGAAGATTTTTTAATGAAAACTTTTCAATTTTCTGAGTATCAGATGTCGCTGTCTCACCAAACCTGAAGCATCCGCACGATTGACGCACCTCAAGAGCTGCAGACACAAGTACCGTTTTCGGTACTTTTTTATTTTCTATTTTATCGAAAAGCAATTCTGCCGCTTTAACGCCCATTTCATACATTGGCTGACGAATTGTTGTAAGTGATGGCATGGCAAACGCACACTCTTCAATATCATCAAATCCCACAACAAGGACATCATCAGGAACACTGATATGACGATCCTGAAAAGCTTTTAGTGCACCGAGCGCCATATAATCATTTGCCGCCACAACGGCATCAAAATGCACTTTACTTGTGTCAACTAAAAACTCGACAGCTTTTACACCTGCCTCACGGCTGAAATCACCGGGGACAATGAGATCTGCACTGATTTCAAGATTGTAGCTGCGAAGAACATCACAGAAGATCTTCAGACGCAGTTCTGCTTCTTCATTACCTTCCGGTCCACGAATAAACGCAATGCGTTTACGTTCATGTACCATGACAAGATGAGAAATCAGCTGACGCATTCCGCTATGATTGTCAAATAATACGGTTGGAACGCTGCTAATCTCTGGTCCGATACTCACTACCGGAATTGTATTAAACTTTGAGTAGAATGTTTCAAACTCCTGCACCGTAATAAATGAACCCAGAGAACCAGAGATGATCAATCCCTGTAACCGATGTATATCTACAAGATTATAAATAGCATTACGTTGAGGTTCAAACGGATCCCACGATGACGCATTCAGGGAGCCTCCGGCGTAACAAATCAATCCATAGTTATTTTGCTTTGCAGTGTCAGAAATACCAAGCCAGATGTTAGACTGGTACAACCCGCATACACTTTCAGTAAGAAACCCGATAAGCGGACAATTGTTTTCATCATTATCAATATTTTGCATAGTATTTCAATCTGCCGTTATTAAACATATGTTCAGAATCAATGATCAGAACTGATAACAAGAGCTATTAATCTTACATAATAATTATACCGTAAATGTATACAATAAGCTCTTTTATCCCGAAACATGCCATTAACAGGATTTACGGCTTACAGTAAACTCATCGCTACGTTATTGTGTAAAATATTGATTGCTTCTATGAAGAACCATTTACACTAATAGTTAATCCTGATCCTTTAAAATATACCTCATAAAGCATCAACAAACAATACTATCTTCCACTATACTTTTTTCTTGTAGTTATATCCACGAGGAAAACGATGCTGAAAAATAAAAAAAGCGGTAGTTGAGGGACATAGAAGTAAGTTTCCAAAGGGACAGGCACAGGGTAGTAACTTCTATGTCCCGACTCCGCATTTCAGAGGGGGAGTTGTCCGGGTTGAGGACAATGTGAGTATCCAAATTTACCCGAACGCAATAATTTAGTATGCTTCAAAACGAAATCGGTTCAAAAAAAAGTTTCGTTTTTTAATTTTTTTTAAATTAATGAGTTTTTCTTAAAAATGTAACACACCACACGTTGAACTGATCTTGGATATTCATCCAACCGTGTTGTAATTTAAGTTTGATACCATGTATCACCCTTAATTTCAATATTTACCAATTATGGAGGAATAAATGGCTCTTTTTAAATCCGGTAATCCAACACTCAGTACTAAAACGTTTTCACAATTCGGTGAGGCAGCAAATGACTCCGAGGTAATGACAGTTGATGGTACAGTAAATAAAATCGGTATGTTGCTTGGGCTTCTAATGATTGCCGCATATTTCACATGGAACTTTACACTATCAAATCCCGGAGTTGGTTATCCTATAGTGGTAGGCGGTACAATTGCAGCACTAATCGTTGCCATAGTTGTTGCATTTAAAAAACA
>JAAZBG010000002.1 GCA_012513915.1 Fibrobacter sp.
GCGGGTAGATGTTGTAGGTATAATGGATGGCCTGTCCTATGAGGCTCTTGGGCAAGACCTTCACCGCCTGCTCGAGCAACCACTGCTCAAACTCTCGCAGCAACGGATACGAGACGGTTTCCCTCAGCTCCTTGGTCTGTTCAGGTGAGAGGTTCGTCTCTTTTGCCTGGCGCTCCACTGCATACAGGGCCTGCATTACCTTGAGGGCATGACGGCATAGGGCAAACCCGGCGGGTGTCGTTCAACACCGATTCATCGCTTGGCCTTGCAGGCCGCTCAGAGTGCTATTTATTAGTGGTCGTTGTTTTTTTAATCTTCCATTTTGCTATTAATCAGCAATTTCAATTCACTCTTGCTTGGCAGTACTGTTTGATATTTACTCGCAAAGATTTGTTCATTATTCTCTGGCAATGTAATTTCCACGAGGGTGTCATTTTTCTTTTTGCAGAGAATTATACCTATCGTTTTATTCTCAGAATCCAGTTTAACGAATCGGTCATAGTAATTTACGTACATCTGCATTTGGCCTAAATCTTGATGTGTAATCTCACCTATCTTAAGGTCTATCAAAACAAAACATTGCAATATCCTATTATAGAAAACCAAATCCACACGAAAGTGCTTATCATCAAAGGTGAAACGAACCTGTCGGCCAATAAAGGCATAACCTTTTCCTAGTTCAAGAAGGAAATGCTCTAGCTTATCTATTATTTTCTGTTCAAATTCCGTTTCTGAATATTTGCTTTCTTCCTGTAAACCAATAAATTCAAGTATATAGGGATCTTTTAAGCTGTCCTTTGCCTTCTCTATTACCTGTCCAACTTGAGCTAATCTTTTAACTTCAGTTTTATCTCGGCTCAAAACAAGCCTTTCGTAAAGCGATGTATTAAATTGCCTTTGCAATTCACGAAGACTCCAACCATTCTCCAACGATTCTATTTCATAGAATCTTCGTTCCTGTTCATTGTCGATCCTCATCAGCATTAAATAATGCGACCAACTCAATTTGAATTCCGCAGACACTGTCTGCGCTTTTGAGTATATCTGATAGAATTGACGCATCTGTTCAAGATTTCGCTGAGAAAAACCTTTTCCAAAATCAGCGGATAAACGAGCGGATAACTCCTTGATTATCTGCCTACCATATTCTGCACGCGCAGAACCTCCTTGCTCCTCCTCAACTATCATTTTTCCTATCCCGTAATACGTGTAAACCATTGTTTGATTTACGCTCTGTAGCACTGATATTCTTGCGTGATTTATAAGGTCAGCAGCTTTCTTATAAATATTCTCAGCAATCATGTTTTCCAAATTTGCCATCTTATCTTTTCTTTATTCACAAAGATAAACGTTTTGCATAAAGACGAATAGTGCGATTTTACAATGACCACTAACGGATAGCTAAGCGGCGGCCGTTGCCGAGCGGGCGAAGCTGCGAGGCAAGCGGCTGTAGCTTAGCTGATTATGAGCCGTGCTTTTTTATTTTTCGTCCAGGATTTGAACAGTCATCAGAAGAAAATCAAGACTTTTGCGATAATCCAAGGTCTCATACTCCAAACCGAGCTTTTTGATATTTCGATAATAATCAGACAATTTGGTATAATAATTCTTCTCCAATTGTATCGAATTCGCAATCTCGCCCAATTTTACAAGTAGAAACCACTTTTCTATTAACCGAGCAGTCCTGCCATTTCCATCCTGAAATGGATGAATCTTCACAAACACCAAATGAATTAAGGATGCATAATAGAAAACCTCGTAAGAATTTAGCTCCCTCGACAATAAATCTTCAATATCGTCAAATAGTTTGCCTAATTCTGTCGCAACTTGATTTGGTGCTGCAGCTACATACTCTATCTGATCGTTATTGTTTATTACAAACATTGGGTTTGTACGAATACGCCCCAAATGTAACTCCGGTAACAAATTTGCAGCAAGTATCCCATGAGCCTCTTTTACATGATCCAATGTCAATGGATGAGAATCTATATAATCGTAGGCGGCATATAAATCATCCGCTTTTCGAGTATAGTCTACTTTAAAAGTAACATTCATGAAACGGTGCTTGAAATAACTATCAAAGTCAATCTCCTCACCCTCAATCTTTGAGGAATATACAGATGATACCGATTTATAGAATTGAAAATAATCCACCGGGAGTTCAAGACGAGGAATACCATTTAATTTATTTAATGGTGAATCCTTCACTTTAAGCGTGAATTCAACTAATAATTCGGATGTAAGAATCTTGAAACTCATGTGGAAGCTTTCTTTCTTCAAATATACGGTTTTTGTAATTGCCATCAAGTACCGACTCTCAGCATGGCTCATAACGGTTTGCAGCTATGTAAAGTTGCTGATTTCGTGAACCGCGTTTTGTCAGCCGAAACTGACTTAACAAGCGTGCTAAACTCCTCAAATATAGCACTTTTTCGGCAATTTTACATAGGTGCGGTTAGGCAACGTTAATTTTAATTTCTCTTTTTCTCTTATCTAAAATTGTAAATATTATCATTAGTATGGTAGCAATTAATGCCATTACAGAACCAAAATAAAACGGAGCATTTGAATTGACCCTGTCATACAGTAATCCCGCAATTAAACTCGCAGGTAATAAGGTAATTCCAAGTACAGCATGATAAATTCCAAACCCAGTTCCTTTCAAATCTTTGCTAACAATATCAGAAATCATTGCTTTCTGGCTACCGTCAGTCAATGCACTGTATAATCCATACAGCATAAACAAGAAAATAAAAACATTTATGCTATTGAATTTGCCGAAAAAATAATAAACAATCGCATATACTAGAAAACCAAGAATAATCAACTTTTCACGACCAATTCTATCCGATAATTTTCCAATAGGTATGGCAAGCAATACTGACACTGTATTA
>JAAZBG010000006.1 GCA_012513915.1 Fibrobacter sp.
CTCTGAGCGGCCTGCAAGGCCCAGCGATGAGTCGGTATTGAACGACACCCGCCGGTTTGGCCCTATGCACCTACTGTGTGCTGAACGTATCTGAATAATGGTATTTTGAAAGCCGAAAGGCGAAGCGATCTTTGATGTGTTGTAAGTCTGTAGCTTTCCCTTAAATAAGGACAGTTCCATAGTAAGCATTAGGAGAGCCCCTTCTTGTTTCACTTATAAATATGCTCATTTTTTCAGAATCTTTCTTAAATGTTCATAGATTTTTGAGAGTTTTCAAACCGTTTTTCAGAGGAAGCTCTGTGTAAAAAATGGAGCATGCCTCCTGCGGGTGGGTGAGTGAGCATTAGAAGGGTGTCAGGTAGTTCCTCTCTTCCTGGAAAACATCATCGGGAACGAGCATTTTCGTGCTGTGCGGAAGGCCGTTGGCCGTTCTTTCAAGCCATTGCAATCCGCCTTCCTGGAACTTGTCGACCGAGATGAACGTGCGGCCCCGCAAAAAGTTTAACTTGATGTACTTCACCGAGTTTCCCACCCGTCCTTTCGACTGTGGGCCTGCTTTGTGACAAAAGACGCATTTGATGTGCTCGGACGAGACAAAGTCCTAGAACGTTTTCGTCAAGATGACATCACCAAGGGCCATATAAGGGATCAGCCAGCTCCGTTTTATCCAGTAAAGAAATCAAGATTCATAACACACTCTATTTCTGGGCCTTGATAATATCTAACCAATTCTTTTCCGGACGAGCTTGCGTATTACGTCTCAAATCTGTTTCTTTGCCACAAACAAGGTATACATATTGAATCTTGCCATTAAATTCTCAATATATTATTCTTATATTAATATCTTTTTTTTACTTATCATTTTTTATAAGGGCCCTTATGCAAAATACAAATCCATTAGATATTCTTAATGATCATCAATTGACATTTCAACTAATCAATCCTTCTTTTCAGGGTTCTATCGATGAGCGCCAAGATGATTCTATAAATGTATTATCATTATTCTCGGGCTGTGGAGGTATGGATATTGGCTTCGAGGGCGGCTTTCTTGTACCCAGACAATGCATAAACGAGGATCTTTCACAGGATTTCATTGAACGTAAACTAGATAACGGATTTATAATGTTGAAGAAAACTCGTTTTAAAACTGTTTTCGCAAACGACATACTTCCTGAAGCGAGAAATGCATGGGTTCATTACTTCAATAAAAAGCATAATATTACAAATTACCACACCGACAGCATCGTTGATTTAGTAAAGTCTCATAAGAAAGGAATAAAGGTTTTTCCAGAAAAAATTGATGTTGTAACAGGTGGATTTCCCTGTCAAGACTTTAGTATTGCTGGTAAGAGAAGGGGATTTAATTCAAAAAAAAACCACAAAGGTGAGAACATAAAAAACAGTTCAGCATCAATTGAGACAAGAGGCCAACTATATATGTGGATGAAAGAAGTAATTGAAATAACAAAACCAAAAATCTTTATTGCTGAAAATGTTAAAGGTCTAGTTAATCTCTCTAATGTTAAAGATATTATTCAAGAAGATTTTTCTAATGCAGACAACAATGGATACATCGTACTGAACCCCAGGGTATTACACTCGGCCGACTTTGGCGTTCCACAATCTAGAGAGAGAGTTATCTTTATTGGAATCAGGAAGAACGCCTTAAAAGAATCGGCATTGATCGAACTTGAAAAAAGTATTTTAACATCCGATTATGATCCCTATCCACAACCGACACATGGCTTTACTGTAAAACAGGATAATTTAAAACGCCCAGTTCAATTAATTGACATATTCTCACATCTTGATGAACCAGAGAAATCATCAGACCCCTCACAAATATTTTACTCAAAAGCAAAGTATATGGGCTCGCATTGTCAAGGTCAAACAGAAATTAAATTATCAAGCATCAGCCCAACAATAAGAGCAGAACATCATGGAAATATTGAATTCAGAAGGCTGTCAAAAGAAAATGGCGGAAAAATTCAAAATGAGATTGAAAAAGGATATAAGGAAAGAAGACTGACACCAAGAGAATGTGCCTTGATTCAAACCTTCCCACCTGATTATGAGTTTGTAATACCAAAGAAAAATGACAAAAGGACCTTTTTTGTAAGCCCATCTCAGGCATATAAATTAATCGGTAATGCTGTTCCTCCACTTTTGGCTTATAACCTAGCCAAGAGAATCGAAAAGGTTTGGAATTTATACTTTGACAACATTTGACATATGATAATCTCCGTAAATAATACTCCAGATACTGACAAATTTAATTTGTTACTCAGCTCCACAATTATAAATCTGAATTCACTGGCGGAGTTAAATTCACATGAGATTGCACAACTCAAAGGAAGTGATATTGAGCCATTCATTAAAGACGAAATGGCGAGAGCGGCAAAAGGCACCCCGTTTGAAAACACAATTGAATTAATTGGAGGACAAAGGTTCCCAGATATTATTGCAAATAAGTACTATGGGGTAGAAGTAAAAACAACCACGCAAAATCATTGGAGGACAACAGGTAACAGCGTTTTAGAAACAACAAGGGTTGATTCTGTTGAAAGGATCTACATGCTTTTTGCCAAACTGGCTGACCCATTAGAGTTTAAGTGTAGGCCTTATGAAGATGTGCTATCAGATGTTGTCGTAACTCACTCCCCAAGATACCTTATAGACATGAATTTAGATGAAGGGGCTACAATTTTTGACAAGATTCATATTCCTTATAACCAATTACGAAAAAAAAACAACCCAATTGAACCAATAATTAACTATTACAGAGAAAAACTAAAGCCAGGCGAAGAATTATGGTGGATCGATGCTGACAAGAAAAAACAGAAATCTAATAATTTAATTATTAGGATTTGGAATGTACTCTCAAGAGATGAGAAATCAAGAATCATCAACAATGTAATGGTTTTATTTCCAGAGATTTTTGGTAACGGCAGTAATAAATTCAATCGTATACCAGCATGGTTGGTCAACAACGAATCTGTAGTATGCAAAAATATTAGGGATTTATTTACTGCCGGAGGAAAATCAAGTATTAGAATTGGGAATTGCACTTTCATTAACGCTTCCAGGATATTTTTTAACCTTATTGAGAACTTCGAATCTATCAAGAGTATTATTATGGAAACGCCTAGTAATGAACTTTCTTATTACTGGAATTCTGATACTAAAGAGGATACAAAATTATTTGATTGGATTGAACAAGTTCTATATTATACAAAAAGGGGGGGGAATTCAACTGATATTTCAATTGTTAGCAAATTGAAGGAGTTATGTATTTAAGAAACCAGACCGAATGTTCTTATCCAACCCTTCTTCATAACCTACTACTATCCAAGTATATATCATACAACACATCCAAGAGTTTTTCCAAAGTCACCTTTCTTCTGCCTGGTTTTAACTGACATTCCCACACGACAATGCAATCCCACCCGAGTGTCTGTAGTTTCTTTATTGCCTCCTCATCCCTTTCTCTATTCCTTTGAATCTTTTGGATCCAAAACTCCGTACGAGTTTTTGGAATACGAAAAGCCTTGCAGTTTTGATGCCCATGCCAAAAACAACCATTGATAAAAATTACTGTGTGAATCTTTTTAATCACAATATCAGGAGATCCCGGGAGTGTTCTTACATTACGTCTAAACCGGAAGCCATTATTATAAAGAAATTTTCGGACAAGTATTTCGGGCTTTGTATTGCTACCCTTGATGCTTGACATTATCTCATGTCGCTTGGTTGGTGTAAATATATCTGACATAATTCCTTGACCATTTCAGAGAAAAAAGTAAATAGAGGCGGCCATTTAAAAGATTTTTTCAGATTGCTAAGATTCTCCAATAAAGCTCATTATCGATCTTGTTTAAGGATTTTACATATGTATTTATATGCTGAATAATATTCAAGCTCATCATTTAGATGCATATTCATATGTTCTAATTCCATTTTTAATTGAACCATTAATTTTTTTGACAAATTATTGTCTTCACAATGTGAAATAAGAAAACTCTTATACATCTCAAATTCAGTATAATTTCTTGAACCGCTTAATTTCTCAAGTTCATAATTATACTCGTATTTTGTCCTTTTTCGAGTTTTAATGCCTTGATTTGTAGTTGAGAAAGATATTTTTA
>JAAZBG010000053.1 GCA_012513915.1 Fibrobacter sp.
TAAAAATGATATTAAAAATAATGACAATTTATATTTCACTACAAATAATTATTTGATTGTATTCGCAAAAAAAGAAGCCACTTCTGCTATATCATAACCTTTAGTTTTTACTTTCAAACCTCTTTCTATTCGTACTGATATGTTTGATACAGTGGTTTGATTAATAATCTTTGCCCATTCAGACGATAACATCGATAAATCAAGAAAATGCACACATTCGGCAATATCTACTTCCTTCGAAATATTGGATGACACAAAGCACTCCAAGCCAGAAGCTTGTGCTTCAGTAAGCGTAACAGGGAAACCTTCATGAAATGAAGGCAAGACAAAACAATCTGCTGCTTGCATAATAGCATGAATATCATCTCTTGAACTAAGGAACATCACTTTGTTTTGAAGATGTAACGAATTTGTATATTGAGAAAGTTCCTCATATAACTCACCCGTTCCAGCAATTAACAAAATGGCTTTTTGATTAATCTTTACTAATTCACTAAAAATATCAATAAGCTTACGCTGGTTTTTAACCTCACATAATCTACCAACATGTAAAATCACAAATTGGTCATCAGTAAAACTAAATATCTTTCGGTAAGTAGTCCTGATAGAATCATCAAAGCTAAATTTTTTAAAATCAATGCCATTTTTAATTAAAATCATTCTATGGCTCTTAATGTAATTATTTCCATAAAACCAACTAGCTGACAATAACGAACAGCAACAAGCATAATCAATATTTTTGAGATAATAACGCTTGTTGAAATTGTGCAAATAACGAAGTATTATGGACTTAATAAAAGATTTTTCCTCAAAAGATGAACCATGTGAATGAGTGATTATCTTTGCAGAAGAATACTTACGGGTAATAGTAATTATATCTCTATTACTTCTTATTGAGGAATTAATCCAAATGTAATCATATTGATTATGATATACTTGTTTTAATTCTGATCGAAAGGCACAAGGATTCTTCCCCCATGATGTAATAATGAAATAAGAAATACCATTATTTTGTAGCAGAGGTAAATATGAACATTTTTTTGTTGGAATGATCACATCAATAGTAAACCATTTTTGTAATATAACAATCAATGAAGTTACTATTGACTCTACACCGCCCCATGTATCTGAAAGTCCATAGACTAAAATTCTTCTTTTTATCTCCATAAAGTATAATATATGAGCCCTCTACGAAAAGCCCTTTTTCTCATTCAATCCCCCAAGTCTTCTTGCGTTGCGAGTATCGCATAATCCGTACAGGAGTCTGAGCGGCATTCATTCGTGCGATACTCAAAGGGGTATTGAAACAAAAATCAGCGGAAAACGTTAAGAGGTGTTAATTTTTATGTATTTACCCCACGCTTGGGGATGGCACGTTCACAAAATGAACGATTCTGACCAGGTTAATCCACAAGCAGCGTGACCATGCCCACAGCCTTTGTTTGAGCAAGCCCCTGTATTTGCTTTTGGCATTGTTCAAACGCTGACCAAGACAGTAGATACTTGACTCAACATTGTTGCGCTTCTTGAGCTCTTCTACCGATCGTCCAGCTAGCTCTTGTCGTTTGAGTGATGTCCTGACTGCCTCATGGGTTACCGTGCAGCGTTTTCCATCGGCGTTAATGAACGTCCATCCGTTTGATTTAAGCCCTTTGCGAGGCTTGGTGGGGCGGGCTTCGAAACAGGCACCGGTTTGCTGGTCAGAAACCTGCAATAGGTTCTTTTTCAACTTCTTGTACTCATACTGTGATGGCTTGCCCTGGATACCGGTATAGACCATGTCAATGCCCTTGATGTCGTTCTCTGGGCTCTGGTAGGCGCCATCAGCATACACGCGCTCCACCTGCTGAGTGGTCATGACGGCCGTTTTCTTGATGGCCTCAGCCATGAAATCGTTGTCTGCCACGGTGGCTTTCTCCACCTGCACCTGCGTGATCAAATCGGGGCTTTTGTCCTCAGAGATGGTCTCCGTCACATTAACGCTGTACCCCTTAACCTGCTGTTTGCCTTTCTTGCGATAGGAAGCATCAGGATCGTCAGGGGACTGGACACTGTCGGAAGAAATCTTTTCGTTATCCAACACCAGAACATGATAGGGACCGTCCATTTCATACTGATCCTTGAA
>JAAZBG010000054.1 GCA_012513915.1 Fibrobacter sp.
AATTTCATTACAATAGATGAAGAAATAAAGACATCATCACATTATACAATTAATAAACATATAATGCGCAGACCGAAAATTTTATTACCGGATAATCAATTAATCCCGGCTATCTGGATTGATAATAAAAATTCAGTAATCGGATTCGCAGACAAATCCTTTTGCCATGTTTTTGATATATCTGAAATTGTGTCGATTACAATACAAAACGTTTTGCCTGCAAAGGGTGGCGGATATAGTTGTTTAGAATTGACTATTCGTGGAGAATCCGTTAATTATGAGGTATACATGGGTGCGTGTCATATTTTTGATCTATACAAAAAGAAGATAGAAGAATTGACAGGATTAGAGGTAATAATGGCCCCGGAATATTATAATTGCTAAAAAAATTACCGGTATTATAAAAAACGATTGCCATTAACCGCATATCCCCCATTTTCCGTACGGACCGGCCTCGTGCCTGTCCGTCTTCCCCCGGGATAATGGCAACTGCCCAATTTGGCTGATTTTCCAAAATAATAGAATTATAACTGGTGATTCAAACAAAAACACCAAGCTCTCTGGCGAGAGATTCTACATCAGGGTTGTACGGGTGCTGCCTGATCATGTAAATAAGGGGTTGACGCAGTTCGACAAGATTTCCAAGCCTGCGGGCGACTTCCGACCAGTTAAGCAGAATGTCGGAGACATCGGGACTGATTCTGTTGGCGATTTTTAAATATTCGAAACTGTCATTATATTGTTTCTGTTGAAATGCGATCAGACCAAGTCCTTCATAACACATGGAGTTATCACCATACGTCTGCAGTATCAGCGTAAAAAGCTCTGATGCATCTTTAAACAAACCATTCTTCAATAGCTTAATGGCATAATCAAGCATCAACTGCTGCCTGTCATCAGTACAGTTTTGCGGGTAAACACCACATAACAAACAGAATCGCTCGGCTGCAACCCTTGCTGCACGGGCCCAGGTATGTTTCAAACGGATCATTTCTCCGGCCTTTTTACCTCTGTCATTTGCCTGTTTCCTGTTGTCAAAAACATACCGCATTACTTTTTGTAAATGCTCCATATCCGGTAGAAACCAGAACGGAAAATCAACGGTTGGCATATCACTTACAACCTTCTGATTCATCGTCTCTATCGAGCACTTGACAAAATAAGCCATATCCGGATCGATAAAATCAAGACATGATCCGCCGCCGGTAACTATTGCCGGTTTGTCACATGCAAGCGCTTCGGCAATCGGTAACCCATACCCTTCCGCTCTGTAGGGATGAACATAACAATCGCAGGCAGCATACAATGATGGCAGCTCGTAGTGATCGACGTTGACATTTAAATAAATTATTTTTGCAATATCAGTACGTTTCGACAGCTCTTCGATTCTGGCAGACAGATTTTTTGCATATGCACAGGAATCTTTTATAACGAGACATACATTATCTGAGACTGAAAATTCATTCAGATAAGCATTTACCAGTATATCAACACCTTTGCGTAAAGTTGCCCCGCCGTTAAAAAAGAAGGTATACCTGCCGTTTGATAAATCAACCATTGTGCGCAATGGCTCTGCCCCCGGTTTGAAGACATCAGGATCTATACCAAGAGGAACAGTCACAATTTTTTTTTCATCAACACCGGAGTTGACATAACATTTTTTAAGGTAGTGCGTATACACCCAGACTTCATCAACGGTACTATTCATATAATCACGCCATTTTACCGGCAGACTCCCGTACTCCCAGGGCTGCATGGCAATAAGTTTTCCGCTTGATGGTCTCGAGAAATCGGGGGGCCACCGGTGACGAATATGGATGTCAGCGTCGGGATGCACAGCCGCCGAAACGTTTGCCAACCGGGAGTATTTTGAGTGCTCATCAGGTTTAAACTGATCGCGTTCAAAAGGCACATGCCGAATATCAAAGTTGTTATAATAGGTTAATTCTGTGAGAAACTCACGATTTACCATTGCAAGACTGTGATGGCAAAAGAGTGATCCCTCCCAGTTGATCTTTATTTTTTTCTCTTGTGAATCCATCAGGTTTGCTCATTTCCATCACTATTTCAATTACTTATCAATAATTTTTACCACAAGATTATATCGTTAAAGACTCAGATTTTGAAGAGTAAATGTATATTTTTTTACCGGGAACCACTGCGTTGTGCACCTTGCCCTCTTCCGGGAACCACTGCCCATTCAATCCGAAATTGAACCAAATCACCAGTTTAGTCCACAATTATCCACATGGAGCAAAAAAATTAATATCATCGCATCAATGTTTTGTATATGTTAGTGATAGTTATTTCCAGATACACTGATTAAAGGAGACCTATGAAAAAGATTTTGGTTCTTTGTGCCATAATAACAGGATTGTTTATATTCAGTTGCAGTAAGGATTCCGAAGATCCATCAGATGCCAATCCAATAACAAATACAACATCTGATGATCCTACAACATCTGATGATCCTACAACATCTGATGATCCTACAACACCTGATGACCCTACAACACCTGATGATACTCCTACACCCGACTTTGTGGGTAACTGGATTAGTATATTTCCAGTCATCCCTAATATAACCAATGATTCTATTAGAATTACCGTGTTAATCAACAAAGACTCGACCTTCAAACTTAATGCAGTGTACCTGACTTCAAAAGATACAGCTCTGCGGGATAACGGCCACTGGAAGACATCAAACGAGTCAGACTCGATCTATCTGTTTGGTGATGATTGTGCAATTTGGGATACAACACAAAAAGTATTAAAACCACTTCCGGATTGCGGAGATCCTGCTGCAATTAATATCAATATTGACAAAAATGAAAAAAGCTGGAAAATTCCGTTGCTATCACTTGCAGCACTGAGTTCAGCGTTTAACATCAGACTTGATGAGCCGGGGATGTTGGAGATGCTCTCACTTTTATCAATCACTGTATACAAACAATAATTGACAGAAGAGACGTAATGACTCTTTATTATAATAACCAGTATTTATGAATATCCCACGGTTATAGTTGGGGTTCAATTTTATTTTTCAGAGGCCTGACCGTTAGGAATGGCCTTTTTTTTGACAGGTTGGTCAGATATGTTCAGGCAGATGCCCGGCAGGCTGTAACCGTCCCCTGAATCCGATCTCGTCAGGTACTCCCAAGGATCTCCCGCATGGAGACTTGAAGAAAATCGGAACCATATTGCCAGATAGTTTTAAAACTTCCCCCGCGGCAGAGGATTTCAGTGTTGTTAACTTAGTGTTTGCAAGGCAGCAGTGTACTTATGCGCTCGCCCCCACCCGCTCGCAAAGCGGAAGCGACCTCCCTAAAAAACAACTTTCGCCTTTACGACTGCAAATCTTCCCGGTGATAGTGTACCGAAACTCTCTTCTATTGCTGCATTAAAGAGATTCTGTGCGCTTAGTGAAATAGTATAGTGCGTTGCGAAGGTACATGACACAGTAAAATCGGTTCTGAAATAGTCTTCAAGTGTCACATAATGCGGCTCAAGTTGTGCACCTTTATTGGTAAAATTTACTTTTGTACCACTCCGCCAGTTTATTCCGGAGCGTTCACCAACATACCCTTCGTCAATTGCAACCGAAAGAAGTCCGTTACGGAATGACTTCGTGATATCAAGCTGAAAATTAGCTTTATGTAACGGTACAAGATCCAGTGGCTGTTTGTATGTTTCATTTTCCGATTTTGTATAGGCATAATTCAGTTTTGCGCTGATCCACCTGAATTGCTTCCAGCTTAGTTCGTTTTCAAAACCCCACGACCAGGCATCACTTACATTCACGTGACTTGCAGTGTAAACATTCCCCAGTTCGAGATTACCAAGAACAATCAGATTGGATAGCTTATTATGAAAGTAGTCGCACGATAAATTAAATCCATATGGCATTTCCAGTCCGAAACCGGCATCAAAGCTGGTTGCATATTCCGGCAGAATCTCCGGATTGGAACGCAGGTATACGGGAGAAAAATACATGTCCGGCATGTAAAGTTCGGTCGCTGATGGTGCACGGTAGGCTTTACCAACTGATGTGCGTATGGTCAATTTGTCATGGACATCTGCAGCGATACCGATTTTCGGTGAAAGATTTGTACCATAGGTTGAATGGTAATCAAAGCGTAAAGCAGGAACAATATGCAGAAATGTAAAGAGCTCTGTCTCATCCTGAATGTAAATACCTGTGTTGGTTAATGTTTTCTCAGCAGATTGCGCACCTTCAATTGGTTCACGGGTATTCCGGTCGCTCATCGGACTGAAGTCTATAGTGTTCCAGAGTTGATCGAACCCAACAGTAAGCGTATTTACTTTAAACAGTTTTGCTGCAATACGCCCATCAATCTGCAAATCCTTCGATGCAACATCAAAGACTGACGGTTGTAGTACTTTTTCAGTATCGGTATATTGATCAAGATATTCACCACGTACATTACGAAAAAATCCTCCGATAGTTGCAGTTACTACACCAAATGGCTTAAAGTCAAGATACGGGCCGATAAGAAATTTACTTCCCGCAGTGATCCGGGGATCATTGTCTTCCGTTGATGTCACCCCGAAACCGAGAGAACTGTTAAAATAACGAAGATTCAGTGATAATCGCGTATTATCGGTAAAGCTATAGCCACCCTTTACAAAAAAACGATAGTCCCTGTAATCATAATCATTTTCAGCAGAACGCATATAGGTAGTATCTCTGCCACTGATTACATTGCGTATCATTACACTGTCATTAAGAAAATAATTTCCAATTGTCCGCGCACCGGCACTGACCAGATAATCATACTTTCCGACTTTACCGCTTGACTGAACAGATGCATTCCAGTAGGTCTCAATATTTACATCATCCCATAGATCCGGATTATCCTTCACATTATCAAGTATTGTAAAAGGGTAACTCGTTTCACCACTGACCGTGAACGTCGGTTTTCCATCACCCTGAATGGTAATAATATTAATCACCCCGCCAAGCGCATTTGCACCATATAGTGAAGAAAACGGTCCCTTGACAATTTCAATTCTCTGAATTGCATCAAGCGGAATCTCGTTGACAATTAAAAACGGCGTTCCGGCAACATTAGTCGGGATACCATCAACAAGGATCAGTACCCTGGTGGCGGCAAGTGCTCCCGGAATTCCCCTGAGCACAATATCCGACGGAACCCCTTCCCCCATACCTACCGAACGTTTGACCTGAACCCCCGACGCATACTGCAGGACATCATCAATATTTTTCGCCGCTGATGCCTGAATCTCTTTTCGGGTGATCACTACAACACTTGCTGCACTTTCACTGATTTTGCGTGATGATTTTGTTGCAGAGACAATCACCCTGTCGAGGTGCTGCAATGATGAATCTGACGTGGAATCGCTCTGGCCATAGAGGATACCCTGGGCAAGCAGACACACTGCTGTTATCAAGCCGGTTAGTTTCAAATAGTTCACGTATACTCCTTTTTCCTATGGTATAATGTAGCAAGAAACCGGGTCGGGGTTGGGAAAATTGTGATCTTCTGTTATCTTTGAAACGTATTCCCGATATGGTGCACCTGCGCCAATTGAACGCCGCACCCTGGCTTAAAGCGGCCGGAGCTCCTCCATGTGATTGGTGATACATTTAGTTTGTCGATGTATACACAGATTCGCATTTCCAATCACATTTTTCGCTTGCGCTGTGAAATTGAATTTGGTATTTTGTAAGATTGTTAATCAAAATGGTCAATACTGGAAGGAATTAGTAATGAAAGAGAAAATTCATCCTAAGTACGAAGCGGTAACATTCACCTGCTCATGCGGTAACAAGATTGAAACAAGTGCTACTATTCAAAGTACACATATTGATATCTGCAATGAATGTCATCCATTCTACACAGGCAAACAGAAACTTATTGACAGTGCAGGTCGCGTAGATCGTTTCCGTAAACGTTACCAGAAAACCTCGCAGGAATCGTAGTTTTTTGTTTAAAAAATTTGGACAAAAAGGGCCATCAGGTCTTTTTTGTCCTTTTTTTATCTTCAGGATTCAGTGAGCCCTAAGCCACAACTCTGAAAGCCAAAACAAATTTCGCTTTTATACGAATACCTTGTTTTATCGACTGTTTTCGTAACTAAATTGGAGCAAAAAAAATAATGAATCTTAAACAACACCTCTTTTTTGTAACAGCTCAGATCGCCGGATTGCTCTCTGCTGAGAAAAAAAATACGGTTGGTGGTCAGGCGCTTATTGAGGGTGTCATGATGCGGGGTAAGAGGAAGATCTCTATGGCTGTTCGCCGGGGACCGGATGATATCCTTATTGAAGAGGAAAATTTTGTATCAGTGACTAAAAAGTATCCAATCCTGAAACTACCCATCCTTAGAGGTACTGTAAATCTTTTTGAATCAATGATTGTGGGATATAAAACACTGTCGCGTTCGGCAGATATTATTACAGAAGCTGAAAATGCGAAAGATCCATCAAAAAAGCAGAAAAAGACCAGCAAGGCGATGGAAAACTTTTATTCAATACTCAGCCTTGTTATTTCACTGGTTATTACATTCGGACTTTTCATGTATGCCCCGATGTGGCTTATTTCGCAGATCGTTCCTCAGGAATCGGCACTGCTTTTTAATACACTTGCGGGAATTTTCCGTATAGCCCTTTTGATCGGGTACATGGCACTTATCAGCATGTGGAAAGAGGTCAGGCGTGTATTTGAATATCATGGCGCCGAGCATAAGGCGATCTTTACCTATGAAGACGGTAAAGAACTGACTATTGATAATATGAAAGCTTATACAACATTACACCCGCGTTGTGGTACAAGCTTTCTTTTTCTTGTCGGTTTTATCTGCATACTTCTTTTTTCTGTTGTTGATGCAGTGTACATTATGAACTTTGGACCGTTCCCAAATATATTCTCACGATTTCTGCTTCATATTGCACTTATTCCCATTGTATCGGGAACCAGCTATGAAGTACTGAAGCTGAGTGATAAATATCAGCACATTCCTTTAATTAAAGCTGCGATCATGCCCGGCTTGTGGCTTCAGAAGATAACGACAAAAAATCCTGATGAAACACAGCTTGAGGTAGCAGCGAAAGCACTTAAGGCCGCATTATGATGATTGAAAAGGTTGAGAGCTTTATACAACGGTATAAAGAACTTGAAACAGAGATGGCATCACCTGAAGTCAGCGCAGATTCATCAAGGATGGAGAAGCTTGGCCGGGAATATAATCACATTGGAAAAAGTCTTCCTGTTTTCCGCACCTATCTCGACACGGTAAAAGCAATCAGCGATTCGCATGAACTGCTCAAACTTGAGAGTGATGCAGATATGATTGAGCTTGCCCAGGAGGAACTCAAGGAGAAGGAAGCTGCACTCCCCGCTCTGGAGCAGGAAGTAAAGATGCTTCTGGTACCGAGGGATCCTAAAGACTTGAAAAATGCAGTTGTTGAAATTCGTGCGGGAACCGGTGGAACAGAGGCTGGTATTTTTGCAGCCGATCTTTACAGAATGTATACTCATTTTATTGAGAACAGCGGCTGGAGCATTGAGGTTCTCAGTTCGTCAGCCGGGGATGTCGGAGCAATCAAGGAAATTATATTCCTGGTTAAAGGCTCTAATGCCTACGGTACGTTAAAGTATGAGTCCGGTGTACACCGTGTTCAGCGCGTTCCCCAGACTGAGACACAGGGGCGAATCCATACGTCTGCTGCTTCAGTGGCGGTATTTCCTGAAGCTGATGAGTTCGAGGTTGACATAAATCCAAACGATCTGCGCATCGACCTCTACTGTTCAAGCGGTCCCGGTGGTCAATCGGTCAATACGACCTACTCAGCCGTTCGCATTGTGCATGTCCCGACCGGGGTTGTGGTAACCTGTCAGGACGAAAAGTCGCAGATAAAGAATAAAGCGAAAGCACTGAAAGTGCTTCAGCAGCGCCTTTACGAAAAGAAAATTACTGAGATAGAAGCTGTTGAATCCGCAGCAAGAAAAAGTATGGTCGGAAGCGGTGACCGGAGTGCGAAAATCCGGACCTACAATTTTCCACAAAACAGAGTTACTGATCATCGTATCAATCTTACGCTGTACAGTCTTGATGCCGTAATAAACGGCACACTCAACGAACTCATCGATGCACTCGCAATTGCAGATCTTGAAGAAAAGGTCAGCAGCAGCGGAGTGGAGTGAGAGGAAGAAGAAGCCTGAATTCAGTAGCCAGTAGCCAGTAGCCAGTAGCCAGTAGCCAGTAGCCAGTAGCCAGAAGGTCTTGACTGCATTTGTTCCTATCTACTGGATTCTGGATTCTAAATTCTGGATTCTCCCCCTAGGAACTCCCTATGACCCTTCACGAAATGCTATCCTACATTGTAAACCAGTTCCACTTTCTTGATGATTTTGCGCGTGTACAGGCTGAGGAGATTCTGATGCATTTTACCGGATATTCCCGCACGGAGCTTATGCTGCGTGGCCGTGAAGAGGTCGGAGATGCTGCAATTGATAGTATTAAAGACGTAATCAAAAGAAGAATTTCCGGGGAACCGCTTCAGTATATTCTTGGCTCTGCCTACTTTTATTCAAGGGAATTCAAAGTAAATCCGGATGTACTCATACCAAGACCCGATACCGAGATCCTGATTGAGCAGGTGCTTAAACATGAGTCCGTCGCTACAGCGCGCTTTGCGGATATCGGAACCGGCAGCGGGATTATCGCCTGTATACTAACCGAAGAGCGTCTGACCTGGTCAGCAGTTGCAGTTGACATATCTGTAAATGCGTTACGTACTGCTACGATAAACAGCCGTACTGCTATCCGCTTTGTCTGTACAGATCTTCTGAATGCAATAAAAAGGGAATATCAGTTCGATTTTATCGTAAGTAATCCGCCCTATATTCCTCTTGACGAATATGCGACACTTGACATATCTGTAAAGCACCATGAGCCGGCAGGTGCTCTCACCGATAATGCCGATGGACTTGGATTTTACCGGTACTTTGCACAGCAGGCACATAACTGGATCCGTAACGACGGCAATTTCTATTGCGAAATAGGTTACAATCAGGGTGATACTGTAAAAACAATGTTTTTTGAGCACGGATGGCGGAATATACAATTAATAAGGGATCTTGGCGGTAATGACCGGGTGATCTGTGCAAAAGTGCCTTTAAAATAGCAAGCTGTCGTGCAGGCCGTGCAGATGATAAACTAATTCTCCTTTGAAAACCAATCCCCCGGAACTAATTTTATTCTGGATATTGGCTCTTGGCATTTGGATTCTGGCTCCTGGATTCTGAATTCTGGATTCTGAATTCTGGATTCTGGCTCCTGGATTCTTCCATACCACATTTTAACAACAAGTTCCAACAACAGTTATGTTACAACAGCAACCATACGACTCCCCTCTCCCGAATCTTTTAAAGGGTTCGCCTCCGGTACGGTTTTTATCATCACTCTATTCATTAGCAATGAAGATCCGCAATGGCCGTTTTACTTCCGGGAGAGCAGCTGTTTTATCATTAAAAAGCCCGGTTATCAGTATTGGAGGAATCAGAGCTGGCGGAACAGGAAAAACCCCTTGTGCCATGATGGTTGGTGAGATGCTGCAGGAAACAGGAAACACTGTAGCAATTCTTTCACGAGGTTACCGGCGAAAAAACAGATCTGATTTTATTGCTGCCCCCGGAGAGAAAATCAATTGGCATGATTGCGGTGATGAACCCGCGATGCTGCACAATGTACTCTCAAACTGCTGGCTGGGTATCAGCGCACATCGATTAAGGGTTGCGCAGCAGATCGAGCAGGTAGCCGGGAATGTGGTATTTATTCTTGATGATGGATTCCAGCATCGACAGTTGAAACGGGATCTGGATATTGTATGTGTCAATGAAAGTCTTTTTAATGACCGGATGCTCCCTGATGGTTTTTTACGTGAACAGGTCAGCTCACTTGGCAGAGCACATGTTATCTGCCTTATCGGTAAAAAGGAGAATCGTGAACTATTATTACACCTTGAAGATTCAATAAAGAGTACATACAAACAGGCATCCACTTTCATTGCATATCCACAACCATGTGGCTGGATAAATGCCGGAACAGGAGAAATAGCCGAAAGACCTCCGTGTTCTGATCCTGTAGCAGTATGCGGAATTGCCCGTCCGGAACGTTTCTTTGAATCACTTGAATCACTTGGAGTAATACCCTGTAAAAAAATCGCATTTTCCGATCATTACAGCTTCACTAAAAATGATTTTGTGAATATCCACAAATTATATTCAAAAGAATTGGTAATAACTGAAAAAGATGCAATTCGTATAAATGAATTTTCATCTGAAATTTCCAGTAAAATCTGGTATCTTAAAGTAAGGTTAAAATTTCATTCGGGCGATTCAACAAAACGTTTCAAAGAGAAATTACAGAACATTTTACCAAAATTATAGTTTAAGGAGGCAGCTGCCATGCGTTTGTTAACGATATCACTTCTTCTGCTTACATCAGTTGTGATGTTTACAACCAGGACTTTTGCACAAGATCAGTATGTCAGTGTAACATCTTCGTTTGTAAATGTATACAAAGATCTTGATCCGAAATCACCAGTTGTTGGTACTGCACATAAAGGTGAGTATCTTCCATTACTAAGCATTGGTGATGCATGGTATAAGGTGAAATACCGTGATAGTGAAGGATGGCTTGAGAAGCGTGCTGGTGATGTTGTCAATAAAGCAAAGGGATCACCAACCGGAATAATAATTGTTCTTCTGGCATTGGTAGCAATTGTTGCCAGCGGTGTCGCGTTTTTCATTTACAAATCAAAAATCAGTGAAACTACCTGAACATGCAAGTAGTTCAGCTACGTTTACTTTCGTTATTTATACTTCTGGTAACCTCTCTCACTTTTTCTGCTGAAAAGCAGATAGAGGTTACTAATTTTTATGCTAAATTGTATCTTGCGCCCAGTATTAACGCAAAATTCATGGGACTTGCCCAAAAAGGCGAACGCTATTCTATTCTCGTAAGTTCAAATTACTGGTACAGAATTGATTTTAAAGGTATGCCGGTATGGATTCAGAAATCAGATATTCAACTGATTGATCCAAATGCACCACCATCAGAAAACGCCCCTGTTGCAACGAACAATACATCATCCTCACAAGAAGTTGCACAATCAACGGCAGATAATAACACTCCAGTTGCGCCATCTCTGCCATCCACCGCAACAACGACACAAGCACCTGTAGTGTCACCTGCTCAACAACCGCCATCGCGGTCAAATACTGAGGAGCAACAGGTACGGGCTGCAGAGGCTCGTGCAGCAGAGATGCGACGTGCAAGAGTTCAGGATAGTATCGAACAGGTAGCAAAAGAGAAGAGAAATCAATCCCGCCTGAATTTCTCAAAACTGCCTATTATTGAGCAGAATGTTGAGGAGCAGCAATTAAATAAAGTCTTTCTTGTTACCGTTTCTCCATCAAAAATTCTCTTTGAGTTAAGTCCTGATTCACCAATTCTTGGTATTGTCAGTAAGGGTGATAAACTGCGGCTCATCGGTGAAGGTGATTCGTGGTGCAAAGTATTGTATAAAGATTTTCCCGGGTGGATTGAAAAAAGAAGTGGTAAAGTTATCATTCCGGGAACTGTCATGTCATTTTATGAGGAAAATAAAGTTATCATATTATTGGTGGTATCAATTCTGATATTCTTTCTAATTCTGACCTTTATTGTTTTTATAGCAATCAAGGCAAAAAAGAAACCCACCTCCGGACTCAAATCAGTTACCGCATCTGCCAGAAAAGTGCTGGTTATTGCTAAGGAATCGAAAACCGTTTCCAACACGTTTACAAGTACATCTGTTCCAATAGGGCGATATTTTAATGAGATCGGGTTTCATGCTAAATTTACACATGACACCAGGAATCTTACCTCTGTAATAGACAACTACATTCCTGATATCATAATGATCGACTGGAACCTTGACAAAACAATCTCAAACACGGTTGAACGCATACTGCTTGCAGGTAACAATGCGATATCAACACTTGTCGTGACCTACAATGTACCCGATCCATCATCAATGTATCCAAGTCAGAACATGCATATGTCATTCCTGGGGATCACGATTACCGATAAAGATTTAACAAAAATCGTAAAGCAGCTTGAATTTGTCAAGGACAGAGCCGCAACCGATTCTGGTACAATGGAGCCTGATTCATCTACTGCAGCCCTTGCAGGTGAAGTTGCTGATGGCAATCTTTCTGAAGTAATGCAATACATTGAAGCAGGCCAGAAGACCGGTTGTCTTATTATTGAAATTGATAATCCGGTCTGTCTTATATATTTCAGTGATGGTCGTATTGTGTATGCTGCAACTGCTGATGGACTTGTTGCAAAAGATGCTCTTTTTACGGCACTTGAACTAAAAAAAGGAAGTTTCAGGTTTTTACTTAATAAGAAACCAAAGGTTGCAAATACCAATATGTCAATACTTGAAGTGCTGATGTCGTGGACCAAGGAAATTGATGAAGCTACTAAGCCTGGATTACGGACGCCGTAGAATCGGTTTTGCAGTTACGGATGAAACAGCAACGATCGTACGCGGATTGACAACGATTGATCGAAAGCAGTCTGATAACATAATCAATCAGATTGTGGCAATTATCACCGATGAACAACCGGATCGACTTATCGTTGGCCTCCCCCTTGATCATAATGACAACGAAACACAAATGACTCTTGAGATCAGGGCATTTGTTGAGAAATTAAAACCATTTATAACAATACCGGTAGAGTTTGCCGATGAAAGTTTTTCATCCATCGAAGCTGCATCAATAATGATGACGCGCAAAAAAAAAGATCGCAGACAGAAAACTACTATCGACAGAGTTGCAGCGTGTTTGATACTTGAACGGTATTTGAGGGATGGGGCAAGTAGCAAGTAGCAAGTAGCAAGTAGCAAGTAGCAAGTGGGAAGTGGGAAGAAAGAAGAAGATGATGATGAAGATGATGATGATGGAAGTAGGGACAGGATACGTCCGGCGAGCGGACGCACTCACTAATCACTAATCACACGCCACGGAGCGCATATGCCACTTTACATTGTTGCAACGCCAATCGGAAACCTTGAGGATATCACCTATCGGGCAGTTAAAGTGCTTGCGTCAGTAGACTGTGTCCTTGCTGAGGATACCAGAGTGACAAAGAAGCTGCTTGATCATTACAACATATCAAAGCCGATGATCTCTTATCATGATTTCAACAAGGAGAAGGTCACTCCTCAGATTATTGAGCGTTTAAAAAACAACGAGCAGTTTGCGCTTGTCAGTGATGCCGGTACACCGGGAGTGGCAGATCCGGCATTTAACCTTGTCAGAGAGGCAATCAGAAATCAGCTTGTGGTTATACCGATTCCGGGGGCATCAGCTCTTCTTTCAGCATTTGTCTGCAGTGGTCTGCCTACAGACCGGTTTGTTTTTGAATACTTTCTTCCGCATAAGAGCAGCCAGCGGATACGTTTTTTTGAGGAGCTTAAAAACGAGTCACGAACCGTTCTGTTTTATGAGACGCCACATCGTATTGTCAAGGTACTTGAAGAGATGAAACTGATCCTGCCTGATATCGTTGTTGTTATCGGACGTGAATTGACAAAACTCTACGAAGAATTTTTACGTGGTACACCACAGGATCTTCTTGCTCATTTTGCAAAAAAGTCACCAAAAGGCGAAATGGTCGTTCTTGTCAACACAAGAATCACCGGAAAACTCTGAACAGGTCTCAAACATCCTGCTTAAACTGTTGGGATATCTCTTTTTTCCACTCGAGTATTTTTAGAAGATTCGACCTGACGGTCACTACCATTCCGGGGTCAAGCGATACAGCGGCTTCCAGCAGCAGCGCATTGTCAAGTGATTCCGAATCCTGCGCGAGAATAAATTCTGCAATATGTACAAGGCGGGCTTCCTGTGGGATCGATTCACCGGCAAGGCCATCAGGTATACCGGTTCCATCCCACTTCTCGTGATGCGACCTTGCAATACGTGAACCAAATTGCATCATGACAGCATAGATTCTTCCAAGTACCTCACTGCCGAGAATGCAATGCGCACGTTTTTTCCCAACTTCATCGATTGAATTATCATCAGCAACACTTATATAGCCGACATGAAACAACAGAGCAGCATCATGTAAACGATCCTGATCCTCAGAACTATAGCCGATCATTCCGGACAATTTTTTTACAAAACCGGCAAGAACCCTCGTATATCCTAAACGTAAACCAGCCCGCTCATCAACATAGTCTGCAAGAACAAGAAACACTTCTTTTTGGGACTGTGTTATTTCATGTGCGATGGTGAGATTTTCCTTTGACAAAGCCTCAGCTTTCTTTCTGTCAACTTCTGAATTATGCAGTGATTCTTCAATCTCCATCGATAGTTTGATCAGCCGGCGGTGGGTTAATTCCAGTTTGTCTGCTTCAGACTGACGTATCTGAATATAATAATCGAAGTCCTGTTTAAGAGCCCCCAATACAAGTGCGAGTGGCTTAAGCAGAGGATCAGTTACTGCTTCAAGTTCATAATACCCCGGTTTATCCCATACGATATTATCAAGAAGATTAAGTGCAGCAGTCTGAATCCTTAGCTCTGATGCCTCCGGGGTTCCAATTTCATTCAAGTTGTCAAATTCTTTAAGCGCCTGCTCCCGTGATAAAAATACACGTACAACCTTTTCACTTGATGGAAATCGGCTTAACAAAAAAAGGCACACCTTAACAAATGACGATTGAGTTATAATCCATACCGGAGCATGCTGACCATTACAATGATCTGAAATAACCGTAGAAAGCAGCTTGAATGTCATCTTGGCTGAAGTTAATACAAGCTGCGTTAAATCATGAATCACGGAGTAGTTAGGTGCAAGTTTGGGATTCTCGGGAAGACGCTGGCATAATTCGATGATTGCCCCGACATCCTGAATCTGCGCCTTGCCACAGTAATCAGCAATCATGGCATTGGGATTATGCAACTTAACATTAAAAGAAAACAAACCGTTATCGTATTTATCATCAGTACATCTTTTCATCATACCGCTGATCGGTCGACCCAGCATTTCTGACGCAATATTCAGGGCTTCACGATAAGAATCTGCAAGCATTATGGGAAATGGATGACCACCAAGGACTCGAGCCATTCTCACTGACAATCGCCAATTGACCGCTTGCGTAAAAATCACAACACCAGCCGGATTTATTTCATCAACCATCCGCTTTATATAGATCAATCGTCCCTCATAATCGGAACCAGTATGAAAGGAATAGTCCTCAACAATTACAAAATTATCCCTGTTCAAATGCGGACTTTTGCAGATATTGGAAAGGGTTTTAAAAAAAGTATGTGTATCCTGAATTTTTGTATATCCCACAGGAAGCGACAGTACTACCCCCGGTTCCAGAATTCCTGTTCGTAAACGATAATCCGGCCTGAGCACCATCCATGAATCCTCAATGTATGGTATACGGCCTGTAACCGGACAAGGCTTTCCATTCAGAGGATGATTTGCTTCCCATGGCTTGACATCAAGATAGCGCATCAGGGTACCTTTCCCGTATTATGAGGAACTCCGAGAGATTGTTAAAAAATACTTCCACCAGAGACGGATCGAAATGCTCGCCACTCTCTTTATGTATAAGGTCAAGTACTTTTTCCAGCGGCCAGGCTTTTTTATAACAACGATCCGACCCGAGAGCATCAAAAACATCTGCCAGGGCCACAATTCTCCCATACAGATGAATCGCTTCACCGCTGAGTTTGTTAGGATATCCTCGTCCATTCCATTTTTCGTGATGTTGGTATGCGATAATTGCGGCATGCGCCATAATCTCCTGTTTACCCCCATGAAGCATATTCCAGCCGATTATCGAATGCTCTTTCATCTGCTCAAACTCTTCATCGGTCAACTTTCCCGGTTTGTTAAGAATTGCATCCGGAATGGCTATTTTCCCAGCGTCGTGCATTGGTGATGCATGCAGGATATATTGCTGCTCACGATCATTCAGTCCGTGTAATTTTCCAAGAAGCGCAGAATACTCTGCAACACGCCTGATATGATTTGCCGTTTCCCGCGAGCGGGTTTCAATTATTTCACTTAAGGCAAACAACGTTTCTTTCTGGGTATCAACAATAAGTCTTGACAAGGTGATATTGCGCTGTGCTTCCTTCTCAACGATATCATGAGATCGCTGCGAATCAATCAATGTACTGGTCATCTGTCGCTGCAACGTTTCCTCACGGATATTGCATTCCGAAAGCTCTGACAACCGCTGGTTTCTGATTACAATCAAATTGTCAATATCACGCTTAATAGTTGAGATCACATTCAAAAAAGGATGCCATGCTTTTGAGATTCCGGCTATATCCGGTAATGATCCACCAGGACTGACCCAGTCAAACTCACTAAGGGCGTATAAAATTTTGTCGATATCACTTAACAATGTCTCTTTTTGCACGTTTTCATCCGGGACAGGGATTTTTGGCATTGATTCACCAGTAGTATCATCAGCAAACCATTCACCAATACTGTTACAACCATGCTGCCAGTTTGGGGATATGTCAATCCTGAGTGCAGTGCGTTTAAATGACATTCCAATGCGAACCATCGCTTTTATCAATGGTTTGGGTGAAGAAAAAACAACGCCCCGCAGCGACTCCCATGAATGGACAAAGTCAAAATACATACCACGTGCAGAAAGATCCATACCGTCAAGCTGCGAGCAATCATTTATGAGCATCCACAACCGGTTATCCCAATGCATTTCACCAATAATACTGTCAATAATCTCCTTAAGGGCCACGATATCATCCGCCATCAGCCACCCGCAGGTTCTCAGGAACAGAACGCCAACAGGATCCGCAGCGAACGTCATAGATAGATGTTCACCTCTGAAATGTACCCATGCATCTTTCTTAACAATCTGCCCGCCACTCCAGGGGCTGATTCCTGTGTCAATCGGATGATCTATTATAGTGCGAGTTTGACCCATTCACCAATTATAACAATTATGTGGATTTGTTTCAATGAAGGTTTTGGTATCTGAGATGTATTTAGTACGATGTATTCAAGTATTCGCTTGATTTTTGTGGGGATTGGGAAAGTTACAGTATGAAACCTGATTTTGTGAAAATATGAGGTGAATGGTACATTCGCCTCATGTTTTCTTGTAATCACGCTGCTTTTTGCGGATCTTTTTCAGGCTGTTGTCTATCGCAATAACCTGTGTTTTGAATGTTGAAACACATTGTTAATTCTGCCAGCATCAGATGTTACATTAAAATCGATAGCTGATTCCCGCCCGGAATTCGTTGTTATGCGGATTGTATCCTGAAAACATACGTAGCCGAGATGTGTACTCTTTATATTTTTTACTACCGATTGATGCCAAAACAATCCCTGCAACTGTCAATGGAACTCCCACAGCGGTCATAATAATACCAGCCCCGCCAGCTGGATCGTCTGTGGTAAATCCAGATCTTCCATAGGTTGAGTACGATTCCCAATCAGCACTACTGATATACGCGATACCGGAAACAAGTAATACTCCACCACTTCCCAGCATGACTAAACCGGTAGTCCGCATGTTTTTAAATTTCTGGACTTTTTGCCTGACAACATCTTTTGTGTATCCATCTTCATCAACAATTTCACCAAATGAGAATGCTGTAAACATAAGTAACACAAGAATACCAACAATTTTTTTCATAAGAGCTCCTTTGGGTGTAGTATGTTATTGCAATGTCCATTTATAATTTTCATTACTCAGCTGCACAATGAAACGTGACATGACTTACATGTGTAAATCAGATTGTTTTCAGAAAATTATTTGTAAATATGATTATTGACCGGTATGCTTGTCAAATGAAGTTTTAGGAGCATCCCGGAGATCTCTGTGGTTCAATTTTTCGGGCAATGTAGCCTTTTGTAAACCACAGAGGGCATAAAACGAGTACGGATCACCATTTCGGTTGATTTCCTATATTAAGCCCCGTAACGTCAGATGCCTCAATTATTGATATAAACGCATTCGGATCCTTGGATAAAACCAGTTTTTTTAATAAATACACGCGATCTCTTGTTATAACACTATAAAGCAGTTTTTTTTCAGTTCCTTCATAACCACCTTTACCATCAATTACTGTTACTCCGATTTTATGACCATTCACTAATTCGTCAAGGATTTCATTCCAATCATCGGAGACAATGAGTACTGCCTGCCGCTTTGACAAGCCATGAAATAACAGGTCTGCAGCCTTGGCAGAGACGAAAACGAAAACAACCGTGTAAAGAACATTTTCGAGCGGGAAGAACAACATTGCGACCAGCATTACTGCAGTATTGATAATCAACATACCGGTGCCAAGAGTAATATGAAAATATTTAAAAAATATCGCACAGAGAATTTCTGATCCTCCGGAAGATCCTTTTGTCCGAAGCATTATGCCGGAACCAATACCGCTCAGTCCACCAGCGATGATTGACGCGAGCAGTTTATCGTTTAGATCGATTTTAATCGTTACAACAAATAATAATGCTGAGTAGATTATGATCCCCCAGGATGTATACAAGATAAATCGTAATCCTATGAACCGCCATCCGATAAGAAAAACCGGTATGTTGATCAGGAAATAAATCAGTCCAACCGGAATAACCGGAAAAAGATAGTAAAAAATCAGTGCGAAACCAGTAAAACCACTGGACATAAAGTCATGAGGAATTAAAAGTCCTTTTACCGCAATGGCACAAAGTATTCCACCAATCGTTAATAGTGATGTCTGGAAAAAGAAGTCTTTTAATTTTTCAGTAATTTTCATTATTTCCTCTATTCTACGAAAATTAATCGCTGATTCTGCACAATGCGATACTACTCTGCGAAGTTCAAATCAGCCCTGCAATTTACAACCGCAGAACATATGCGTTTATGAGTTTCAGTAGTAATGTAGATAAAGGCTTCAGGAGAGTCAAGGGTGTGTTGATTAGGAGTGGGCTTTGTGATAGAAAGTCTCTTTAAACTGCGACTCCGTTTTTTCAATTGTATAATGTGTCAATTTGGCAAGACTAATTCCTGACACATATTTTCCTGGAATATTTATCAACTGATATAAAGAAAATATACCATAGTTTATACGTTGATTGTACAAACTATGCAATAACAATCAGCACATAACAACCGTCAAAAAGGAACTCTCTTTTGTCAGACCATTTCATTGAATAATTATCCTCCTGTAAAATTTATCGATTCATTTTTATTACCAGCAATCCCCAAAAACATCCTGCTTGCCCCCTGACCCCATTTAACGTATTTTCATTGCTACAGCTTAATAAAACCCAAACACCCTTTTTTGCTGGAGTGCTAATAATGGCATCAGGAATATGGAATGATATCAACCTCCCCGGTTTTGCCCGGTCAAAAGAGGAGGAGAGAGAAAAAACAATCGTTACCGGCGTTGAAGACAATTCGCCGGAAGAGGAGCCCGAGGACGAGGTTCGTATTATCTCTGCAGAATGGGTCCCCGGTTCAAAAGGATTCCAGTATAACGAACAATGCTTCTGTGATGTTAAAGCGGAATATCTTAAGGAAACCTCCCGTGCAAAGCTTCGTGGAAATCTTCATGGTATGTATGATGGTATCGATGAAGACATGGGATTAACCGTTGAGGGATGCATTGATGATGCCACGATGATCGCACGGATCTCTATCCCGAAACTCCATTTTATTAATAATGCCCATTATGCCGCATGGCAGGAGGATCATACTGTTTCCTGTCAGTATTATCTGAAGGATATCAGCCACAGTCTCGGTGCAAACAAAATCGACAGCCCCATGCTTGATATGCCTAATGATGAAACTGCAGAACTTCAAAAATTAACTGTCCAGCTGAGTATCGACCCTGATGATCCTGATTGTCAAAATGACACATTTACGCTATTCAGTACCGATGATGTACGTAGTTATGAGCAGGTAAAAACGGTTCAGGATGATGCACTCAAAAACAACAATACGGTAGAACTGGTATTCACTGATCTTGATGAAAACCTTACTTATACACTTGAACACGACAACGGTGACGGCGATAAAGTCGTGCTGCTTCAAAACCGGGCATATGGAAAATGGGCCGGTGCTACTGAAGGCCTTGCAGAAAGTGGAAAAGGTGGTGGCCTGTTCAAGAAAATCGGTGACACAAAGAGTAAAGTATCCCAGACTAAAAGCGCTATCAATGCTAAAGTCGCACAGGCAAAATCAACAGTTAACGACACGGTAAATGAAGCCAACCAGATTAAGCATAGTGCGGTTAATCAATCCAATGAGGCAAGATCTCAGGCTAATGAAGCACAATCGCAGGTAACCGGAAGTATCAACGACAAGCTTGCCGCGATTGATTCATCACGGGAGAATGTGCAAAAGGCCGCAGCAGCAGCCAAAGAAAAAGTCGCAACAGCCGCGAACACTGCTGACAAAGTGGCAGAGTCACTTACATCCGTACCTAAGTTTACTATTTAAGAAATCGAGACAAATCTAACTACTGTATATTGACTATATGCAACAAATGAAGGAATGATAACAATGGCATTTAAAAAATATGAAGTAGTCTCATCATCGCGGGATACGATTGTACTGCAAAAATCGGCATCACCACTCAAAAAAGCATGGTTTATACCTGATGAAAATATCGACTTTGAAAAACTCTGCCTATTGCGGATGGAATTTTCATCACCGCCAAAAAGCCCGGTAACTATTGCATTATGGGCAAGGTATAAGGGTACCGAATATGATCTTGATCACAAACGTGAAATTCAGATTACCGATACCCTTTCGGAAGAGCATCTGTCACTGTATTATGTCGACAAACATCAGGCAGATATTGTTAATAAGGGTGAAAAAGATGTAAAAGCATATTACTATGCTAAGATTACCGCAAACGGTGTAGTGTGTAAAAGCGAATATCTTGAAATGCCAATTGCCGGGATTGTTTACAAAAAGGGCAATTATGATGACACCGTTGCAACAGATGCAAGACATCCGAAAAGTGGCGAAAATTACAAAGCCGGGAAAGGTATTACCGTACTGCAACGGATGCTGATTTCAAGTAAATTTCTCGATATTGCATCACCAACGGGTAATTATGGCCCGAAAACAGAGGAGGCAGTCAAGGCGTTTCAAACCTGTGCACTTGGCAAAGAACGTCAGAAACGAGGAGTGATGATCAATGTCTCGGTATCGTTCAAAGGAAGTGCGGACGGTATTGCAGATATCTCAACTCAGGAGGAATTGAAGTACTGGAGCAGGATGGAGTATTGTAAGCCGGCAAATTCTGTTACGCTCAATTTTTCGTCATCACTTGATGAAGGAAGGAAAAATCTTCTATCTACAAAAAGCCGAGATATTATCACTACTGCCGCTAAAGCAGTTGGATACCAGAGTGTCATGATAAACAGTACAATCAGATATCCGCGTCAACAAGCATCCGCGATGTACAACAACTTGAAAAACGGGAAAAGACTCTCATATGCAGCACCAGGAATGGCAGTAACAAATGTTTGGGATGATTGTCAGAAAAAGAAACTTTCTAAAGAAGATACTATTAAAAAAATGGTTGACAAAATTGATGAATTTTCAAAAGAAGGCAAACGCGTATCATTGCATTGTGTAAGCGAAGATGAATATAAAAAGATGAACATAGTTGATATTGATATCCCAAAGACTAAAACTGCAGATTTTCTTCGGGAACTTGCAAAAAGTGATTGTGTTGTTAAAATACTACACGATATATCCGGTATCAAGGATGAAGGAAAAATAAAATTACTTAAAAAGGAGCCTTGTATACATGTTGAAATTAAACAGTAAAAATCTATTTATTGTATTTCTCCTGTTATTTACGTATTGCGCGAAGAAAGATGCTGTCAAAAATATTAACAACAGTCTCGATTCGTCAAAAATGACACATATACAGTCAGACACCACAACGATTAATAATCCATCGGTATCTGCAGCTACGGAAATTAACGGTTACACAGCATCTGCACTTGGCAGGGCGGTCTATGCGAACAATCTGCAGCTCGTAAAGGAGCTCGTTGATAAAGGCGCTTCAACATCAAACTGCCTCGCAACCGAAATGTACGAATTTGATCTTCTTTTCGCAGCAATCGAATTCGAAAAAGTTGACATTGTCAGATACGTACTCGACAACAACCTGTACACATCAATTAACAATGTGTACACTGAAGAATCAGAAACTCCACTAACGCTTGCATGTGCCCTTGAAAACATCCAGAATGCTGCAGCCATTGCGGAACTATTGATTAAAAACGGTGCAGATGTCAATGGAGCTGGTTCTGTGGGGGGAGATTATACTTATTACCCTCTTATCAATGCGATTAAAAAAGGTAACGTACAATTAACAAAGTTACTGATTGACAATGGTGCAAAAACCAACATTTTGGACAATCAGGGTAAAACACCGGTTTCATATGCGCAGGAAAGCGGCAACCAGGCAATTATTGATCTTGTAAAGTGAAAACTGTAATTCCATGAGTAATAAATCTATTCGATCGTACTACATGATAACGTTTTTTTTGTCAAATACCATATTCTGTAATGATCCTGTTGATAAAACACAAAAACACAACGAGATACGAACTCTTAAACCGGTAGTCACAAAACGAATCGTTAACAATATTTCAAGCTCAACCATTTCAGATAATGATCTGTTTGGAATCTGGACAACGGATCCCAATGGTCCACACGCTGATTTCATGATTAATCAGGAAACATATTATATTGTTGATAATGATGGACAGTCAGAATTTCCTTTCACAGTAGAAAAAAATACAATAACAATATCCTTTCCGGATAATGTCACAAAAGGAATTAAAACCACTGGAAATTGTACCATCAACTGCTGGTGATAAAATTACTGTCAGAGCGCTTCCTGCTGCATCCGCCTTGACAGTTCATTGGAAATGTGCCAATCTCATTGATGAAACCAGTATGGCTGATCAGAACATATTCAAGGTTTCCGGTTTTGGAGCTCAGGCAACAGATATATTAATGGCGCTTGTAATGGGACGCTTAAAATATCTGTTACCTCCTAAAAAACTGTCTATTACAGGTACAACAAATGGTAGATCCATTTCCAACCAATTACATGTTTACCCGTATAGTAAAGTTGCTTATGAAGTCGACTTGTCAAAAGCATTTGGCTGGTTGGAAAATGCAAGTAACAATATTAATAAGTGGTTTGGTATTGGGAAAAAAAATAGTCCCTTCAAATTTAAAGTCCTTGTTGGAAAAGTAATGTTTGAGGGTGGTTATGAAGAGGATAAAAAGTCCAACGTAGCATTTTATAAGTTTTCTTTAAAAGGTGGTTTTAACCCTCTTTTTGGTGCAGATTTTAAATGCTACCCGCCAATTCCAGGGACAGTTATCTTACCACCTGCACTTCAAAAATGGATTGCCTGCGTTACGTTTATTCTTACAATAAAAGGTGGGATAGCCGTTACTATTGGTGTAGAACGTTCCAACGCCACGACAATAAATGGTCTTGCTGAGGGTAGTGGTTCTATTGCAATCGGAGCAGGGTTAGCTGCAAAAGTTGCTAATGGTAAAGTGCTTGAAGCCAACCTTTTGGCAACATCCGGATTGAAACTAAATTATAAATTGGATTGTCAGTATGACTTCTCTAAAGAAAAATTTACACCAAAAGATTCTGCAAAAGTGTCCTGGGATGGACTTAAGGATGAACTTAGTTTCAAATTATTTGACGGAACCTATTCAAGATCTTCAAAGGTGATTCTTTTTGAGCCAAAAGATTTAATAGAAACGAAATGGAAACTTTTATTCGAATAGGAGGCATAATATTAAATGGCCGATATGTCAAATGATAGAAACATTGCATTAATCATTATGTTCTCGTTGTTATTTGATTTTTTTATTTTTACACTAATCGGATTGAAAGTATATCAACCGATGTTCATGTACATTCAATGGAAGTATTTTACAAAATATGCAACGGTAAATGCCAAAATAATCGAGAGTATAATTTCAGAATCAGATGGAGAAACAGAAACAACAGATCAGTGGGTATACCACTATTATCCCTATTTTAAAGTTGAATTCCAACATAAGGGAAAAACTGTAAATGCTGTTGTATCACTTACACCAGAAGGATACGATTCGCCTGACAAAGCATTTAGTGATATTTTTTCAATTGCTCCAAATAAAAAAATTAAATACATTCAGACTACGTCAAAAGAAATTAGCTATGGCTTATCACAATATCTCTCACCAATCAGGGTTCATGATAACCCTGCAACAGAGAGTATGATTAAACTGGTTATTAATGATGCACGGCCTGAAATCAATAACTACTACTTTACTAAAATCAGTTTAGCGGACTGGTTATTACCACTTTTGTTTATGGTTTTTGGATTAGTTTGTCTGATACCACTAATAGTTATTCCTGAATTATCGTTACAATTCAAGCTTTCATCTGTTTTCGGCACAGTACTTTTAATCGCACTATTCTACACGGGTATTCCTGTTCTGTTAAACAAATTAAACATTCACATGGCATCTCCTCTTGACAAACCAATGCTTGAAATCATTATTGATGACTCCTATGATGGATCACAACTGACACCCTATTTAAACTTTAAACCTACCGAGGAATAACTATTATGTCACATAAACATATACAGATTGAAATTGACAATCATAAAATCGGGTTAGTCCTATTTATAAATGATTGTATCGTTTTTTCAAATAGCTTTCATCAGGTTCCAGCTACAAGTTTTCCTGTCAACCAGTGGGTACTGAACGGTGTAAATACCCTTAAAGCTAATGTATCAATTAATCCTCACTGGACTGAAGAGCTGAACGAACAATCATTCAAAATCGTACTAAAGCAATATGAAGGTACACCTGACAACCTGGTAGAAACCGTGATCTCATCACTCGAATGGGAATATATTCCCGACACACAATTTCCAGTAAATCTAACTCAGGAATTTTCGCTTGATATACCTTATGGTAACTGGGGTTGGTATGATGCAGATGCTTTTAATGAAGACACCGTTCCGGTTGATTCCTTGAAACAATATATTACATCATTGCATACCGCACTTGTAAACAAAGACTATACAGCACTTGAACCGTTCCTTACAACGAAATCAACCGAACTGGCTCATGCTTTTGGCATTCCGCTTAATGAACGGTTTGACGACCAGAAAACATTCTTTATAACAGAACTTTTTTCTCATCCAGCATGGGGACTTGAACCGCTCAATTTTGAAAACATGATATTCCAGTTTCATGCACAGGGCCGCTTGGTTGAGGTTATTGACATAAAGGGCAAATCGTTGATTCAGTCGGCAATACTTGACGAAGGGTACAATTTCAGCCTCCCGTTATTTCTGTGTCATAAAAATGATCAGTGGATTCTTTGCAGATAAAAAGGAAACTAAAAAACAGGGTTACAATTTCGAACTTTACCACAAAACGCATGGGGTAAGAAACCACCACGCAGACAATTCATAAACCCGTTGGGTTAAAGAGGCTGTTCCTACTAACAATTTCTATCACAATTATTTAAACATGGGCAACACTCTTTACCCCGACAGGGGTTACGCATCCTCACCGCAGCGGTTTCCTACCCTGCGGACAGGATCAAAAAACAAAAATCAGCTCAGGATTCTCATTGAAAAAAACATACCCGGAATTTATGATTCTTAGAGGAGCCGATAGTATTTTCAGGTTGCATTTCAAGTAGTTATACATCTTTACACAAAATTGCATCATCGTTAATCAGGTGATGACTTTTCGGGATCAGCACCATGGAATCACAGTCTGTAATCAATATTCTTCTTATTCTCAGTGCCGCGATTGCGGTGATTATTATCAGCAAACAGATAAAAATACCTGCTGTTATTGGATTTATTTTAACGGGGCTCATCTGGAGCATCTTTGCACCTCAAAATACCGAATCGACATCACGGCTTCAGGATTTCGGTGATATCGGTATTGTTTTTCTGCTTTTTCTGGTTGGACTTGATTTTTCTCCGGAAAAAGTCCGTCGTCTGGGCAGAATCATGTTTGTTGGCGGAGGTGTGCAGGCTGCGCTCACTGTTGCGGTTGCAGCACTTATTGCATTACTTGGCATAATATCCTTTACAACTGCAATTATCGGTGCTTTCGTTATTATCCAGAGCAGTACCGCAATAGCGCTTAAGGTCTATCATGACCGCGGAGAACTTAATTCACCTCACGCGGAGACATCAATCGGGATTTCACTTTTTCAGGACATTTCAGCAGTTCTGCTTCTTCTGTTTATTCCCTTACTCAGTGCCGGCAGCGGACATCATTCATCACCACCACTTGGTTCACTTGCTGTCAACATACTTATTTTATCAGCAATAACCTTTAGCGCGTATTTTCTGTTCCCGTTGATCCTGCGCCTGGTAGTAACCAGCGGTATTCGCGAACTGGTAATACTGCTTGCGCTGGTCTTTTGTATCGGTTTCTCAATACTCACGCAGCGGCTTGGATTTTCAATGGCACTTGGTGCCTTTATCTGCGGTATCATGCTTAATAGAAGCGAATATCATTCCCAGATCATTGCCGATTTCGCACCATTTCGCGATGTATTCCTGAGTATATTTTTTATTTCAATCGGTCTGGGATTTGACTGGCATTTTACAGTATCTCATATCGGAATGATCCTCGGATTAACTGTTGCAGTATACCTGTTAAAAACAATTATTCTTTTTATATCAAGCCGTACATGTGGATTTCCTTTTCGTACATCACTGCTTGTCGGAGCAGGGCTTGGTAACATTGGAGAATTCGGTTTTATAGTCATGCTTGCAGCACTACCGTTTGGATTACTCACTAAAGTTGAGTTTCAGACACTGGGAGCAATTTCAATAATATCTATGCTTTCGACCCCGCTTGTGATTCTTGTTGTGTCAAAATTTACACTACGCGTTCCATCTCTTCTCAAGGAAGCCCGCAAGAGCAGAAAAAAAGGTCACGATGGCAATGCACCCCGTATTGTCATTATCGGTTTCGGACTGGCGGGAAGACATCTTGCGCATACCCTTAAATCGTCAAGCATTTCATATTCTGTCATTGAGGCCAACGGCCGTGAAGTCACACAAGCGCTTGCGAACAATGAACCGATCATGTTTGGTGATGCCGCCCGGTGGGAAACGCTTGAACGCAGCGGAATTGAACGTGCACAAATCATGGTCGTATTAATTTCCGATCCCGGTGCTATAAAAAGTTGCATCGGTATAGCACGAAGAATTAATCCCAAAATAACAATCATCTGCCGCACCCGCAGAATGAACGAAATAGAACATCTGCTTAAAGCCGGCGCCAATGAAGTAATATCAGAGGAGTTCGAAACATCTATTGAACTTTTTACCGTTGTACTGAACCATTTTCACGTACCTCGAAATATTATCCGGGCTCAGACAAAGTTGCTGCGCTCTGACGGCTACGAGATGCTTCGTGTGCCATCCCCGGTAAAAGGTGTTTCCGATAAGCTGATCCAGATACTTGCGGCTGGTACTACAGATGTCTTCCAGGTAATGAGCGATCATTTCTCACAAGGTAAAACACTTAAAAGTCTTGACCTGAGGAAAATCACCGGTGCAACCGTTATTACCGTTGTCAAGAGTGATAAAAATATAACAAACCCGCCGCCAGACCTTATTATTGATTCCGGCGATTCTCTGGTGATAGTCGGCAGCCACGCCCAGATCGAATCAACCTTCGATTACCTTGAGAACGGTCCTGTTGATGCGGAAAAAAATGTGTGAAAAGAGACCTCACCCCCGGCCCCTCTCCCACAAGGAGAGGGGAGCAGGACTTGACAGAACAAATATTTGATTCTTCCTCTTACTCCCCCCTCTCCTATGGGAGAGGGGGGCCGGGGAGGTGAGGTCCCTTCCGTCAAGCCCCCAGCCGCCCCAGCAGCGCCGGTATCGCGTACTCCACCCGCAGGATCCGTTCTCCTGTTGTAATGCAATCAAATCCGCACTCCCTGAATTTACCGATTTCATATTCTGTAAACCCTCCTTCAGGACCGATTGCGAGTGTAAACGGCTTGTCAAAACAATATGGACAAGGTTGGGCATTATAAGGATGCGCCACAAACCCCTGCATGCCGGATGCAATCTGAGGCAGTTCATCCTCGATAAACGGTTTAAACCTGCGCCGGAATTCTATTGATGGGACAATGCAGTCACGTGCCTGTTCCAGTCCGAGATATGCATGTTCAAGCAATCTTTCGATACTGATCATGGGGCTGCCCCAAAAACTTTTTTCTACCTTCCAGCTTTCGATGATATAGATTTTTTTAACCCCCATACATGATGCGACCTCGATTGACTTACGCAGGCTTTTGGGTCTGCATAACGCAATAACAAGTGTAGCCACAGATGCCTGAGGAGGTTTTGTATCAAGCGTTACAGTCAACTCAACGCAATCATCTGTTAACGACTCCACAATACCGGTACCAAGCTTATCATTTATCAAACCTACGCGAACCGTATCACCCCGGTTAGGTTTAAGCACATTCCTGATATGCTCACCACGTCTGCCGCTGATCCGAACGCAGCGACAATCAGAATCAATAAAATCATTATTAAAAAGCAGTATACAATTCATTCAATACCATCCATTGCAAAAGTCCCTTGATAATATACTATATCACCCCGGAATACAGACAAACCTAAACCCCATTACCATCCGGTTTATTCCTTTAACTATTTTATAGTTAAAAAAGGAGAACACTTGAGAGATCTATCTTTAATCGCGGTAGATGCGTTCAATGAACATGCAGACAGTTTTGAAGCAAAGTTTATGGAATTCAGTAACTACGATTCTGCAATCGAATCTTTTTGTGCGCAGATCCCCGGGAGTACACCACGGTTACTTGAAATCGGATGTGGCCCCGGTAATGTAACCAAACGGATAAAAAACCATATTCCTGGCGCATCTATAACGGGACTTGACCTTGCTGATACAATGCTATCACTTGCAAAAAACAATGTCCCTGATGTCACTTTTATTAAGATGGATGCACGGGATATTAATTCACTTACAAATACATTTGATGCAATTGTTGCATCATTTGTCACCCCGTTTTTTTCCTATGATGAGTGCAGTACATTCTTTCAACACTGTTCGGATAGACTTGAGACTGAAGGATTTCTTTACGTAAGTACCATGGAAGGCACCATGAAAGAGCGTGGATTTGAAACAACAAGTTTCAGTGGTACAACGGAGATTCCCTTTACTTACTATACTTTGCCGTTTCTTGTTACAGAACTTGAGCGGTCCGGCTTATCTGTAATTTATTCAAAGAAGCAACCCTATATACAGAACGGGAAATACATCTTAACTGATATTATACTTTTTTGTCAAAAGAGAACTGATCTTAAATGAAAATACATTTGATTCTTGCTGCGGCAGCATAACAACCCTATGCGTAAAAACGATCCGTTTATGCCGCTCTCACTTCCATTACTTGCTTCAAATGCATTTTAAAATAATCACATCAACCCGATAATTCAGGTACAGATGTCGTAAACTTCTAATAAAAGAACAACTATTCCTCTTTTACTTCCTCTTTTACTTCCTCTTTTACCCACTTTCCAAGCGCATCAATCAGTTTAAGAGCCTGATCTTTACTTGAAATGTTAAACTTTGCCTGCTGACGATACTCATCATCAACTTTTCTGTACCGGCGAATGGAGTAACGGTCGGGACCGTAATCATTTTTTGCCTTTTCCCATTGAACATATCTGTAAAGAACAGTTGCCCATGATCCTTTTGATAAAAGAACCTTATCCAGTTCCTTCACAATCTGTACGCCATCTTCTTCATAATTGATCGTTACTTCATCAATATTTGAGGCCATTTTTTAAATCCTTTACTTATTGTCGTGTAAGCCACTAATTTTAAAGTAGATACACTTCAGTGGTGATACAACAAGGTTTATTCTGCTGCCCTAATCCAGATCGTTGAGCTCCGTGATCCGGAGAACAGGTGTATTTTTAATATAATCTAAAAAGTGAATAAAAGCAATTTGTTGCATGCTGCACAATATTATTGACGCAAAGTCGCGGGCGAATATTGATTCGCCCCTGAAAAAAACGATGTTCTTACCTTCAGCTTACGATTTACTGATTATTTAAACTGCTCAAGGTATTCTTTGGTGAACTCAAATACACCATGTCCTTCAATCAGCATTGATCCCATGGGACGATTCATTTCGTTTGCGAAGTCATCATAGACTTGTGCCCAAACAGTAAAATTTTTAATATCACCTGATGCCGGCGGGATAAGAATCTCACGCAATTCATCCCCGCCGATGCCCATAAACTTTGTATAGTTGACACCTTTTGACTCTGAACTATCCATTGCAAAAAACCACTGTGTAAAGTACTTTTCCGGTTTCATTGTTCCCCGCTGAAGGTCAAGCAGTGTTCTTGATGAATCCGGGAAATTTGTAAAAACCTCAACAAAATAGGTATAGTCTTTCTCTATTTTAATCACCTGATTCTGATTATCAATCTTATCTATCCGGTAAAATGTATAATCCCTGTTTGTTGAGTCAAATTCATCCACGTTCCCCTTGACCTTATAAATCCCCAATGAGTCAATCTCCGGATTACGGTTAACTTTAACCCCAAGGGCCGGCGCATCCTCAAATACGCGATTGTACCTGACTGAATAGTCACTTTCAATCAGGTAATCATTTCTTATCTGGCCATTTACTCGTATCTTTACCGTAAGAAACTGACACATAAAAGGAACTATATCGGCAAGCCCCGGATTAGCGTCAGCTACTAACTGCAGTATCTGAGGATTGACAGCTGCAAGTGCAGACATTGTGTCAATCATCTGTTTTTTTGTAAGCAATTGATATCCTGACGGGATTTCGCCTCTGAACTCCGATGGAACCAGTGACAACCAATCAGTGGGTATCCCGCCACTGGTATATAAGATGTCGTCTGGAACAACAAACGACCACTCCATACAGGTTGTCGCATTCGAAAATTTTGTTTCACTTACAGTGAATGGTCTGAAATCAAATGCCGTATCAGTAGAACCATACATATTAGTAACCACATTATATGATATTTTCCAATCAATATCTGCTGGAGTTATCTTTTTCCCTGCAAATACAGCCTTAACATGTACAGTATCTCCAGGTGCAGCCTCTGCCGGTTCGTAAATAAAATCAAGTACCCTGTATTCATCTTTTTGAACATTCCCGAATTCAGTTGGAAACTCACTGCACCCAACCAGAAAAAACGTTATGCAAACTATTGTTACTGCTATTTTCATTTGAATTCTCCTTAAAATTCTACTTTACAACCAATACCTGGGATCATAAAACTTGACACAGTCTGTTTTTCTTTATAAAAATCATCATAAAATTCAAATTCCGGACTCTTATAGACAAAATAACTAACATTTTGTAAATCAAGATACATAGTTAGCATCCACTTATCCATAACGAATTTTTTATCAACACGCAGATCCAGCTGAAAAAAAGGATCAAGCCTGTCTGAGTTCTCATCACCATAAACCGGGCCATACGAATGGTACTTCTCATAGTACGTTCTGCCAATAACAGGGGTAGTCGGATTGCCACTAACATACCTGGCTCTGAATCCAATATCCCACTCTTTTTTAAGATGCCAGCTTCCCAGCACCTGAAGATTGTGTGTCTGATCCTTTCCGTAAAGCTCCCATTGCTTCTTGACATTATTGTACCGTTCTGTTCTTGACAGTGTATATGCAATCCATCCGAAAAACCGTTCATTCTTGTTATGACGAAGCATCAGTTCAAGCCCGTACATTCTCCCCTTCCCGTTAGAGTGCCACAGAGAGTTTGATTGCCCGCTTGATGATGCATCACTGTTAGTGCTGTATTCGGGAAGATCCCATTGATTATTCCAATAGAGCTGAAGATCACTATTGATAATATCGGTAATCTTCCACTCGTGCCCAAGTACATACTGTGATGCCTTGGTGGCCGGCATATTTGGATCACCCCATACTTTATGAGTTACCTGTCCCATCGGCTTCGGCGTCTGGCTGTAGCTGCCCATAGACGCCTTTACAAGATGCTCTTTGTTAATCTCATATTTTGATGTTAAACGCAGTGATGGTTCTCCGGATATACCCTTCAGATCCTGATAGTCATGGTAGTTCCAGAACTCCGGAATTATTGCCCCGTCATATTTAAGTTCCGGATAGTAATCAAACCTCAGACCTGGAATTACAAGTAACTTATTGGCAATTTTCCATTCCAGGTTTGCGTAACCACCAATCACCCCGTACCAGACATTCTTATCTTTACTGCTTTGCAATACGTTAAGAGCATCAAAAATTTTAAGCTCAAGATCATAGGGCATTAACGAAAAATCAACACCACCATTAAGAATCAACCTGTCAGACCTCTTATATGTCAATTGCTCGCGCATGCTTATCAATTCATAGTTATCATGTACCTTCGTAAATCCAAATGGTGAAAAATCATCACGGCCGCCGCCAAATGATAAACGCAGCATATTCGACCATTTATCACTTATCCTCGCATCCCATCCTGCAATACCCATATTAAAAATCGTTTTCATTCCGAACTTATCTGTTTTATCTGATACTTCATCAGAGCCATAACGCATTTCTGGAACAATAATCGCCATACTGTCACTGGAACCAAACAATGTAACGAAAAATTTATTATTTTTTGACAGATTAAGGTCTGTTCTTAAAATATAATCCCAGTAAAAAGATGCAACATTCATAGGTACTTTATCAGGATTGTTTTTTGTATACCAGTTGACAATATCACCGACAAAGCTGCGCCGGGCACTGAGCATCACCGACAACTTTTTATTGATCGGTCCTTCAACAAGAAATGATCCATCAATGACACCAAGATCAAAAATTCCATGCCACCGGTCGTTTTTTGCTTCTCTTCCTGTCAATTCTATAACACCGGCAACAGCCCCACCGTATCTGCTACCCCACCCTCCGGGCATAAAATCAACCTTCGCGAGTGCATCACTGTTATAGGTCGACTTTAACCCGCCAAAGTGATAGAGCGTAGGGATGTCTATACCATCAAGATAGAATTTTGAATCCCAGGTCGGAGCTCCACGAACCACGATCGCACCTGATGCAAATGACGGGCGTGCAACACCCGGAAGCGCCTGTACGACCTTCACAGCATCACCACCAAGACCCGGTATCAGTTTTACCTCCTGAACTGTCAACTGACGTTTGCTTACTTCCTTCTCTGCCGCTTTACCATAAACAACAATTTCATACTCTGAATACGAATGTCGTTTGGTATAATACTTTACACTTGTAACTTCCTGAGTAGTAAGCTTTTCCTTTGATGTCACATTTTCATAACCGGGTACAATTATGCTGACATTAACCGAACATGACGGTAAAGAAAAAAATCTGAACGCACCAAGCGAATCTGTTACCGCAACCAGTTTCTGTTCTTCAAGTGATTGACCTTCAATTGTACCGATTTTTTGAAGATACATCGAAAATGGTATCGGCATATTTACAGATTGGGTGTCAGCAAATGCCACCACAACCATCGCATCTGCAACCGGTTTCCGGGTACCACTCTCAAGCACCACGCCATCAAAATTGACATACTTTTCAATGGTACTGATCTCCTGCTCAATAGAGAAGCGGTATTCATATTGTATCAGAACCGGAACCGGTACACCGCCGGCTATCGCGGGAGTAAACCTAAACTTTTTTGATGCATCAAGTGCGGCTTTATCAAGCTGCGGATGAAGACTGGTAACGACTTTCGAACTATCAATACTCCCACTGTCTGAAATAAGAAGTTCAAGAAGCACAATACCCTGAATCCCCTGTTTCATCACCTCCGGCGGATACTCCGCTTTGACAAAGTTAACAATTTCCGGCATTTTTTCAATTGGAGGCAGACTGTCTGCAATAGCAGCTTCCGACGGCATTTCAATCATAATTTCATTTGTATCTACCGGTTCGCAAATAACTGCTCTTGCTAATAAGAGCATGAAGCATGCAAACATCCATGTACTTTCTTTTTTCATTATATCAACCTTTTCATTTTTCCGGACCCTTTACTGCCAATTCCTGGACGTAATCGAATTCAATATCCCGGCATCTTTGGCAATTTCTGGTAAACGTCCATCACATTTTAACGTTTATATTCATCTACACACCCAAGACTATTGCCAATCTCAGGTAGAATCTACATTATTCAACTTAACATTACAAACCGTACAGGAATTATGATCCACACCGCCACCGGCTCATCACCTTTTTTTGCAGGCGTAAACAGCATTTCAAGCGTTGCTTTCAAAGCTGCATTTCCTGTGTTGAAGCCCAGATCATTGATAAGTGTTGCTTTTTTCACCTTACCATCAATATCAACAAGAGCCTTGACTTTTACAACACCTTCTGTTCTGTTTTCAAGCATCTCTTTTGTGTATTCCGGCTTTACGACCTTTACAAACTGAGGTGATGATGTCACGGTAGAGGTTGACACAACCTGCCCTTTAATTTCAGATTCTGTCGCTTTGATAGTGTCAACAGGTGTATTGATACTGTTACCAAGTTTCCCGATAACAGCATCAGACAAATTACCACTGTTCCCGATACCTGTCGAATATACTTTTCTTAATCCATAGACTTTTCGAACCTTTGGTTCATTTGTCACCGTTTCTTCGATATGGTCCTCCTCCTGCTTTAGTTCTGGTTGTTTACTCAGATCAATTACCTCGGGTTCAGCTTTCGGCTTGATTATTTCCTTTATTACCGGCTTTTGAATTTCTTTTTCAATTTGCTTCACCGGCTGATTAAGAAGGAATTCAGCATGAGACACTTTCAGGATTTCCCGGACCTCATTTTTAACCGGTAGATCATATTTCTGAATATATACAGCCCCCATTATTGACAACAGTGCAACACAGGGAAATATAAACAGATCGAGGTGATCTATACTGCTGTTTCGACGTTTATTACCCATATATCACTCCGCATTGATAACAAGAACAGTATATTCTGACGCACCCGCTTTACTACACGTATACATCACTTTTTTTACTACAGCAAACTCAGTTTTCTTATCAGCCTGTATCATTACTTCCTTTTTGTCACCAGACATACCTATTTTTGCTAATTCTTTATATAGCATATCAATCTCAAGCTCAGGTCCGAGAGCATTTACAGATTTCAGCGTTACAATATGCATACCGTTAAGCTGTATGTCACTTGTTGTAATTGCAACACTGGCCATATCGCTAGGAATTGTTTTACTTGATGACTCTGGTAGAATCACCGATTTTGCCGGATTGACATCACTTGCCTCTGCGGAAAAACTGTGAATTAAAAATATGAGAAGCACCGTAAGAACATCAATCAGTGATGTCAGCTGAGGTTTTGCTGCATCCGTGGTATTGATACTTACTGTATTACTTATTCGACGCATCATTAAACTCCATTATCCGGATTTTCAGGCGCCCCTGAAACTCCAATTTTTTCAAATCCATTTTCCCGGCAGATATCCATCACTCTGACCATTCTTTGAAAGTCAACATTATCCTTTACCGCCACAACAGCCTCGTTCTGGATATCGAAACTGCTTTTGTGACTTGCTATTCTACCGGAAAGGATTGTTTCTGCATTTACATTTGACACTATCGAATCAAGTATTTTTTCACCGTAAGTGATAGCATAGAATTCTTTTGCAATGACAACAGTCATTTTTAATTTTGGTTTCCCGTTGTCGCTGTTTAAATGAGTCCCTACATTTGGTGGTACACTAAATTGAATCATTGCCACTTTTGTAAATACCGCCATTGATATAAGTACCGGCAGCAGAATCATAAGAACGTTCATCATTGGCGTGACGTCAACATCGACAGCCTCACCGCAATCGCTTATTTTGAGTCTGTTTTTTCCTTTGCCTATACCCATTATACCTTCTCCCTGACTGTATCAATAAAGTGCGCAACACCTTCATCGATCTGCTTTACAATCACCTGTTGACGATTATTGAGAATGGTATACATTACCATGCAGGTAATAGCCACGATAAGGCCAAATGCAGTAGTATTCATCGCTTCCGCAGTACCGCTTGCAAGCATTGTCGCTTTTTGTGAAGCATCTGTTGCAGCCATAGAACCAAATGATGTCTGCAGTCCGAGAATCGTCCCTAAAAGCCCCATAAGCGTTGAAATATTGGCAAGAAGCGAGAGATAGTTTATTCGCTTTGAAATGCGTGGAACTTCATGAATCGCAGCCTTTTCAACACCATCCATAATTCTGTCGGGACTTGATCCATTCACATATCTATCAAGTGCAGCCTTCAATAACCGGTAAAGAGGTGCACTTTTTCCATCAACAAGTTTTCGTGCGTCATCAGTCTTGCCTTTATCAAGCGCAGCAATCATCTTGTCAACAACATCGTAACTGTCACCCCGACAATAAAAAAACAGGTAAATCACACGTTCAATTACCAGCGCAACAGCAAATGCCATTACGCCAAGTATAACCCACATAAATGATCCGCCATCATGAAACATTCTTACTACCAACTCCATACATCCTCCTTTTTTGTAAACATTTGTTTGTGAATGCTCTACTGATGCAAGGATTGTGCCGTTTTTTATGATGTAAAACGATTTTGTCAATCATGCGAGGTAATTATATATAAATCAACTATTTACGAGATGACTTCTGCGAGCACTCAGGTGTAGTTTATATAGTACTATATTAATTTGATATATCAGTTTGGAATAAAATCAGGATCTAATATGCGGTGTCTCAAACATCAACGACATTAAACAGAAACTGCCAGAAGTATACTCCTGACAGTCAAAAATCTGCGAAAATTCCGGTGCGGTATTTCAGATTATATTAGCGGCTGTTTTACATAAAAACACATCATCACTCACGCAATCTGGCACGTGCCTGTGAAAGTGCATTATGTACCTTTTCAAGCGCCATCTTTGCTTTTTTCAGATCGTCACGTTCTTTCGTTAACAACTCTCCATTAACAACAAGTATGTCACGTTCCTTTGTAATCTCATTAAGCAACATGTGCAGGCGGGTGTTCTCTTTAACATAATCATCAAGCTCACCGGTAAGGCGCTCCTCTTCGAGTCTGCTTTCATCAACGACGCGCTGCATCTCAGTCAGCTGTTGTTGCATTTTGACAACTTCCTGCTGTCGTTCTTTTTCTTTAATTGTCAGCATCTGAACCATACGAACCGCCTGATCCCGCTCCTCTTCAAGGGCTCCCATTTCAAAGAGCATCTCTTCCAGAACGTTTCTTTTTTCGTCAAGCTGCACTTCAACCTGTGCAAGTCTTCCCGATGCTGTTCGCTCATCATTTATTGTATGTGTTAATTCTGCTTTTGCCTCTGCCAGTTCGTTTCGAAGCATTTTCTCCACTTCACGGGATCGTGATAGCTGTGCTTCAAGATCACTTACCAGACCAAGCACACTTTCCACTGCAAGGGTCGGATCCTCCGGAACCGGTTCTATCCGGACTTCCGGCCGTACTGCATCAGAAACCTTTCTCTTTACATTTTCCAATCGCATGCGTCGGGCTTCACTATCGTCAATCTCAAACATCGTCGTTACAGGCAATGCATCGGTTTGATTCGGGACTGCCGGCTGTATCCCTGACTGCATTTCAGCTGTTTCACCATTCAGATTTTCAACTGATCGAACCGGCTCGCTTGCAATGGTACACTGCTCTGCTACCGCATTTGCAGAATCAACAGATTGTTCTATATGATTTATCTGCACCTGAAGCTCCCGCCGATCGTGGCTTTCTTCGTTACTTTTTTCTGTTACTACGCATTCTGCCAATACTGCATCAGAACTGGATACGCTATTCCGATCGACATCATCTGCTACTTCAGAATTGGTAACAGGTTCATCACCCAAAACATCCGTTCCTGATTCACAGAGTATCTTATCCTCGGAATCGTCAGGAATGGAACTCTCTGAAGCTACCTGCGGCTCCGCTATAGTCATGGTATTCGGATGTAAAACTTTTTCCTGCGGATCTGCAACTGTACCGGATATTACTTTTTGAAAAGCGGTAGTTGTATCCTCACTCTTCTTTTCCTGTTTTGAGCCCGAGACAACAACCATGGCCGGACGTAGCCGGGGTTTAAGTTTGGGAACGTTGGCATCAAAAGCTTTTCTCATACGGAACCTCCGGATGCACTAACCTGTTCTGCGAATTCCGTTCGAATCCGCTCCATTACTTCAAGTTGCATTGCTTCAATATCGCAGGCACCTTTTGATGTTGGATCAAATCCGAAGATTGGATATCCTTCGCTTGACGACTGTGCAAATTTGGTACATTGACGTACGACCGTGTTCAAAAGGTAATCTGCATAATGAGTCCTGAGTGCATCGAGTGCCTCACGGGCAATCTTGAAAGTCTGATTATAAGAGTTCACCACAATAAATATATGTTCCAGTTGATGTGACAAGTCCTCTTCAAGCCCTTGAACGCTTTCAAAAAGGAGTTTTAGACCGTCGTATGAAAGAAAATCAGCCAGAACGGGTACAATCAAATCCTGTGCTGCCATAAGAGCATTCAGATTAAGCAGCCCAAATGATGGTGGCGCATCCATAACAATGAAGTCGAATTGTCCCCTGATCTGCTCAAGCGCATTACGCAACCGAAACTCGCGTCCCGAAAGCGGCATTAGCGCAAGATCAATAGTACTCATGGTAAGATTTGATGGCACTAGCGACAAACCGGGCATTCCGGTTTCAATAATGACTTCTGAAATTGGAGTTTTACGAATCATGACATCCTGAAGTGTATGAGAGAAATCAGCTCCCTCCAAACCAAGACATTTAGTGGCATGCCCCTGACTGTCAAGGTCAAGCACCAGAACCCGATACCCACGTTCCGCAAGTCGAAACGCATAGGATGTGGAAATGCTGGTTTTCCCGGTTCCACCCTTAAAATTGAGGAAAAGCTGAATACGCGGAGGAAAAGGTTGAGGCACGCGTTTAAGCTTCTCACGAAGAAGAGTCAAATCACTTACCGTATACGACTCCTTTTTTCCGAGAATTCTCTCAATCTGTTTATTCGTGGCCTCTGCGACTACTGAAAGCCGCTTTAAACTGTATCGGATTTGATCCATGGCATTTCCTTTAAATTAACACCATGCCTCTAAATGGCATTACTTGTGTTTTTTAATAGTATATTTTTCATGCATGCATGCTAACTCATAAAAAATCGCGAACCGCGCTGCGATATCAATCCCTGTCGCAGGAGTATTGACAACGATTCCGTAACTGAAACCAATTCTGAACCGACCAGCCCGGATAGTTCTTCTGCGGTGCGACCTCGCAACGATATACGTATTTCATTGAGTAGCGATGATTCCAGTGCCGAAGACTTTTCTCCGGAAACGGGTTCTTTTATCTCCATCTCAGGGGGTACTTCGGTAGTAATCGTATCAACACTATCTGATTTATACGGCTTCGAAACCGGAGCAATGACTGGTGAATGAGTCTCACGTCGTTGACCTGCTGTGGATAGCCTGATAGATGGCATTTTATTTTCCGGTTTCTGAATTACCGCCTGATACAATATATCCTCGCCCAGCCTGTTTAGTTTATCGGTGATTCGCCGAACTGTACGGCGACGCTGAACCGGTGATGCATTCGGATCTATCACCTCTCCAGACCATCGTGTAACGGCATCTGCTGCGCATCGGCGCACTGCTGTTTCCTGATGGTTCAGTGCATTTGTTAATGCAGACTGAGCCTGAACATCCGGTCTTCCGGATAGTGCCTGTGCAGCAATTCGGGCAACCCCGGGATCAGGATCTGATATCATCAATGTCAGCGTGTTGGTTGCAACGGGAGTAGTCATAAAACTTAAAAGCAGTACCGCCCGACGACGTACCAGAGGGCTTGAATCATTAAGTATCCCCACGAGTACTGATTCTGCATGTTCTTTTGCAAGAGCGGCGGTTGCATCAAGAGCAGCAACGCGGACTTCCGGATGGGAATCTGCAATTTCGCAAATAACCTGAGTTACAACGGATGAATCGCCAATTGATGCAAGTGTATTAAGCAGAACCACTTTGACTGCCGGATCGCTCTCCTGATCAAGTGCTGTAATAATCTGAGGTGCTGCCGAATGTGATCCGAGGGCACGTAAGCATTCTGCAGCCCGTTTGCGGCGCACTGGATCTAAACTGGTCAGTTCCTCAATTGAACGATCGTATAGAGAACACTCCGCTCTTGTAGTAAACAGTTCTTTTCCCTGCCCGTATCCGGTTGCTGTCACACTTAATCTGCCGGCCTTTTCGAATTGATCAGCAAGCGTGGCCACAGTCGAACCTGAATTTGAAGAGTGTACACAACCATCTTCATCTATTGTGATACCTGCTTTTTGCGCTGCAATCTTCCACAGTTTAAGTTGTTCAATTTTTTCACGCATTTCAGCCATAAAACCGGCTAATGCAGCAAGATCTGTCTGCTCATCCTGATTGTCGTTATCCATCTCACCAGGTGTGCTGGCAACCTGTGCCCGCTCAACAAATCCTGCAAGAAACTGATCACGCTCAGCTTCAAGCAAACGAACTCTCTCTTCGAGTTCAATAATGTTTGATTTCATAGTGGTTATAGAACTGCGGGCTTGTGCCAAATGCATTTCAAGCTCTACTTCACGGGCACGCACTGTCGCATTCACTTCTTTCTCACGATGCACAGCAGCTCTTTCAGCCGCCAGTTCAGAAGTGAGCTGTGAGACCCTGCACTCGAAAAAAACAATCTTTTCCAGAGCCCCGCGCAGAAACTCCTCCGGACCACCTTTTGCAACAATTTTTTCTGCCACCACACCTCCAGCAAATACTAATGAAAATAGATACCATGGCGGCAGTTTTGCAAGCAGGGAAGAGAAAAAACGCCATTTTTCGTTTTACTATTTCTCACATTAAAAAGGGGGCGGACAATATTTGCAATGCATGGTCAGCAAGTATGCAGACTGTTTATTCCAGATAACACTGGTATTACCGTATCATTATTGAAAGTGATGACAGTACAGTGCCGGATACAGAAAGCTGACAGATATATTTTCCTGTGGCTGATGGTTTGGCAAGAGCTTTGAGATCATTGTCAAGATCAACGGTGTAATTAGTATTTTCTTTACAATCACGATTTACTATTTGTAATACCTGCCGCCCGCTGACATCGTACAGTGAGATCCTTACCGGCGAATATGCAAACTGCCCCTTAATAATACCATAAGTGATCCTGCCAGTATGTGCATCATAGGTAAGCGTAGCTGCGTTCGATGCATTGTGTGTCATCACCGATGTTGTCAGCGCACCAAGTGAAAATGTCATTGTATCTTTAACAGCACTTACATTTGCGATTTTTAAACCGGATTTTGATCCATTGTGGAAATTTGCATTAGGTGTTGTTGAATCATTAAATTTCGCGACATTATTTGCTCTGAACAGATCACCAACATTACCATTATTCCTCTTAAGCTCCAGATCATTTTTCCCATCAGCCTGCTCAGGTACAACAAAATCATTTCTGCTTGCATCTGTATTATCACCGGCTTTATCAACATGCCAGATAATAAGGCCGCTGTCGGGAAGTGTTGCATTTCGGCCGGTCCGTCTGCGTGCTTCAATAACAAACATCTCCTTTGACGAGGTGGAACTGGTGCCGGAATAGACAAGCGCATTCTTTAAATCTGCCGGTAATTTATAGACTGTACCAGAAGGATCATTACTGATCTCTTTTAGCGTGATCCACCCCATCAGACTTCTGAAATATGCGTTCGGAGGAACGGGATTTGTGCTGCCGTTTACACACATGACATCATAACCGCCAGCTCCATTCGAACTGCCATCATAGGCATAAAGGTCTTTCCATTTGCAAAGCATATGTCCGTTCTCATGAACAAATGTTCCAATTGTCAACGCACGACCTATTGATGACAACTGATAAGAAACGACATTAACCCCACTAATAGAAAATCGCATCGAACCGGCATGAGGCCACAACCCCTGTGCCCAGCCTGCTGATGGTGAACCGGCGTAAAGGAAATTAACTGCGGTAAGCGTTTTCGTTGTCGTACCACTATACGATCCTTTACTGAAATCAAAAGAACCGGCATTTTTCATAGTAGTCAAAATTTCTTTAAGTAGTTCATACGCACCGGCGTACCCGCTGCCATCAGTACGGTCATAATAGGATTTGTTGTTTTTTGCTGTGACAAACTGCGAAACAATATTAACATATGTCAACTTACCATTTGAGACATCGTAAAAGTATTCTTTGACAGATCCATTATTGCGATTTGACTTATATCCGGTCGCATTAACAAAAGCACATATAGAGTCATACGGAATCTCAGTTTTTTGATTCGGGAAATCAATTAACACGGTAATTCCCCAGACTGTATCTCCAAGTGCTGCTGTTTTTCCAAGGCCAAGCGGTTTTGTGTCCTGCACCATTTCCTGAGCATTCAACTCTGCGATTTTTTGTGCCCGCAGTTTCCGTGCGGCCTGAGGATCGATCCGAAGATGTTGTGGGATTGCTGATGACAACGATTGTGTTTTTCCGAGCGCACCAGCATTCTTGTAGACTATGCCGGTCGATATAAACTGCTGATTATCATCTGATATATTAGCATAACAGATCCACTGCGTCTGCGGATCACGAATAAGTGTATACCCATCCGGAGACTCAACGTCCTGATAGAATTCATCCCCGTTGACAATGACACTTACCAGTGAACCATCCGGTTGACGCAGTTCTGCGGGTTCATTCCAGTATGGTGCGGCGTTGAGTAACGAAACTGTAGCGATAGCCAAAAGGAGCACTGTTTTTAGGGTTGTACGATGCATCTGCCCTGCCTCTTTAAAATTGATGTTGACTGCATTGTCTCCGTTACGCCTTGAATATCCCCCTGTTTATCTAATATAACTAAACAGGAAAAATTTTGCTAACTTATTTATCATTTATTTACACACTTTATATCGCATTGTTATTTATATCGTTACAATCGTTTCTTGTATTTACTGGTGTAATGAGCGATTTGTATTCAACGTACGATTATACCGATTCTTTTTTAACTACTAAACGGCCAATCTAAACGTTATCATTATATATATTAATGTTTTAAACGTTATTTATCCTATTCCGGAGAATTCATGCGCAAACTTGAAAAAACTGGACCTAAAAAACTGAATATTCTGATTATTGCATCAGAAATGGAGCCGTATGCCAAAGCCGGCGGTCTCGCTGATGTGGCATCATCACTCGCCCGTGCATTAAAAGATCGGGGACACGATGTTCGTGTTGTAATCCCAAAATACAGTCAGATAGCAACATCACGACTCGAGCTTAAAGAAGCCATACAACCGATGGGTGTCTGGATGGGTAATACGGAGGAATGGTGTGCTGCATACAGGTTAATTGACAATTACGGTATTCCGGTGTACTTCATTGATCACAGCCTCTATTTTCAGCGGGAAGGACTCTACCACAACCATCTCATGCATGACTATGATGACAACCCGGTACGCTTTGGTTTCTTCTCCCGTGCAGCATTACAACTTTGTAAAGATATCAACTTTAAACCGGATATCATCCATGTCAACGACTGGCAATCTGCACTGGCTGCTGCATACCTGAAAATCTGGCATTGGAATGATACTATTCTTGGTACAACTGCATCAGTACTTACGATACATAATATTGCATATCAGGGAATCTATTCCAAACATCACGTTGATTATCTTGGACTCGGGTGGCATAATTTTACAGAAGAAAAAATGGAGACATTTGACAGAATAAACCTACTGAAAGCAGGCATTTACTATGCCGACATGATCACAACAGTCAGTCCAACGTTTGCAAAAGATATCATATCGCCGCACGGGGGGTTCGGACTTGCACCTTATTTATCGAACCGATCGCATCATCTGTGCGGTATTGTAAATGGCATTGATACCGATGTCTGGAATCCTCAGACTGATGAACTTGTCCCCTACAACTATTCGTCATCAAACCTGAGAGGAAAATCACTCTGTAAAAAAGCCCTGCAAAAGCGTTTTCATCTGAATGTTGATCATTCTGTACCGGTCATTGGTATTATCGGGCGATTTGTTGAGCAGAAGGGTTTTCATATTCTTGCTCAGTCAATTTGCGGTATGCTTGATACCATGAATGTTCAGTTTGCAATTCTGGGAAGCGGTGAGCATGATCTTCAGAATTTCTTTATCGACCTGCCATCACGGTACAGCGGTAAAGCCGGATCATTTATCGGTTTTGATAACGAGCGGGCACATCTGATCGAAGCAGGTGCGGACTTCTTTTTGATGCCCTCACTGTTTGAACCATGCGGGCTCAACCAGCTCTACTCCCAGCGGTATGGCACCATTCCGATTGTTCGTGCAACCGGCGGTCTTAATGATACTGTCGAGAATTTCAACGAACAGACCGGAAGCGGCAGTGGTTTTAAATTCAATGACCCCACCCCCGATGCTCTCTATCATACAGTCAAGTGGGCACTTTCAATCTACGAAAAGAAGCCATCACAATTTAAAGCGATGATTAAACGGATAATGAACCTCGACCTGTCCTGGAAAAAAAGTGCACAACAATATGAAAATGTTTACACAAGAGCGATACAAAAAAAACAATATGAAGAGCAGGGATATCGATCATATTATTGGTAGGGGCGAATTATTATTCGCCCGTACGGTTATTTCAGGCAGGGGCGAATAATTATTCGCCCGTATGGTTATTTCAGGCAGGGGCGAATCATCATTCGCCCGTACGGTTATATTAGGCAGGGGCGAATCATTATTCACCCGTACGGTTATTTCAGGCAGGGGCGAATCATCATTCGCCCGTACGGTTATATTAGGCAGGGGCGAATAATGATTCGCCCCTGCTACTGCGGATTACGCCTGGACATCAAAATTGCCGCCTTTGCCAATCTCGGCACCTACTGCCTGACCCACGGTGAATTTCATCAGTTTTTCTGCTGCTTCCACGGATTTCTGCGTTGCCTGCATCAGGATCGCATTAACTGCATCCACATTCCCGCCACCGCCACGTACGCCTTCAACACTCATCTATTCCTCCTGAAAATATGAAACGAAATCCCTTCGTTTTATTTATCGGCAGAATGATAAACAACTTTAGGAGAAAGTGCATATGAGCACAAACTAATTGTTTCTATTCGTGCAGATATTGCCAGTAACGTATAGTCTCAGATTAATACTGTTTTATATACTCCTATCCGCCATACCTTGTTTCACGTCATATTTTAATAAACATTTGAAGGAGAGATCAGCAAAAGAGAAACTTTGCAGAAAAATTTATTGCAAAAATGCTCTATCTGTTATATATTTGCTATAACAGTTAACACATTTATAGCAAGATGTTTATTATGATATTAAAAATTATACTTGAATCGGATATTCCCATTTACCGTCAGATACGCAACGCTGTCATTGAGGGTATTGCCTTAGGACAACTTAATGCCGGTGAAGGGTTGCCATCCGTTCGTCAGCTTTCATCAGAGCTCGGCATAAATATGCATACTGTAAATAAAGCATACACACTTCTGAAACAGGATGGTTTCATCACCATTCATCGCCAGAAAGGTGTTGTTGTCAATCAGCGCAGTGAAATGAAACTGATGCAGTCGCAATACGATCAGTTATCACAAGAGATGAAGCCGCTGATTGCCGAGGCATTCTGCCGGGGGCTCACTCTTGAGGAAATTAACGGAATCTGTAAAAAATTTTATACACAATTTAAGGAGCTTTGAGATGCATACTATATTCACACTATTGATTATAGCAACATGTTTCCTGCCAATATATTTATTATTTGCATTTATACCATATCTATCAAGAAGAACGGAGTGCCTTGGTGTTGGAATACCCGAAGAACAATATGATACACCAGAACTATCAATACTGCGGAAAAAGTATCGCAATTCGATATTACTCGGGGGAGGATTATTTATAGCGGTCGTTTTTTTAACCGTATTTATGAACATGGAACAGTTTGCAGAAATGGTAATGGTCGTTTCTTTACTGATGATGATCATTACTGAGGGAAGCATCTATCTGCATTACCATAAAAAAATAAAAATGCTCAAAAAAGATAATGGGTGGCTGTCCGAAAATGTGCAGATTCTTGTTGCTGATACCACACTTGTTTCCGGGAAAGAATGTGCTTCACCGCTCTGGTTTATTCTATACCCGCTGATTATAATTCTGACAATTCTTACAGGCTTACTGTTATTTGATACTATGCCCGACCGGGTACCTATTAAATTTGATTTCCAGGGCCATGTAATCCGCTGGGCTGACAAATCAATAGGAGTTGTTTTTTTCGCACCTCTGACACAACTATTTTTATCGATAACATTTATATTAACCTATGTCGGTATACGAAATGCTAAACGACAGATTGATGCATCAAATCCTGATGAATCGAGAAAACGAATCTCCATTTTTAGAAAAGCCTGGTCCTATTTTACTGTTTTCGGAGGACTGCTCCTGCTCTTGATGTTTGGTCTTATGCAGTTGTCTTTTATAGGAATTATTACCAATCAGTCAACAACAATAATATTCACTATGGGTCCGGTGATACTTTTAATTGCGGCGGCAATCGCACTTTCGGTGAAAATTGGTCAGGGTGGCAGTCGTGTCAATATAAAAAGATACAGTAATGATCAGGGAATGGTTATCAATCGGGATGACGACCAGTACTGGAAATACGGTGTGTTTTATGTAAACCGAAATGACCCGGCTATATTCCTTGAAAAGAGGGCTGGAATCGGATGGACAATTAATTTCGGACAACCCCTTTCCTGGATTATTATTGTTGGTTTTGTATTATTTTCCGGGGTGTTTGTTATCGTAAGTAATTGGTTGACAAAGTAATTTGTTTTGCCGGAAGAAATGAATAGGAATCATTTAATATTATCAATCCTGATATTAAAAATTCCTGTATAAAAATAGCTGTTGCTGCCAATACAATCATCCCTTGGCTCGCCCCCTATTCCTTCCACAGTGAATTCAGAAATTTGATCGATGACACCACGATATCCGGTTTCCAGGGTGATTCATGCAGCATTTCGGGAGTAGTTTCCCCGGTTAATACACAAATTGATGTCATATTCGCATTGATACCAAAAGCAATATCTGTGTACAACCGGTCTCCGATCATGACCATTTTATCATGGGGTACAGTAAATCGTTTACTGATAATATCCGCCATTATCCTGCCTGGTTTTCCAATGAATTGAGGTTCTGCGCCAGTGGCATTCTGTATCATTTTGCAAATAGAGCCGCAATCGGGAATAAAGCGGTTATTCGCAACGGGACAGACAATATCGGGATTTGTTGCGATAAATTCCGCACCACGTTCTATATATTTACAACACGCTCTAAGTTTCGCATATGTCAATTCTGTGTCAAAACCGACAAGTACACAGTCGGCTTGTTGTGAAGACTCTTCACATATTGTAAACCCCATTGTCCTGAATTCATTGCGCAAAGCCTCTGTTCCTGCAATGTACACAGAACAGTCTGCCGGATAGTGCTCCTTTATGTAAGCTCCGGCTGCAAACCCTGATGTCAATATCATATGGTCTGTTACAGGAAAACCAAACGCTTTAATTTTATTTACATAATCAGACGTACTCATTGATGAATTATTTGTCAGGAAAAGAACCTCTGAACCCGCCTGTTTTACGGCTCGTACAAAATCAAGCGCACCATCAATAAGTTTATTCTCTATGTAAACAGTCCCGTCAAGGTCAAGTACATACAGTTTTTTATCATTAAGTAATGATAGTGCATCAAGAGAGTCTATGCGCATTATTCCACATTTCATTGTAATTCGGTACTCTGATTTACCAGGGAAAGCTCATTGTATGACCGATACAGGATACAATTTCAGAGTAGTACCGGTTACGCATCATCCCATAAACACCGACAAATTCAAACACGACACAGGATTGCTCCAGCGTTTCCGACAATGATCTTTTTACAAATACCATTTGAAGGAAACCTATATACCAGTAAAATAGTTTTAATTTAAAATGATTGGGGAATTTTTTTGTCTCTGGAAAACAGGATACTGCCAGACAAAGTACACATTAACTAATCATAAGCTTCTTCATAAAAATCGGCTTCCTCTTTCCATGGCAACAACAGCTGGGAACGGCTTGTCTGTTTGAGTTTGCGCAATGCTTTAATTTCAATCTGGCGCACTCGTTCATTTGTCAAATGAAGTACCTTACCGATTTCTCCAAGCGTTTTTATCCGCCCGTCATCAAGGCCAAAACGCATGATCACCGTTTGTTTTTCTTTGACATCAAGGGAATCCAGTACCTGAGCAATATGTTCGCGCAACGACGAAAGCGACAATTTTTGAAATGGATCCTCTGAACGGGTATCTTCAATATATTCACCAATCGTTGTTCCATCCTCACTGTTTATTTCCATATCAAGCGAGATTGGATTTGATGCACACTCCATTGCTGCTTCAATTTTATCAATTGGCGTTTTGAGTGCTTCCGCAATCTGCATGATTGTTGGCTGTTCTCCGGTTTTTAAGCTCCAATCACGACTGAACCGTTCAATTTTACTTACCAGATCAAACGTATTTGCAGGCAAATGAATCGTTTTTGATTTCTCATGTATTGCACGGGTAATTGACTGACGCACCCACCAAATCGCGTAAGTACTGAATTTGTACCCTTTTCGGTAATCGAAATTTTCCACCGCCGTAATAAGCCCCTTATTACCCTCCTGAATAAGATCACTTATTTCAAGCCCCCTATGAATATAGCGTTTTGCAACACTTACCACGAGGCGAACATTGGCTTCAATGATCGAACACTTTGCCTGATTCCGCATCTCCTCCCAGTTTGTGAAATCATCAAGTTCACTACTGTCGGGGTTTTGCAAAAGAATTTTCTTGAATTTCTCAAGCAACTCCTTTACCCGTCGTGAATTAAGCTTCAGTTGCTGACAAAGCTCTATCAAACGTTCCTGCGCAGTCAGTAATTCGTTTTTATCACCACCATTATCTGCCAATTCTTTTTTTAATCGTTCGACATCTTCTGAGACATCCTGAATCTTTTTAATAGATTCAAAAAAATTTTTTTTCTGTTCTTCAACCTCAGCAGGCTCCTTTATAAGATCCTCTTCAATGCGAAGTATATCAGTACATTCCACCTTGCCGGATTCAAGCCACTCCTTAAATATATAAAGCATTCCGACAATTTCAGGTACCCGGTACGCCATATCAAGAAGCTTGAATTGCGCAAAACGCATAAGAATTGCATATTGCACCTCCTGCCCCCTTGACATAAGAGGTACTCTTCCGAGACTATTGAGATATATCCACGTCGGATCTGAAAAATTTCCTTTACGTTCAGAATTGAGAGTCCTGACAGGTTTACTGCGTGCGACATCTTTTCTGACAACTTGAATTTCTATTTTTTCTTCTACCAAAGCACTCCTGAGTGCCTTTACATCATTGGGATCGCTTGCAATTTCATGTATCTGTGCATCAGATACAAAACCCTGCAGCCGTGCAATCTTATGCAGCCGGGTGATCTTCCGGGCAAATTTATCGATAGATTCCTGAAGTTCATCATTATGTATCATATACGACCCCTGAAATTCTTTTCATATATTGTATGATAGCCTCCGGCATTGTTCAAGGAAAAGTTTTATGCCGGCATAAAGTGTGAAATCCAATAGCAAAACGCTCTCATTTTTTGCTCCTGGCTCACTACCACAAACTTTTGATTTCTATTGCTTTTAATCCTACAATATTTTATTATTACTGCAATGTTTTTAGTGTTAATAAAATAACATATGAGGTTCTATGGAGTTTTTAGATCAGATACCATCATTTATTACAGTAATAGTAATTTTTATCTCAATTCTTATCCTTTATAAAACCGGTGTATCTCTGGGACTTTCGATACTGATCCATTCGATTATTCTCGCACTTCTTGAGGGGACTGGTGTGCATGGTATCGCTTACATTTTCATGTCATTTCTAAAACCAGGTAACTACCTGTTGTTAATAGTAATAGCACTGCTCCTCTTTTTTACTGAAGCACTCCGCAATACGGGACGGATGGAAAAAACGGTTGATGCACTAAAAGCGAAATGTAAAAGCAGAAAGGTCCTGTTAAGTGCACTGCCAGCACTTGTCGGCCTGCTTCCTATGCCGGGAGGAGCATTATTCAGCGCACCGATGGTCAGTTCCCTTGACACAGAAAGTAAACTGACATCAAGCTATAAAGCTGCGATCAATTACTGGTTCAGACATATATGGGAATTCTGGTGGCCGCTCTACCCCGGTGTTATTGTTGCCATAAAGTATTGTGGTTTACCAATTGGCATATTTTTACTCATACAGTTGCCATTTACAGTTTGCGCAATAATCAGCGGATATCTTTTTATCCTTAAACGGCATCCTGCAGATTATACAACTTCGTCTGACTCTCAAAAGAGTTCACTGCACCTCTTATCTGCGCTCGGTCCGATTCTTATTCTCGTAGTGATCGCAACAAGCGGAGCATTTCTTCTTCCCTATGCCGGAGTTCCATCATCGCTGGCAAATCTTCTGAGTATGCCAGCAGGATTGCTTGTCGCACTGATAATTACTTTCAAATCCGACCACTTCGCATTTAGTAAATCACTTAAGCTCTTCACCTCGAAGTCAACCTGGACACTGTTGCTTGTTGTAATAGGGGTACTCGCCTTTTCATCAACATTACAGATGCCAATCGGTGACAACAATGAAACCATTGTGTCAGAAATGCGTGATGAATTTCTGGGCATGCATTTCCCGATACTCCTTGTGATATGCCTGATACCGTTTATCGCAGGTGCCGTTACCGGGATCGCAGTGGGGTTTGTCGGTGCAAGTTTTCCCCTAATTTTTGGGCTCATCGGGGAGAATCCATCAACTGCAACGCTCATTGCGACAACATCCCTGGCGTACGCATGCGGGTATATCGGCATGATGCTCTCACCGCTGCATATCTGTCTCGTTGTAACTGCCAACCACTTCAAGACAGGATTAACTGATATTTACAGATATCTTTGGAAACCAATACTGCTAACAGGATTATTTGCGGCAATTTTATACAGTTGTTATCTGTACCTTATATGAAGAGAGGTTAAGGTTAAGGTTAAGATTAAGGTTAAGGTTAAGATTAAGGTTAAGGTCAAGATTGAGATTGAGATTGAGGTAGTTTTAGTTTTCCCTAACCTCAACCTTAACCTTTATCTGAATATCTCCTGCATTCTAATCCCTTGGATCAACCATCGCTTTTTTAGATGCTTTGTGAGCTTTCCATTTTTTGATAAACTCACCAAGTGTTACACTGGTTGTGTGCAACATTTCACTTTTCGCTGAACTTACAAGCCCACCACTCACGGAGGCTTTGGCAACCAATTCCGGAATCAGTTCAACCGGTTTTAACTTCGCTTCGTTAACATATATCGTAACACCACTTGCAGGATTGGGAGTTGATGGAATATACACGCAGACAAGTGCTTCATCGACGGCATCAGAGATCTCGGTTGTTTCCCGTGATGTCACAAACCCAAGAGACCATAATCCCTCTGACGGATATTCAACCATGACTACTTCACCAGGGAATTTTTGCTGAGGTTTAAGCATTGCATTAAAAATCTGCTGAATCGTTATAAACACTTTATTTAAAAGAGGAATACTAACGATAACCGCATTACCGATTTCAACAGCTTTCTTTTCGACATAGTTCCTTGTGATGATACCGGCAAGAAAAATCAGCAGTACCACAATCAGTACACCAAGCCCGGTCTCGGAAAGATTAACTCCTGTTGTTACCGGAATAATCAATTCAAACCAGCCAAATAGCTGCTTGAGAACAATTACAATCACAGTAATAGCCAGTACAACAATGAGTCCGGTAGTAAAATATGCCCATAGCTGTTTTAAAAAAAATCGCATTTTTAACTCCTGATTTTTTCTATATTACAATTTTGGCTCTTTTTTTTCAACACTCTTTTATACGATATACATTTGTATAACAATACGGAAATATCCTTTAAAAGGAATGATATTTAATAGTATGTATACACTGCATTCGATCAACGATCAATTTCTCGTTGTCAACAAATTTCCTGATGTACATTTTCATAAAGGTGCAACATCTGTCGGACTGGTTCAATCAATTCGGAATAATCTATCGCTTGATGAGCTTTACCCGGTACACCGACTTGACACTATGACATCAGGATTACTGCTTTTTGCCCGAAATCATCATACAGCACAGGAAATTGGATCCCTCTTTCAAAATCGGACTATTGAGAAGTACTACATAGCCCTCGCCCCCGGAACACCCAAAAAAAAGCAGGGAATGATAAAGGGTGATCTTAAAAAAGGCCGCAGCGGTCAATGGGTATTATCGCAATCACAGAAGAATCCATCACTTACGCGATTTATCAGCAGAGGACTTGGCAACGGTCTGCGCCTCTACCTTCTCAAACCATTCACCGGCCGGACTCATCAGCTCCGGGTGGTAATGAAATCAATCAGTGTTCCAATTCTTGGTGATCCTATCTATAGAAACCCGGAAAAACATGCGATCAATTTCGACCGTGGCTATCTTCATTCATTTGCGATGCGATTCAGGCTGGGTGATAGTAATTTCAGCTTTGTTGTTAAACCGGATATCGGAATGCACTTTCTTTCTGATGAGTGCAGGAGCATGATTCAAACCATGATTGAACCCTGGATTTTTTTTGAGTCACCCAATGCTGGAAAACCTTAATTCCATCTGATTTTACAGTCTATGACGCTCAGCGATACCACAGGACCATTCCAGCAGCGCTTTAAAAATCAGCCATCTATACGCAGGAATAAATTATTTTTATTCTCTGCTTATATAGGGCAAAAATTTTATTGCTTGAACACGGAGTACTACTTATGACACATAAAAAAACGATTCAACTGCCAATGCTCATTGCAGCGGTAACACTTTGCTTTCTACCTTTCATGTTTTCAAACGGCTGTATGTTTGATCCGGGAACAACATCCAATACGAGTGACAGCACAACCTACAGAGTGAATGGCAAAGTATACACTACAGAGTCGAAATTTCTTGCAGGTATTCACGTATCACTTTACGATTCTGTTAACTCCATTCGTTCATCAGTTTCTATAACCGACACAAATGGATCATATTCAATTTCATTTCCATACATTAAGCAGCGATTGCTTACTATAGACTATGTGGTTCCAACATCTCTTTCTGATTTATATGTGGGGAAACGTGATACGCTTCATTTTGATGATAATTATTTCAAATTCAGCTTTATTAAATATCATGAAGCCATAGTGCAATCAAAATAATTCTATTGATATGGTAACGAATCGTTTTTTCAAACGGTCTGGTTACAGAATAGCCCGAACCCGACTTGTAAAGAAGACGTTTAATTGAAATAAACGACTGATGTTTTATTATTCATTGTTATTGTTTCTATAAAAGGTAGTACATGAATCTTGATTCCCTTAAAACAATTCTTCCACAAGCAAATGAACCCCTTGGGACATTGATCTGGCTTGCAGTGTTTATTGTATCCGGTATTTTTCTGGGTATCCTTGCAGAGTTCTTTATCCGTAAATTTGTTACATCCTGGGTAAAAAAGACAACCTGGGTTTATGATGATTTTCTGGTAAGAGCATTAAAGGGAATTCCAGTTCCGCTATTTGCGGTATTCTCTTTCTATATATGTTCGCTCATATTACCCGATCTTCACGCAACACAGATTATTTCCAACAGAATCTGCTTTGCAATTGCAGCATTTCTTATAACCCTTGCAATAGCACGATTTCTCTCCAAACTGATTCGTCAATTGAGTTCTACTGCCGAAGTACCACTTCCATCAAGTTTACTTTCCAACCTTGCATCGGTTGTTGTCTTTCTTATTGGAACACTTGTCACCCTGCAAACGCTTGGTATCTCAATTACTCCGATTCTGACAACACTCGGTATCGGAGGTCTTGCCGTCGCACTTGCGCTTCAGGATACACTCGCCAATTTATTTTCCGGTATTTACATATTGATTTCAAAGCAGGTTCATATTGGAGATTTTATACGACTTGACACTGGTAATGAAGGAACGGTCACTGATATTACCTGGCGAAACACTATTATCAGAACAGTGCAGGGAAACCTTATTATCATACCAAACAACAAATTGTCATCTGCAATAATTTCCAATTTCAGCAGACCAAACAGAGAATATACGTTCTCACTTGAATTCAATATCAGTTATACGAGTGATTTATCATCTGTTGAAAAAATCGCATTTGACGCAGCCAAAAAAGTTATCACTGAAAATCCCGGCGCAGTAACATCATTTGACCCGATTATACGGTTTCTGGGGGTTAGTAATTCGTTAATTACCATGGCAATTATCATGCGTGCCTCTGCTTATACAAATCAGGGAGCGTTGAAAAGCCAATGCCTGAAAGAGATTCAGAAACGATTTAAAGAGGAAAATATCGAGATTCCCTATCCTACACAAACAATAAAACTGGATACAAAGGTTATCTGTTCATAGCAGCAATGCGCGACATTGGAGTAACTAATCAGCACCCTGACTGACCAGATATTCCTGCAGACTGACAAATTAACCATTTCTGACCATTTGCGCAGTGATTTAAAAAAAGCTTACTAACCAGTCCTGTGAACGATAAGGTCTGGTGTTCACGACTTGACATTCGCATTCCTGAACCCAAAGATACTTCCGCAGATCCCACCCATGATATGCGCAAACTGGGAAATTGAATCCTGCTGAAATGCTGCTACAACTTCTTTTGTCAAAAAGAGCAGAATCACAAGAATGAACGTAAGCGGTATTTCGCCGGTTTTAAAATTTGTAAACGACCCCAGAATGATGAACATAAACACAATACCACTCGCACCAAGTAATCCTGACGGAAACAGAAATGTATTTAACAAACCAGTAATACCGGCCGCAACGATCATCATAAGCACGAGTCGCTTTGACCCATACTTTTCTTCAAGAATCGGTCCGAGAAGCAGAATAAACGAGAAGTTACCAATAAGATGCGCCCAGTCTTTGTGACCGGCTGCATGAGAAAAAATACGCAAATAGGTCACTGGATCTGCAAGGTCCATATTTGGTTGACATAAAAAGAAATCCCTGATCAGCGTTCCGTGCATTATATCGCTTACAACAAGAACTATTGTACAAATCGCTGTAAATGTCAAAACAACCGGGGCATTGTAGGTAATTTTCATAATGTTCCTTTGAGGATGTGACTGGTGACTCGTAACATTTGACCAGTATTGAAACCCTTCGGGTTTCAGTGATTCCTGTTATTTACAAAATGCGGGCGAATGTTGATTCGTTCCCTGTGTGTGCGGGCGAATAATGATTCGTTCCCTGTGTGTGCGGGCGAATAATGATTCGTTCCCTGTGTGTTTGGGCGAATAATGATTCGCCCCTACGTTTGTTGGCGAATGTTGATTCGCCAACATTTAAAACAATTTCCCTGCCAGCCACACCAGATTGTCACTAAAGCGGTCTATCGTTGCTATTCCTTCTTCATCGTTTTCTACCTCACCGGCTTCACGACCGAAGGCAATATTCCAATAGGTTGAACCGGGAACAATCATATCATTTATCATGTACCAATACATTAATTGCGCATAGGTAAAATTTTGACCAGCCCGGCGTGCAACGACTAACGGGCCACCGATTTTCCTTGATAATAATCCACCGTTCGAACGGGCGACATATCCTACTCTGTCAAGTATCGTCATCAGATTCGGTGTCGCAGAACCAAAGTATACCGGAGTACCGCACACAACAATATCTGCGTCACAAATAAGCCTGAACACTTTCGCGAAGTCATCATCGGTAATGACACAGGTCATATCAGCCCTTTTCCTGCAAGCACCACATGCGAGGCATGGCTTGACAATAGTATCAGCACAATGCACAAGAGTGGTTTTAATTGAAGCACTTTCGAATTTTGATTTACATCTTGTCAAAAGCAGTTCCGTATTACCATTTTTTCTCGGTGAACCGCAAAGTAATACTGCATTCATATTGTTAAGACTCCTGTTTTTAATTTCGTTACTACACGATTATGGTGACCAACACAACGATCATTTCATCCGCCGGTATTTCAATTTTTTGCCTGAAACATTACTATAGAGCCCAAAGAGTCCCCCCTGACAGACATCTGTAACTACCGTTTCCTATACTTTGGATACGCAAGGCGTCCGCAGCTGTACGATCCGAGATGCTTATAAAACGATGTAATCTCCTGAAGATTATTTACTGCATTTTTCTGCGCCGGATCATTGATATCCCCCGCAAAGTCAAGATAAAACAGATATTTAAAACCTTTGCCATGCACTGGCCTCGACTCAATTTTTATAAGATCAATATCACGAAGAGCAAATACAGCAAGACACTTGAACAGTGCACCCGGTATATTCTGCATTGAGAAAACAACCGATGTTTTCACCGGAGTAAATGCCGGACGTTCCGGTTTACGACCAAGAATGATAAAGCGTGTTGTATTCCATTTGTTATCTTCAATATTTTCTGCAATAACATTCATCTCGAAATCAATTGCTGCCTGCATTGATGCAATCGCCGCTGCATTCTTTAATTTCTCATCCTTTACCTTTTTGACCGCAAGAGCCGTATTAGGTATCTGAACCTTTTGTAATGCCGGATTTTTTCTAAAATATCCTTTACACTGTGAGAATGCAGCAGAATGCGAATAGATTGTCTGTACATCTTTTTTCTTTACACCATTGTTCGCAATAACACACTGACCAATACGAAGCATAATCTCCCCGGTAATGTGAAGATTGCTTTCAAGCAGCGAATCATAATTCTGATGAATACTCCCTGCGGATGAATTCTCGATAGGCACGACACCATATTTACAAGCACCAGAACTGACTCTCTCAAAAACATCTGAGAAATCGGGTACACATACGTATTTCTCACTCTCTCCGAAATATTCAATTGCCGCCAGTTCGGTAAATGAACCGCGTTCTCCTGGAAATGCAACCTTAACTATCAAAACAATCTCCTGATTTCTGCGAATCTCTTTTTATAGTACGACTCGTCAAGCGAACTATACCGAACTCCATTACTTGAGCTCGCGTGAGCGAATTTATTATCACCAATATAAATTCCGACATGATTAATTGCATTGAAAAGTCCGCCCCTGAAAAAAACCAGATCTCCGCTGCGGGCTTCACTGATAGAAACAGATTTTCCCATCCGGTGCATTTTCCTTGATGAATGTGGAAGTACAAATCCGTTTAATTCCTGATATACAAGACATACAAACCCGCTGCAATCAACACCCCGCCGGCTCATTCCACCATATTTATAGCGAACACCAATCCACTTTTGAATAATAGTCTGAAGATGATCCTGAGGAACCTTATAGTTTTTCCGGTAATCCCAATCCCGTGGCACATAGAGATGAATTTCACCATTTGAAGAACGGGTATACCGGACAGATGGTGCACAGCCAATACTCAGCAGTATTATAGAAAGCAACAGCAGTATAAAAAAATAACGGAATAACAGGAAAACGGATATGCGTGATCGTACTTTTTGTACCATTCACACGCCCTCTCCCGCGTTCAAGGCAACGCGTCCTCCCATAGAAGAGAGGTATAATTGTTTTAAAATCAAACGTATACCTCCCTCCTGCGGGAGGTCACCCAACCTTGTACCTGGGGCAAGCATCAGGCATGACTCTCAAATTGTAAACATCATGAAAAATCAGATCGCTTACAAGTCACCCGGATTAACGGTACCATCTGAAAAAATACAAACTAATAAAAACGCCAATAATAGAAAGCAGACTGAACTTGAACATAAAGCCAATCTGAAACTTGATTGCATTCAAGTCAACAAGCACCGGTTTATTGTTGACAAAATCACCGATTCCGACAGGTATACTGTACGTGAAGAATGTTTTTACAACATTTTCACCCCCGGGCAGCATCTCTACAAAACTATTAAGATACGACCCAATCAGAATACCAACGATCACTACAAGTATTAATGTAGAAGCCCTTTTTTCTTTTAACTGTATCGCCATGGATTACTCCTTTATTATTTTTCACTCTTGAATTCGCTCAACGTTAACTGAACATTAAGCTGCTTACCTTTACGTAAAATTACCATCTGCACCTTGTCACCGACAAAATAATCGAGAAAAAATCCATCAATATCAAGATGCGACTGGATAATACGGTTTCCAAGCTGAAGAATTATATCATTGTTTTGTAACCCGGCCTTTTCACCCGGACTTCCCTGCTGTATGCCGGCAATCACTACGCCATCAGTACTGTTATACCCAAGCGACAGGGCAATTGCTCTGTTTAGATCCTGTACGGAAATGCCGGTCCAGACCTGACGCCGCATTCCATAGGTGATTAACTCATCTGCGACACGCTGTGCACGTTTAATTGGAATTGCAAACCCGATACCGATTGATCCCTTGTTATCATTTGATCCTGTAAAAATAAAAGTATTGATACCGATTACTTCACCCAATGCATTGGCAAGCGGACCACCGCTGTTTCCCGGATTGATAGCGGCATCAGTCTGAATCATTCCCTGATAGTAAACGCCTGCTGATGGTGCAAAATTCCGGTTTAAAGCACTCACCACCCCTACCGTTACAGTCGGATGAACATCATTGATAAAATTCAAAAACGGATTTCCGATTGCGATCACCCACTCACCGGTCATCGCTTCATCACTGTTACCAAAAACGACCTGCTGGAACTCACCCTTCTCAACGGCAATAACAGCAAGATCCGAACGGGCATCAACCCCGATCACCTTACCCTCAAGACGCTTCCCGTTTGCAAAGTTGACAAACAATTTTGCAGCATTCTCAACAACATGGTAATTTGTCAGAATAATACCATCTTTACGAATAACAAAGCCGGAACCGATGCTTTCAATCTGCTGGTAGCGCGGCTGAATCTGCGGATTAAAAAAGAAATCGAGGAATTCGTTGGTATAATACCGGTCACGAACAACCTGAATCTGAGTGACAACAATACCGACAACACAGGGTGCTATTGCCCTGGTAGCTTTTACGATTGCATTCTTTCTTGACAAAAGAATGTCATCCTGTACCGGAACCGTCTCCTGAACAGTGACAGACTGATCAGTTGATGGCTGAGGTGCTACGACTGTCGTTCCGGACACATAGATACGTTTTATGATCTCCCCGCCGGCAATTAGCCCCACTGATATTCCCAGTGCGAGAAACAACAGGTAGATCCCGACTCCACTGGATTTTTTATCATTATTTTGATTCATCAAGTAACTCCACAGGATATCTTACATAGTCCAGAACAAGTCCGCAGGCAGGTGCTGTTGATCCGGCTCTGAAACGATCGCGGCTTTCAATTACCTCCGCCATCGACTGGCTGATTTTCCCCCTGCCAATGTCAATAAGTGTTCCGACAACCGAACGCACCATCTTGTAAATAAAACGGTCCGCTTCTATAGTAAATACAATACAATCATTAATCCTGTCAAGAGAAGCACCGGTAACAGTGCAGATTGTATTATCACTTGTCGCCCCTGACGCACAAAAAGTTTCGAAATCGTGACGTCCCAGGAGATGCGTTGCATTCTGCATTACAAGATCCCAGTCAACATGAGTGAATATCTTCCAGACATGCTTATACAAAAGCGGCATTTTCCGCAAACACATTGTGTACTTATAGCGCCTTGCAACAGCACTGAACCGTGCATGAAACACATTGTCAACCGGACATAAGTTATAAATCGATATTTCATGAGGAAGAATGGCGTTAACCGATAGTTCAAGACGCGGCAGATTAAACTCCTGATCACAATCGAAATGCGCTCCCTGAGCGCGACCATGCACTCCGGCGTCAGTGCGACCGGCCCCGGTAATATCAATCTTTGTACGTAATGCGACACCAAAGGCATGCTCCAGTTTCTCCTGAATGCTCACCGCATTGGGCTGACGCTGCCATCCTCCAAATGATGTACCATCATATTCAACCCGGAAGAAATATCTCACTGTGCAAAACCATCCTTTACAAGCTGAGATACCCTGCACACCTTATAACAAAACATCTGTACATTCTGCTGTGTTGCTGCAATTTTCCCCGATTTTACACCAGTGTCAAACTCAAGAAGCCACCGGCAGATGCACTTGAGTTCATCATCGGTAAAATTCATCGCATGCTTTACAATACCGGATGCGATCAACACAGGATACACTCTTCCAGTCTGCCCTTCACCAAGAAGCCCTGCCGCCATTCCGATTGCAACACCGGCATCCGTTTGCGCCTGATTCTTGAAACCGGTCGCAGTAAGAAATGTCTTGACGACCTGCGGTTTCTGCGCAGCAAAGTGCCTGATCCTGAACATTGCCCAGAACTGTTTGAACACCGTGGCCACCATTGATGGTCCCGAGAATGTCGTTGCAAAAAGTGAATCGACAATATCAAGCGCGCGTGTCAGATTTTTACACTCAAGCGCTGACGCAAGCTCAAAAATAGTCATTGGCCGCGATGCCCCAACGATCTCTTCAATGACACTTTTTGTAATGGCTTCACCCGGTTCAAGATTCAGATCAATTTTCTGAAGCTCGGAATAGAGCCCCTCAAGCTCATATCCAACAAGATCCACAAGATAATCAGCGTCCTGTTTGTTGATCTTGCGGTTTAACAGTCTGGGAACCTGCGCCACAAGCCACTCTGCTATTTTATACTCTGATGGCTTTATAAACTCATGATACGCAAAACCACTGTCCGGTGATGCCGAACGTTTTTTTATCTGAAGCGTTTTTATGACACCGGCTTCAGAAACCTTCCCCTTTTTTATTTCATCAACTTCAATAATGACATACGAATCGGTGGGTGGATATTTAATAGTACTGTCAAGCAGCTTCAACTCTTTTTCTGTCAGCGTCTGAGCATGGTTGATATGAAAAATGCGTGTTTCCTGGAACAGTGATGGCGTGATTATTTTTTCAGTATATGATGCAAACGTCATCATTGACGAATCGTAACGCTCGATTATGACTCCATCAAACGATTTCTGAATGGTGTCCATAAACTGACGACGTGTCTGCTCCCTCCCGATGGAATCATCACCGGCAAGTACAATTACATGTGGTATTTTTGTGTCTGTTGTACTCATGGGATAAGCGGTTCCAGTACTGATTGCTGTTTGTTAACCGTCTCAATGAACGTCGTCTGAGCACTGACAAACTTACGAGGCTCAAGACGTATGACTTTTACAATAGTGTTTGCGAGTTCTTCTCCATTCTCCATCTTGAATGCAACACCCGCACTTAACAGCTTCTCGCAGCTCTCAATTTGTGTATGATAATCAGGTCCGAAAAACACCGGTATTCCAAAGCGTGCAGGATCCCATACATTATGCGCGCCAACCGGTACAAATGTTCCTCCGACAAATGCAGCATCTGCCATCTTGTAAACATCATCAAGAATCCCCACTTTCTCAATAATGCAGACATCCCATTTCCGTGATGTCGTAATCTCTGTAAAGTGTGCTATTGATCCGCCGATCTCGTCCATAATCGCCGATGTCTCTTCAAGATACCGTGGGACGACAATCACTTTACAAGGCATATTTTTTCGAGAAAGCATATCAATACATGTGCGAAGTTCTTTTCCCTCACCGGCATGCACACAACCGGCTGCAAGCACAAAACAGCCTTCGCTAAGATTCATAGCGCGACGCAGCGACAACCACTCGCGTCTTGCCGGCCGTTTAATGAAAATATGCCCTTTGATATTTCCTACGACATGTATGATATCTTTGCTGACACCCACATTAAAAAAACGTTCTGCATATTCGCTCGTTTGAGCAAACACAACATCGAACACACTGAAAAGCGGTGCAAGAAGTTTACGAAACATAAAATACCGTTTGAATGACCTGATCTCCATTCTCGCATTGACAATCCCAACCGGAATATTATTCTTTCTACAGGCCCACAACATCGATGGCCACAGTTCTGTTTCAAGCAGCCAGACCCGTTTAATACCATATTGTTTAAGCGTGGCGTTCATCAGCGTAAGTGAATCAAACGGTAAATAGCCGACACCGCACACCGATGGGGTCTTATGAAGTTCCAGAAACTGGACACCAGTATGTGATGTCGCAGTAACGAGATAGAGATCCTCAGGATGACGCTGTTCAAGAACCTCTAAAAATTTATACAGCAGTTTTGTCTCACCAAGCGATGCTGCATGAAGCCACACGACGGAACGGTGACGAAAATCACGAACCGGAGAAGGTGGATGCTGACGATGATAGATGTCCCATTTCCTGCGCTCCCCCATTTTACTTAAAAAAATACCTGCTATGCTATGGGCTATATCCATGAGAAGGCTGTAGGTATATATGACAACTGCGAACAAATATTTTTCGATTTTCATACAGTAATAGTACCCACCGTAAACCTGTTTCTTCCACTGCGCTTGGATTCATACAGTGCATCATCTGCAGTTCGGATAAGGATATCCTTCTTCACCGGCCGTGAGCCATCATACACCGCGATCCCGATACTTGCTGAATAGGATATCTTATGGTGGAGGTATGTAAGGGGTTTTGCGGTAAATGCATTCAGTATTCTTGACGCAAGCACTTCCGCACCGTAAAGATCTGTTTCGGGAAGAATAAGCCCGAACTCCTCACCGCCATAACGCGCAAGAATATCACCGGCACGAATGATAAGACCGATTCTTTTTGTCAAGTCTACAATAACAGCATCACCAACCTGATGTCCATACGTGTCATTTATTTTTTTAAAGTTGTCGATGTCAATGAGAATAAGAACAAAGGTACAGCCTTTTCGGTTGGATCTGGCAATCTCGCGTTCAAGCGTTTCGTGGAAGAAACGGTGATTCGCCACCCCGGTAAGACTATCGGTTTTAGCCTGATGCCGGGCCTGAAGCACTGAATACCCGTGCTCGATCACCGATGAAACGATGGAGCTGAACACAAAGAGAAACTGGGTTTGATCGGTTGTAAAGCATTCCCTGTTTCTAAAGAAAAGCACAAGCGTTCCGATGCCGCGATCGGTAACAGTCAATGGTATGACAACAGGATACCATGTTTTTTCAAGCGTGCATTCACCCTGCTTTCCTTTGTAAACAAACAGCGGAATCTGGACATCATCAAATTTTGCCTTGTTCAGATTGGGAAAACAGGTTTTAAAATGATCACCAATAAATGCATGAAGCGCATCTGATCCCAGTACACCGGTACGGGGCATTGCGAATATTTCGGAAAATCCTAAAAGGTCAACACCCACAAGCGCACACTCCGCACCCAGACGGTTATTGACATCCTCAAGGGTGATACGCATTATTTCGGGAACTTCTATAGAGAGCATCAGTTTACGTATGAAATTATACAGCTGGGTGATATCATGAATGTGATCTTTTGCACCAGCAGGCATCATTTCCGACTGATTCATAAGCATAATACTTTTAAGGTGAAACAGGCGCAGTGCTACAGCTTTTTCAACCTGTATCAGAAGCTCATCAATAACAACCGGTTTTGTAAAATATGAAAAAACGCCAAGGTTTAGCGCTATTGTTGCGCTATCAAGTGACGCATATCCGGTGACCATGATCACCTCAGAGTACTCATCCTTGCATTTCACATAACTGAGAATCTCGATGCCACTTGTGTCCGGAAGTTTGAGATCGGTGATAACAATATCAAAATCCGTGGCATCAATTTTACAAAATGCATCCTTACCGGTGGTGCTGGCCGTGACATGATACTTGTCCTTGAGTGCATCCCTGAGCATCTCACAGATAATCTCGTCATCATCAACAATCAAAATGTGACAATCTGATGGCCGTTTGCTTAAAAATGTGTCCATATCACCTGTATAAGGATACTGCCGTGAGAGAATCAACCTGTACACTATATATATAATATCTGGAAAATAGTATATGAGCGGTATACACCGTTAGATAAGAATTGTAAATTTACGACTGCTTCACAATCAGGGTAGCAACCGTTTGGAAGCACTATTGTAACGCGAATGCACCGGAACAGCCTTACCTGTCACTTTTTAGCAGAAACTTTTGACTTTTTTTAAATTCTGAACCTATTTTATTTGCCACGAACGTATTATGAAGTAATTTCAGGAGAATAACAGATCTCCACTACAGGACATCTCTAATCCACGGCAGGAGCCACGGTGTTAAAAAAACTAATTTTAAGCGCATGTATTGCAGGGATCGGTCTTTTTATCTCCTGCTCGGATTTTAACGATTCATCAACTCTGGGCGGTCAGATAATAACCAATTCCGATCCAAACCGAACAGATTTTACCAGGAGTTTTGAGTTTTTTGATACTTTGAAGGTAATTTCACAGTATAGTGTCGCTGAACCGGTTGACACTACTATCGGTGCCGGATCTCCTTTAGGTACCGGATCTCCCTTAGTTGGTAAAAAAGACAGTATAAAAATTGCCCGTGCCATATATGGTTTCAAACATGACACAACAGTTCGTTTCAAAAACTACCATCGTATTCTTAAAAGAGTTGCTATTGAAATTTCTACGGATTCAATTCAAAGAACCATTTACGTCTATTCCTACCACAACCAGGCTATTACTGCACCTGTCAACGAATTGGTTTCATCGAAACTCACCAGTAATAACAAATTCTTTAAGGACACCCTGAACAGTGCAACTGTTGCATCAATTGACTCGACACTCAGAAGTTTCTATGCACTTGATACTGCAATTGATGCATCATCAAAGAAGCGTACCAATAAATCCTATATTCTTAAACTGTTAGTTGCCAGTGATGACTCCATATTTACTTTACAGAAGGAGCCTAAACTTATACTGACGTATGATTCAGCCAGTGTTACAATTATTGACACTTTAAAAAGTAACTACAGTTCCAATGTACAATTTGACACACCTGAAAAAAAGAGCGACTTTGATTCGCTTCCTGTCTCATCAACACATACAGGACGATATGCAGTGTTCAAGCTTGATCTTAAAAGTTTGTGGGCTGATATGGCAAAACGTCCGGGATTTACAACCATTTTATCAGTACCATTAATTATAACCGGACAGTCATACAGCACAACCGATACACTTGAAAAAAAATACTATTACTATATTTCAACCAGTCTTTTTTCAAACCCCAAAGAGATGCTGGATTCCATGATAGTCAGGGATTATACCGGTAGAATCGGTTCCAATGCCATTCTTGATACAGTTCCTGCGGAAGCATTTTTCAGACCACTCCTGAAAAATACACCTGAGTTTGCCTATCTCTACCTGCGCGGTTATACTATTGCAAACACAACATCCGATCAGTCAATCCGATGGTCTAATCCAGTAATAACCGGCGTTTTCACCAATAATCAATAAAGACAACACTACATGAAACATACAATTTTTACAGCAGCACTTATCACATCACTGTCAATTGCATCATTGTCATCGGCACAGTCGGTGCTGAGTTTTGAGTATCCTGTCGGCATACCGGTATCGCTCAGCGGTGGACCATCACTGAGTCTTGGACGCACCGGTGTTGGTTTACAAAATGAATTTCTTGCAATGTCAAGAAATGTCGCAAATATCGGAGCCCTTGAAGCATCAGTGTTTTCAACCGCACTGTCGTTTGATTTTATTACTCTCAAAAGTGGTGACAACTCGGAAACACAATCAAGTTTTAATCCTCAGATGATCTCCTTCGCATTTCCACTGAAACACAATTGGGGTGCGATCGGTATTTCACTTGAACAAAAAAGTAATTTCGCATTGAAATTTAATACAACAACACCGGTATCCGTTTACGATATGAACTATACCCAGCAACTTGGTATAAAAAGAAGCGGTGGTTTGAGTCATTGGCAGATCGGCTACGCCTATAAAATCAATCGTATAGGATCAATTGGATTATCGTATGAACGGGTTTATCTGAGTGACAAGCTCACCCGGTATAAAACAGTTTCCATGGGAGATGTTCAGTCAACATTGAAAGATTCTCTTTCAACCCGGGCACAGGCAAATGGTATACGTGGCGGTTTACTTATCCCCTATAAAAAATTTACTGCCGGATTAAGCGGGGAATATTTTTTCATGGATGATATAAAAATTGATAATCAAACGGCACGCATGGAATCAAGACTCAAACTTGCTCCATCAGTTGCAATCGGTGCAAGTTATAAGTTCAGCCCGGAATGGTTCGTTGCTGTAGATGTCGGTGTTACACTCTGGGATGAATTCTATGATGGTTTCGGCACAACCCGTAAACTTGACAACGCGCCATCATTTTCCTTTGGAGGCCAGTATATACCGGCACCCGACCTGCTCGCACCAAAGTTCTATGAAATTATCCAGTACCGCGCCGGGTTCAGATTTGCACAAATGCCGGTGAAAATTGCAAAGGAATTTGCATTTGACATTGGACTTGGTCTACCGATACAGCAGAAAGCCAACTACATTGATGTCAATTTTGAGATAGGTTCACGATCCGATTCCTACTATAAAGATTACTCTGAAACATTTTTCAGTATCCAGTTAGGACTTAACGGCAGCCGTAAATGGTATCAGCCTACGGGAACGAGTTACTGACCTCTCCCCCCAACCTCCTCTGGCCCTGCGACCACTTCGATGCGGCGTCCCTTAGGCGAGGGGGAGTTGAATTAAATTTTTCTGTACCCGGAAAATTCCGGTGTCAGAAGTTTGCAGTTCACGCGCGTACATAATAATTCTTTAATAAAGAAAGTCTGAGCCTTGATTAGAAGGATTATAGATTACATTGATTTTAAGAGCAATCAAGCAAATCACGGTAATCAGGCGGATCAAGGTTCAGACATTTCAACGGCAAAATCGCCGCATTGTACTCCGTTCTAAAAAAACTATATCAAAAAGATGACAACCAGTGACACCTTTTCGTATATTAGTTTGATTCAGAGTGCTGATAAACAGGGGATACGGTGGTTTGAATGAGTCAGATAAATGAACACCTTACAGCAACGGCAAATCCTTCTATGCACCAGGCAGCCGGCACTTCAACAGTATCATCACTAAAGACCCATCAACCTGTACAACCGGTATCCGGAATCGTGTTTGAAAAAGAGTTTTTTGACGAAGTAAGTACTACCAGTAATCCGGATGCGGAATTATCACTGCATACCCCGGATGAATACCACGCAGAAAAGACAGGATTTGCGTGCGAATCTCTATCAGAAGCAGATTCACTATCACAAAAGAATCCATCAGCAGGGCCACGATATTCGTTCAGCACAGAAATTCCTGAGACCTACGACGATTTCTACCTGTGTGTTCTGCCCCGTGATCCTAAAACACTCTATGTTTACTGGGAACTTCCTGATGGAACCAGATCTCCGGAACATAATTTTCAGGAACAGGCACCATCAAAAGAACAGCTGGTATTACGTATCAAGGGTCAAACGGTTGAAAACAACGAAGCTCACATCAGTAGTTGTTATGATGTCCCCATTCAGATGAATGTTGCCGATTCGTATGTGCATGTTCCAACAGGTGCAAGCCAATGCAGTGTTGAATGCGGTATTGTCAATGAACTGGGCTGTTTCAGGCCATATTCACCGCAAATAAATAGTTATGACCAATCCGGTGAAGCCGTACATTTCCATACCGGAGAAGAAATTGTTAACCGGCAGCCACCCGATAACTACTGTACAGAGTCTGCGCCGGTGAGTGTCGGCACTGCGTTTATGAGACCTGTTGCCAATTCGTATAGTACTTCTGACACAAAAAACGGCACTGTTCCTCTTGTCAGAAGCGTTGATCTACCGGTTGTCAAACTTGACACAGAGCACTATTTTGGAAGTGCCACACCAATTTAAGCTATCAAACCTACTGCATGAAAAACAAAACAGAGCATAAAAAATCACATAACGGAAAAGGTTTCCTGTGCCTTGTTTTGCATGCACACCTCCCCTATGTTCGTCATCCTGAATGCGACTACATGCTTGAGGAAAACTGGCTGTATGAGGCACTGACTGAAACGTACATACCTCTTTTGTCAATGTTTGAAAATCTTATTGCTGACAAGGTTCCATTTCGTATTACCATGTCGCTTACTCCGACACTGTGTACAATGCTTACCGATGTACTGCTTCAGGAACGTTACAGCGCACACCTGAAACGTTCTATCGAACTTGGGGAAAAGGAACTTGAACGTACAAAAAACGACCCCGATTTTCATGCAACTGCAGCAATGTATCTTGACAAACTAAATATCTGCCGCCGTACCTTTGATGACAGCTACAACGGGAACATCCTTGATGGATTCAAGTATTTTCAAAATGCAGGTGCACTTGAAATTATTACCTGTGGTGCGACACACGGGTATCTTCCGAATATGCAATGCAACCCTGAAGCAGTACGTGCACAGATTGTTACAGCAGTAAACTCCTACGAACGTTTTCTTGGGTGTAAACCACAGGGAATATGGCTTCCCGAATGCGGATTTTATCCAGGCCTTGAAGAGTTCCTTTATGAAGCCGGTATCAGGTATTTCTTTACAGAAACGCACGGAATCCTTTTTGCAGATCCAAAACCGCAGCATGGTGTTTTTGCTCCGGTACTCTGTCAAAAAGCACCGGTTGCAGCATTCGGACGCGATACCGAGTCGTCACGATCGGTCTGGAGCAGCAAAGAAGGCTATCCGGGACATCCGCTGTACAGGGATTTCTATCGTGATATCGGTTTCGATCTTGACATGGATTATATCGCACCCTATATCGATCCGATAGGCCTGCGCATCCACACCGGATTCAAATATTACAGAATTACCGGTCAGACTGATCACAAAGAACCATACAGGCGTAATGAAGCACTTGCGATTGCTGCTGAACATGCTGGCAATTTTCTTTACAACAGAACAAAACAGGCGGAATATCTTTCATCAATAATGGACAGACCGCCGATTATTGTTGCACCCTATGATGCCGAACTGTTTGGACATTGGTGGTATGAGGGGCCGGAGTGGCTGAACTTTCTCATTCGAAAAGCAGCATTTGAACAGGAAGCGATAACCCTGATCACACCATCAGAGTATCTTGACACGTTTAAATCAAACCAGGTTTGCGAACCATCATTTTCAAGCTGGGGGGAGGGCGGTTATTCAGAAGTGTGGCTTGATAAAAGCAACGACTGGATCTATCGCCATATCCACAGAATGGAAATAAAGATGACCGAATGCGCCACTGCATATTTCAACGCTGAGGGGCTTGTCAAACGTACCTTAAACCAGATGGCGCGCGAACTGCTGCTTGCGGAATCAAGTGACTGGGCATTTATCATGAAAAACGGTACTATGGTGGATTACGCGGTCAGGCGGACAAAAGAGCATATCGCAAATTTCCTGCGGCTCTATAATGATCTTAAGAAAGATTGCATTGATGGTAACTTTGTATCACTACTGGAATCACATAATAATATTTTTCCTGAGATCGATTTCAGGGTGTACAAATCGCATAACGATGGTACACCCTAAACAAAATAAAAAAGAATTAAAATAGAGAGAATAAACATCTATTTACAAAGGGGTTGAGTTATGAAAAGAATTATTTATGCAGCAGCTGCGGTTGCCATGATCACAGCAAACATTGTTGCAGAGGGTGATGAAAAGATAAGCCTTCTCGGCTCTATTGGGTTTGGTGCCGGGATTGGTGGCAATGTGTACAGCTCCGATGACGCAACAAAACCGTCTGCAGAGACAAAATATTTTAACTACGGTAAAGGGTTGAAATTTGACTTTGGCGCTCGCTTCGGTCTGGCTGACAACCTCAAAGCTCAGGCAGATTTTGACATTTCATTCAACGTACCTAAACTTGAGATTGTCAATAAACCAATTGCTACAACAACAGAAACCACAAAATTTTCGTCAAGCATGTTTGGCATTAAGGCAAAGATCATTCCTGAGTTTGAATTTCTGGAACTAATAAATATGTATACCGGTGTCGGTATCGGTTTATACTGGGGTACATTCAAGTACGAATCGAAGACATCAACAACAATTGGCAGCATAACAACAAGCAGTGAGCGGGAAGGAAAATTTGTCGCAGCACCATCATTAGGTCTGAGCGGTTTTCTTGGTGCAGATTTCCCGCTATCATCAAAACTGACACTTTTCGGCGAGCTTGGCTTTGATGCTGTCAGTTTCAGATGGAAAAAGGAGGTTGTTGAGAAATCACCCGTTGCTTCAGAAGTGGGAACCAGGAACTATGAAAAGGATGATCCCAATAATTTGCCTCCACCAAAAGTACCGGCATCCAACTGGCAGCTCAGAGTCGGTGTAAGAATGGGTGTACTTTAATCCGTAAATTATAATCTTATAAACACTTGTTTTATAAACTCCATCCGGAAACGGATGGAGTTTTTTTATGCAAAAACATTACATAGCCGGCATACATACACACGGGCTAATCGCAATATCGTACGGGCGAATCATCATTCGCCCTTTTCCCCACAGAAATCAATAACAAGAAAATCAGGTGGTGCAAAAAATCGTAACGGGAGTTCGACGGTACCTATTCCCCGTGAGACAAACAATAAGGCGTCCATATGATTTCTAAAACCAGATGGATATCGTCTGCAAAGCTCGCCGTGAGGCACAATAATCGGCCCCCAGGGTGATGCCACCTGCCCGCCATGGGTATGCCCGCAAAGAAAAAGATCGAATTGGATCTTATCAAGATATCGTAATCCCTCAGGACTATGGCACATAACCACCCTGACATCTGCACTGTCATCAGCAGGAAGATCTCCTGAACAGGTTCCCGCATGAGGATCATCAAGACCAAGAATTTCCAGTGTAACGCCATTGAAATCGATCAATGCCGTCTTATTTACAAGAAGCACCACACCTGCATTGTGTAAAGATTCCGCAATCATTGGTTCATCAGCCCAGATATCATGATTCCCTATGACTGCGTATGTTCTGGAACAGTTAACGCTGCGGATAAGTTCCCCGAGAAGATTCATCCGTTTTTCTGTTGCCCGTAAAAAAACATAATCGCCGCCAAGCAGAAGAATGTCGGGCTTGCAGTCTGCAATTTTCCGAAATGCACTAAGCAGCAAACATTCAGATGTGGTCGGGCCAATGTGAAGATCGGAAACGAATACTGCACGAAGTGGATTTTTCAAACGATTATCAGTCAACCTGACTGATTGACTGATAATATTAATCTGTGGGCGACGATTTACAAAATCATATACTCTGGATGGCCAATCACCATAGTAGGCAATCTCCATAACAGGCTCGGCAATCGCCCGCAGCGTTGAGTAACGGGTTCGTTGCCGTGCACTGTTTTTTTTCAACAATGTCTCACCTACCGCTTTACACCAATATTCAGCGTACTTGTTTTCCCCTTTGCACCATTATCATACACTGTCATAAATGCCTTATAGGTACCGGCACCAACTTTACGACCGTTTGTGCTGTGACCATCCCATACAAACTCGAATTCTCTGCTATTGAGCACCATATCACCTCTTTTAACTACATTGCCCATTGGATCAATAATCATTACTGTTGCAGTAAATCCTTTTACATCAATGGCACGTTTTGGCATATATTTAACAGTCACCGTTCCGACAGAAAAATCAACCGGATTTGGACCTACCTTTGCAATCCAGTCAGATACCGGCGGAATAACATCAAGGGCAACTCTTCGATTCCCTGGATTTGTCTGATTATTTCCTGTGGTATCACCGACTGGTGCTTCTGGTTTAATCCATATGGAATCACCCTTTAGGGCAACCATGGCTTCCGGTTCTGTTGAATCGATCCGGTAGATTACTTTATTTCCGGATTGAGAAAGAAACGTTACATTGATTGTATAGTCTGACGATTCACCGGTTATGTTAAACTCCCCTTTTGTCATTTTAGGGGTTGGTTCGGAAAATGTCAGAATGAGTGAATCCAATTCATTCTCTGCTCCGCGCTGAATTTTTGCTGTTGTAATAACAGGTGCTGCCTTATCGTTCACCCGGACAGTTCTGGTTAGTTTTGCATGTGCGTAACCCTGCAGAAGATACATTGTTCCACCAGTTACATAACTTAACGGACCGGCTATCGATGACGGAACTGCGGCGGCAACGACTGAATCAGACGCTTTTGAAAGCTTTGACTGATCAATCGTTACTTTTATACCATTGATTTCAACCGTTGCAGAAGTAAGCTCGTCAATATCTATCGGCCGTTTAAATTTTATAAAAACATTATCAATAATGCCATCAGCGTTGTCATCACTGTACCAGGCATCGACTATACCTGCAGCTCCATTACGAAGAGTAATTACCACTGATGGATTAAGATCATGAACCGTATTACCTGCCTTATCCTTTATTTTGCCACCTTGTGAACCGGGACTAAGGGCAAGTGAATCACCGGCAACGATCGTTGTACCATCCGGGACAATTGCTACTGCATAGGTTGAATCATTAATGATCTCATTGATTTTTAATATTGAGATTACATACCGTGTTCCATCCTGTACATAGACAAGATTATCACCGCTCAGCACGGTAACATCAACAGGCTCGGTAAACGTAAGGTACAATATATCCAGTTCAGTAACATCCTTCTCGAGCACTTCAGCACTTTTAAGTGCCGGTCCGACTCCATCGGTAAATAGTACGCTGGGAGTAGTTTGTGGAATTCCCCGTACATCGATAACAAGTGTGGCTCTGCCCGATGGTTTCGGATCTGCACCGGTCTCATTTGTAAATGGGACCTTGAGACTGGTGCCACTTATTATGCATGATGTTCCTGGAACTTCGTACGTTTTTCCTTTATAGGTAAACTCAACTTTAGTAAGCGTCTGCCCCGTTTTAAATGTATCGGACATGACAATGTCGATAAGATCCGGAACAACATTACCCTTGCTGTCAGTCATCTTTGCTGAAGAAATAAGCGGCCAGACCGGTTTGGGATCAACATTAAACAGTATTGAATCGGCCTTTAGTCCTGCCTGACTTACAATGATCCATACATCACCGCCCCCGTTTTTCACCGCCATTGCCTTTGCTTTATCCGACGTTGATGGATTAATTGACAATATCCTGCTATCACTTGTTTGCCAGACAAGATTTTTTCCATCTTCGATGTACGTCCCAAACCGATCACGAATAACTGCATACAGCAGAATAGAATCCTGTTCAACCCCGAGTTTCAGGGGGCCCACAATAGCATCCTTATTTAAATCAATCTTCATAGTATCCGGAACAAGATCGACATGATCAGGTGTCGGCGGAACTGAAAACGTGAGATAGCCGCTTCGATCCTTATCGGCACTTGATATAAATGTTATTCGGTAGTCACCCGGCATAAGATCGGTAATTTTTGCGCTGTCAATAGTGACCCGTGATTTGCCTGCATCGACGATAATACCGCCATTGTGTGTACCTACCGGCAATGAAGTTGCCGTTGTAAATGATGGTCCCTCTATGAAAAAATCGACAACCGATAACTGCTCACCATCGGATATTTGGGTAAAGCCACAATCGTTCGCCTGCGTTTTCTTCTGCTCCCATATATCATACTGAATTTTACCATTTCCGACAGGTGTATCCCTGTAAAACAGATCACTACTGTTACGTAAATCCATTGTCGTTTGTATCAGTAAGTTGGAACCGGTCGGGTTTCGCTCTGCATAGAAAATATCCATATTGTAAATTTCACCATCAACCAGATCCAGTTCTTTTTTTCTCTTATCAAGAACAAGGGTATCAACAGCATAATAATTCAGGCCGCCTAAATCAATTGCCAACCTGTTGTTTACAAATATCCAGACATCATCATCGCCTTTAAATGCGAATTTTAAACCCGTTCCTTCCCGATATATAAATTGCATATGCATTTCCATAGTGAAATGAAAATTACGCTGCTTTTTATAATCATCTGTATACTTGACATTGTTTGGATTAGCCGGCGGCGCCCTAAAATTATCTAATGGAAAAAAACCTCCATAAGTATCTGAATTGTAGGTCCATTTTCCATCATACCCTTTTGTCATAATCAGATCAATACAGGTATCGTTATCGAGACCATTAGAAAAAGTAATCGTCTTATACCAGGAGGCAACATCAGGTGGTGGTTTCAGGGTATCGTGAAGATTTGCTTTCACTTTGGGTTTATAATCCGGAGCCGTTAATACCGGCTCTACCATATTCCTTCCGCCATGACCGGGTAAGCCTTTGGCACCCATTGGATTGTTGAAAAAATTTGTATCCCGAAGTGTCCAGTCACGAAATAATCCACTTACTTTACGGGTATTACAATCACCCAGCCGTCCCGGGAATATGGCTGTCATTGAAGGAGGACCACCGGGAAACGGACGTGGAAGAATATAGATAGTATCCTCATCCTTTAATATTGGTTGTAAATCAATACCAGTACCGGTTGACGATAAACCGCTTGATGTATACTTTTGCTTCTCAAAGTAGTCAGTAAAGGTAACATTGTCCAGACTCTCAACCGGACCGACAAAATAGTAACGATACCACCCGCAGAGATCATCCCGGGTTCTCATCTGTACAGGAGCATTCTCACCGATAATCAACTTGGATGAATTCTCGGGCCAGGGATTAAAAATATTGATTACTTTACTATTTTCCGGGGTAACCCGGACAACCGGTTTTTTTGAAGGATTGGAATTAAGCTCGACCCAGATCTCCTCTACACCGGGCCCTGCTTCTTTAAACAAACTATCGATATAATATTTATTTCCAGTACCGCCTCCGATTACACCACCATAAAGCTGGCGCTGGTTATATGATTTGGATGTATCTCCGATCCATGTCACAAGCATAAATTCAAAATTTCTGTTAGAATTTTTCATTGAATCCGGATAAACGTAGTAGAACCACCCGTTACCCTCACTATGCATCAGTGTACCCGGATAGTAACCGACATGCTCATTCCCCAGCATCCGTAAAGAATCGCGTCTGTGCGCCTGTGCATCATCAGCCCATGGGTTAAGAATATGAATCGTAAATTCTGCTGAAACGACACTTGACAGTAACAGAATTAGTAATAGCACTGTTTTCTTCATTATTATGCCCCTCTTCGTATGCGCATTAATGTTCTTCGCTGTTCATATTCCAGCTGTTTAAGCAATTCACCACTTGCTACTAAGTTACATTCGCATTTTATTTATCTTGCAGTTACAACAAAATACACATTATTCAAGTGTACCGTAATGATGACCTGCCGTAAAAGCACTATGCACCTGTTTGCCCACCCTCACCCGCCCGATTCCCCACATCGTGCAGACAATGATGATTAATACTGTAAAAGCATTAATTTTGATGGCAACTATAGTTTTTTGGTATAAAGCACCTCACTACCCTATTCATTAATAAAGTGTTGTCCCCGCATGCTTTATTTGTAACATTTTTCCAAAAAACAGTTCACTCTCCGGATATGTGCACAATGATATAGCCTGCTCGAACCACCATAGTAATTGTTTCTATGATCAGGGATAAAACATCAGCCACATTGATCCAGTACATCATCCTGTTATTATAATATATGTTCCGGATATTGCCCTGATACAGCATACTATACCTGATAAACAAATATTTGACTGAAAATAATTTCTGAACCTGAAGTTTGTGATCGTTCTGCAATTTCAAAATCCATGCAAAGCACTGACCACGGGGCCGTAATTATAGCAGAGTATTATCGCAGCAGCTTAAAGATGGCTTTTGCAATAGTGATTAAACTCTGCCCATCGGTATCATTTGCGTGCGTCCAGGAATCGGTTTTCTGTTTCATTTTCCAGATCTGATACTCCGTATCCTGTTCAAGATGATTCGTTTTTTGTTCACGTTCAAGTACCGGTCCTCCTGCATCAATCCAGTTGACGATATGATGCAACACACCGCTATCAAGCCAGATTCCGTGTGCAGCACATTTATTGATTACCACACCACTCTTTCTGCCATAATTGACCCGGTTCATAAGTTGCTTACAGACAGGACATTTTATATAACAGACCGGATAATCCCTGTGAAAATTTTCGTTTACAAGAGCAGTAATGCGATGATAATCAGCTGATGCAGTTTCGGAAACCTTTGCAGCATTCAGGAAGCTCTCAAGTTCACCGCTGTCAAAAAAAATCCCGAAACAGTGCCCACATCGTTCGATATGAAGTGTACCTGATCCTGATATGTCAATTGTCAGCAATGAGCATGAACATCGCGGACAGATTCTTTGTTCCTGATGTTCCGGGGGGGCAATTGTTACCGGCCGACGAAAATCGACATCGTTTACAGTTTGGCAATAACCGCAGACTGTCGTTTTACGTATCAACGGGGCACCGCAATTTTTGCAATTCGCCATACTGTCCCTTCATTGGTACATTGGTACCGGTATCACCACCGGCCACTCGTTTCAACTACTACTCTACCCTATTCCATTATAGCGTATATACCGGTTTCTGACAAATTCAATTGTTATAAAAATATGTAAATAAAAATGTAGTACCCTGATTTTTTACATAAAAAAAGCATCAAAAAGAAACAATCACTGTAACATTGCAATAATCATTATTGTCTAATGTAGCTTAAAACGGTTCAGGATTGGTTAAAGTTTTTCTGGATACAGTACCAACGAATCGCAACTGCAACAATTTAGTCTGAAATGAACTCGTATTTATCTATATTTGAAGGTGCACGAAAGTCACTGAAAAGGATACAGAATGAACAGAAAAATAATAATTCCGCTTTTAATAATTGCAGTCATAGCGACGGTTGCACTTGTTCCCCGTTTTATCCCAAATAAAGCAGAAACAACTCAGCAAAGCAAACCCGGCGGCGACAAAGCAAAAGGTAAAAGTGAAGGCAGAACCGTTGCAGTGAGTGTTCAGACCGCTGCAAAATCCCTAATCACAGAAAGTTTTGTCATTACCGGTACGATTCGTGCATCTAATGACATCGAGATACGGAATGAAATTGCAGGACGTGTTGCAGGACTTCATTTCACAGAAGGTACATCGGTAAAAAAGAACCAGTTACTGGTTGCTCTCAATGACAGGGAACTTCAGGCACAATACCTGAAGGCATCAGCAGTATTAAAGCTTGCAAAAGACAAGGAACAACGTCAAAAGGGTTTATTTGACAAACAAATAATAAGTGTCGAGGAATATCTTACAAGTGCAAAGGATCTTGAAAGTGCGAATGCAGATCTTCAGCTTCTTAAAGCACAGCTCGAGAAAACAAAAATATATGCACCATTTTCAGGAACTATCGGTTTATCAACAGTGAATATCGGTGAATACCTGACAGCAGGAACGAAAATTGCAAGTCTTGTATCCACAGACAATCCGGCCATAGAATTTGCCATTCCGGAACGATATGCATCATCAATTGCAAAGGGCATGAAAGTTACGTTTACAATTTCTGAGAATGCAGCTTCATTCAATGCTGAAGTGATGGCGATCGAGCCCAGAGTTGATGAAGCCACGCGGTCAGTATCAATCAAGGCCCGATGCATTGAGAAGGATTCACGGTTATTAGCAGGAGCATTTGTCAAAGTCACTGTAACGCTCAACCCCCGAGATGGGTTTCTTGTCCCCGGTGATGCCGTCATCTCTGATATCGAGGGTTACAAATTATACCTTAACAAAAACGGGAAAGCTGTTCCGGTACTTGTAAAAACCGGCTTCAGGGATGAAAAGAATGTTGAGATTGTGTCTGGTTTAAGTGAAGGGGATGTATTTATTACGACAGGTGCGTTCCTTCTCAGACCAAATGCCGGAATCGAAGTTACTAACAGCCCGGAATCCCGGGCCGGGATTAACAAAGAGGCTGTTACCTCTGACAGTAACAATGGTCTAAACGATGATAAACGCAGAGGGGACAGCAGCAAATGAGATTGACATCCGTTTTTATCAACCGTCCGGTGCTAAGTACAGTTCTTAACATTTCGATAATTCTATTTGGGCTTATCAGTATCGGGATGCTCGGTATACGTGACTATCCGGCAGTTGACCCTCCATTTATCTCAGTGTCAACAACCTATACCGGTGCTAATGCTGATGTTGTTGAGGATAAGATTACCAAGCCGCTCGAGCAGTCAATCAGCGGGATTGGCGGTATCCGCGCACTAACCTCCTCCAGTAGCGACGGACGCAGCAGAATCAGCATTGAATTTAATCTCGGTGTCAACCTCGAAACTGCAGCCAACGATATTCGCGACAAGGTATCGCGTGCTGAACGGTCACTACCGGATGATGCCGATAAACCTGTAGTCAGCAAGGCAGATGCTGAGGCTCAACCGATTATTTTCGTTACTGTCGAGAGTAATGAGCGCACTCCGATGCAATTGACAGAATTCGCATCAACCGTTATCGTTGAACAGCTTCAGACACTCCCCGATGTCAGTGAAGTACGAATTTGGGGTGAACGCCGCCGGGCTATGCGCCTCTGGATGGATCCTCAGAAAATGACCGCACATAATATTAGTCCTCAGGATATCAAGACGGCAATCGAAAAAGAAAACGTTTCCCTGCCATCAGGTAACCTTGAAAGTAATGCTATTGACTTCACAATAAAAACAATCGGTTCGATAGCAACTGCGGAGGAATTCAACGACCTCATACTGCGTGAACAAAACGGGAAGATTATACGATTCAGGGATATCGGTGAAGCAATTGAGAGCGCTGAAAATGAACGCACCCTTATGAAACGCAACGGAGTTCCCATGGTTGGAGTTGCCCTGCTTCCACAGGCAGGATCCAATCATGTGGCAATCTCAAATGCTTTCTATAAAAAATTCGAAAGTCTTAAAAAAAGTGTACCATCAGATATCAAGCTGGGTATTGGTTTTGATACTACAAAATATATTAAATCTTCAATTACTGAAGTTATCGAAACAATCCTTATATCATTCTGTCTGGTCGTATTTGTCATTTTTGTTTTTCTACGAAATTTCCGCGCGACAATGATACCGATTATTGCAATTCCAATATCGCTGATCGGTGTATTTTTTATCATGTTTCAGGCCGGATTTTCAATCAATATTCTTACTCTGCTTGGTATTGTTCTTGCAACAGGTCTGGTTGTTGATGATGCTATCGTTGTGCTTGAAAACATATTTCAGAAAATTGAAGCAGGACATCACCCTAAAGATGCCGGACATAAAGGTGCCTCAGAGATCGTTTTTGCCATTATATCAACGACACTTTCTCTTATGTCGGTGATGCTGCCGATCATTATTATGTCGGGAATGACCGGACGTTTATTCAGGGAGTTTGGAGTGGTTGTTGCCGGCGCAGTAGCGATTTCTTCATTCGTTTCCCTGTCGTTAACACCGATGCTCTGTACACGCCTTTTGCGGCACCACAGCTCACAGGAAAAGAGTCTTTACAGCAGAACTGAACCTTTCTTTAAAGCACTTCACGATCATTATCGTACCATGCTTTCATACGTAATAGGTAAAAAGTGGATTGCATCCCTTGTAATACTGGTATGCCTCGGGATGATTACCCTTTTCTACATGATTCTTCCGCGGGAACTTGCGCCAATGGAAGATCGCAGCCGTATGAATGTCAGAATTACCGGTCCTGAAGGTGCGTCGTATGAATATACGCTTGATGCTATTGACAAAGTATCATCAATTATTGACAAAGATGTTGTTGAAAAAGACGCTGTGCTGACAATGGCGGGAGGATGGAGTTCAACAAATCAGGCAAATTTCCAAATCATGCTTGTACCTGCTGACAAGCGCGAACGCACACAGAATGACATTGCAAACGCTCTTAACCGCTCACTTGGCAGAGTGACCAGTGTTCGCTCAATGGTATCGCAGGAGCAGACGATTGGAGGCCGCAGAGGAGGCCATCCTGTTCAGTTTGTTGTTACAGCACCAACGGTTGATCACCTTAAGAATACTATTCCGGCTTTTTTGCAGGAAACCCAGACAAGCAATATTTTATCAAATTCAGATGTTAATCTTAAGTTTACAAAACCGCAAATTGATATCGCAATTGACAGAGAAAAAACCCGGGATCTGGGGCTCTCGGTCTATGATATTGCACAAACATTACAGCTCTCACTCAGCGGAAGCCGATATGGATATTATGTCGATGATGGCAAACAGTATAGCATCATCGGTCAGCTTCAGCGGCAGGATCGTAATAAACCCCTGGATTTGCAATCATTTTCAATCCGCAATAAAGATGGCAGGTTTGTATCTCTTGGCAACGTAATAACACTGACAGAAAGCAGCAGTCCGCCACAGATTTTCCATCATAACAAGTCTGTAAGTGCGACAATTTCAGCCGGACTTCTTCCCGGTAAAACAATTGATGATGGTATCAGGGAGATGGAACGTATCGCAAAGAAAGTACTTCCGGAAAATTTTCAGACTGATCTCAGCGGCCCATCAAGAGACTTCAAGGAAAGTTCATCCAGTGTACTGATCACCTTCCTGTTTGCATTGGTACTTGTCTACCTTGTTCTTGCAGCACAATTTGAAAGCTATCGCCACCCGTTTATTATCATGTTTACGGTGCCGCTTGCTCTTGCGGGTGCGTTTTTCTCATTATGGTATTTCAAACAATCGCTCAACATTTTCAGTCAGATCGGTATTATCATGCTTGTTGGTCTGGTTACCAAAAACGGAATATTGATCGTTGAATTTGCAAATCAGCGAAGAGCAGCCGGACAGGAGATGCTGGAAGCGCTTATCGGAGCGTCCGTTTCGCGTCTCAGACCTATCCTTATGACATCACTAACAGTTGTTCTTGGATCATTACCAATTGCACTTTCACTTGGTGCCAGTGCGCAAAGCCGTGTTTCATTGGGTATTGTTGTTATCGGAGGTGTTTTATTCTCCCTTGTTCTTTCACTCTTTATCATCCCGATCATTTATACAATACTTGCGGGAAAAACAGTGAAGAAGCACACGTAATGTTGGCATTTAAACCATGGTTCATTAATTGTAGCATTTTTCATGACTATTAAAACATCACCGGCAACCGAAAAGGTCGTCACCTACATCAGGTCATTCCTTGACACAAAAGGAGCAGCTCAGCTGCCGCCGGTACGAAAACTTGCGCAGCTTTGCGGTGTCTCACTTGTTACAGCAAACAAAGCTGTTGCACAACTTCGGAATGAGGGCGCGATTATATCCCGGTGGGGTCACGGAAATTTCTCACCATCACATGTACCCTTTACGGTTAACAAAGAACGTACAGAGGATGAATGTCATGAATCCAAATTTATTTCGATTGTCAATTCAATCAAGAAAGATCTGAGCTCCGGCCACTATCCGCCCAACGAACCGCTGCCGCAGATTAAACACCTTGTAAATATTTATGGTGTCAGCAGCCCAACCATCCGTAATGCTCTTAACCATCTTATCAACGAGAATATGCTTGTTAGAAATGGAAACAAGTTCCTTTTTAAGACAACCCGTTCAAAACTCAGGCTCAAGATTGCAATCATCGCATTTGGAACTAACCATAACACTGTCAAGATTGCAACGGAAAGAGAACAGAATTTTTACCGGCAGTTATCGATCGCGGCAGCGAATCATGATGTCGATCTTGAAATTATCTGCTACAATGATTACCTTGATACACCTGTATTTTTTGTACCTGAGAACCAGAATCTGAAGTCATATTTACAGAGTGATGTTTTCTGCGGAATTATTCTATCATCATATCACATGAAAAACAGCGCTGAATGCCTGAGACATCTTTCACTCTTAAAAAAACCGATCTCCGTCTGGATCCAGGATCATTCTGTTCTTGCGCTGGTTAGCAAATATTCAAACAAAGAGAACATTACGTTCTTTGATGCCAGCTATTCAACGCTGCCTGGATTTGAAACCGCAAAATCTCTGTACGAAAAGGGTCACCGGTCTATCGCCTTCATCTCTCCATTCCATGCAAGTTCATGGTCTAAAAACCGGTTGCAGGGAATTAAAAGCTTCTTTACATCGATAAATGAACCGTTTGCGATACATGAATTTGTCCTTGACGAATATATCAGTGATTACTCATTTATGGAAAAAGTCATTGAAACCGGTCAACTTGATAAGTTTCTTTCTGCCGAAAAACTGAAGAACACACTTAACAAGGCGCTACACAACCGCATTATCAATTTTGAGATTGAAGGCAACACACTGCTGCGCGACAATTTAATTTACAATTACAGTAGTTCTCTTTTTGAAAAAGCACTCAATCAGCCGGGCATATCCGCATGGATTGCTGTCAATGATCTCACAGCCTGTATGATCAATGATTTCTGGGATTTCAGAAATATTGCGGTAAAAATACGCCCCGCCCTTATCAGCTTTGATAACACATTTGAAAGCCTTGAAAAAGGAATAAGTTCTTACGATTTCAACACAGGCGGGGATGTCAATAACATGATACTTCATCTTCTTTACCCGAACAGCGCACTCTTTTCATCAAAAAAACGTGTTATCCGTATCAAAGGCACTGTAGTGCAACGAAAAAGCTCTGAACATCGGATACAAAGCACCTGAAGTCCTCCGATGCAGATATACCTGTATCACTTTTTGCATCAAAAGTAACAAATGATGAAAAATCTGCAGTACTGCAAAGCGATAACCGGAGTTGATGTCCGGTATCATTCAGGCAATCCGGGATTATACCCATAGTCAATCAGTTTGAATACAATATCACTATAACACCACCTTCATTATTACAATTTTATACCTGTCATTTTTTTTCGTATTTGTTATCTTACAACTATAGATGTGGCGGATTTGTGAAAAGCGGTACCTAAATCCTTTTTTACACTCTAAATAGTCTGCTGCGTGAATGAAAACTTGATACCGGATACACTGACTTTTACTGTTACTTTTTATGTTGGTTGTATGCATACCACAACAACAGAACAACTATCTGGTATTTTCCTCAAAAAATTATTCTGATAGGAGGCTATTCATGGTACGAAAGCTTTTATTAGCAGCAGCGTTGCTGACTGCAATTCCATTAGCATCTTTTGCACAACAAACAAAACAATATAATGGTGCAGAACTGTATTCGTTAGAGAGTGTAAAGTATGGACGTTTTGATGTCCGTATGAAAACAATTGCCGGAAGTGGAACTGTTTCTTCATTTTTCACCTATTATAATGAATCGTACGTTGGTTCACCGGAACCCTGGCGAGAAATTGATATTGAAGTACTAGGTAAAAGCACCAGTATTTGGCAATCAAACATTATTACCGGTAATGCAGCATCAAAGGTAACATCCGAGGGAATACATAATTTTGCAAATTTAAATCAGGAATACCATACATATTCTGTTGAGTGGACACCGGATTATATTGCATGGTTTTTTGATGGCCAGGAAATCAGACGTACTACAGGACAACAGGTAACCGATTGTCAGACCAAAAATATGTCCTACCGGTTTAATCTCTGGATCTCAGATGTGCCGGAATGGGTTGGAGCATTTAATGAAAGTATTCTTCCTGTATATCAGTATATTAACTGGATGACATATTCCGAGTATACTCCGGGCAGAGGACCAAACGGCAGCAACTTTACTCAAAAATGGAGAGATGATTTTGATTCATTCAACAGCAGTCGTTGGGGCAAAGGTGACTGGACGTTTGATGGCAACCTCGTTGACTTTCATGCGGATAACATTGTAATGCGGGATGGTTATTGCATTTTATGCCTGACCAAAAGTTCTCAAAAGGGATTTAACGGTACGATTCCAAAAGATAATACTTCGCATACGAAGAAATCTGATAAGACCAGCTACAGACCATACTCAATCTTTAGAGGAGATGTGAATAACGAAGTAACTCAGTTAAACGGCAAAATGGTTACAAATGCAGCTGCATTAAAATTGCCAAACAGAGTTCAGGTTTCTAATCGCGCAATGCAATTGAAGTAATCCACTGTTTGCCTATTGCGTATGTAATTGACTAAACAATACATTACAGTATTGTGGCCAAATAATTCGGTTGATCACACCCTGGCATACAGCACAATTGTTTATGTCAGATGTGTGATTCAGCCATAGAATTAGTACCTGTAATAATGTTTTTTTGTTTATTAAACAGAGTTTACATACACGCTATGACTGATATCCTCGTCGTCATACCTTTTGCAACTTTTGTCAGTTGCCTTTTTATTTTTGCACTTTCAGTATGCCGGATTATAATTTATAGGTATGCCGGGTTATGATTACCGTGCGATAGAAACTGTTGAAATCCTGGTTGTATTATCAATGAACAAGTAGAGGACGCCTGTTTATGAAAACGAGTACAAAACAGATTGCATCAACAGTTAAACCACGACATGGTTTCATTGATGCGCTTGTTGTGCATCACCAGGATTTTTCATCATATGTAAATTTGAGAAATCTTCTGATTTTTTTGATTGACAGATTATCAAAATTATCTGACAAAGAACAAATCACAACCTATTCCACCCAGATCAGCCAGACCACTGTCCACCTGAAAAGTTTTAGCGGAACATCAGAACAAGACCGTGATCTTGAGCGTATTATCGGGGATATTATTGACGAAAGTGATACCCTTGTAGCCATGCTTGATTCGTCACCCGCTGATGAATCAGATTTTGAAATTCAGACACTGATCACAGCCCGGTCAACTCAGATTCACTGGCTTTGCGTATGTGGTCTTGAAGAGTTGAAGCGCAACCTTCCATCAGTGCATTAACTAATACAACAACCAGCAATGCCAGTTCCATTATTTACAATCAATCTTATTGCCGTAGGAAAAATAAAGGACAAAGCGCTTGCTGAAAAAATCAATGATTTTACCGCACGAATTCAATTTGATGCCAAATTTACAATTCAGGAAATTAAAGACACTGACAAAGAATCCGAAGGGATACGGCTGTCTGAACTGGCAAACACCGGCAACGCATTCCCGATAGCACTAAGTGAAGAGGGACGCGAATTTTCGTCTGAGGAATTTGCAAAATTTCTTCAAACCATACCTTCCCGGACTATCAATTTCTGCATCGGAGGACATCATGGTCTCAGCGATCATGCAAAACGTTCATCAAAAGCATTGGTATCACTGTCAAAAATGACATTTACACATGATATGGCCAGTCTGTTACTTGTCGAACAGATTTACAGGGCGGTTTCAATAATAAAAAACCGTAATTACCACAGGTAGATCGGAACGTATAGCTTGACACGCCGGACTGTTAATGCCATGATAGACTTTCTTTCACCGCTCGATGTAATTCCGGGGATGGGTGAAAAAAGAATTTCTGCAATGAATGAATCAGAAATCACCACACTCGGTGACCTTCTCTACTGGTTTCCTTACCGATACATCGATCGTTCAATAATAGTCGCATTGGATCAGGTATGCAATTATGTGAACGAAACGATCACCGTATCAGGAACGATTGAAATTGTACGGATTGAACGGGGCAGCCGGGGGCGACTTCGCGCTAAATTAACTGACAATACCGGTTCAATTGAATTAATCTGGTTTAGCGGAGTACAATTTTTTTCAAAATCAATTCACAAAGGTGATACCCTTCTTGTAACCGGTAAAGTAGGGAAATACGGTCAATACCAGATGACACATCCGATGATTGAACACGTCAAAAACGGATCACTTTCAATCCGGCAGATCCTACCCCACTATTCAATTACTGCATCTATGAAAGAGGCAGGAATACAGCAGAAGATTCTTTTAAATTCAATACAATGGATTCTTGACAATTTAAAACACTATCCACAGCTTCTTCCTTCACAGATTGAAATCCGCAAAAAGTTTCCACCCCTTCAAAAATGTCTCATGTCGCTGCATATCCCGGAGTCATTGACTGATCTGGATAACTATAAAGAACGTTTGAAATACGAAGAACTTTACAAATTGGCATTAACGCTTAAACTCAGTAAGAAAAAGTTTGCATTTCCCGGAAGAGCAATGGCACCGGGAACTCTTCCGGAGAAAATTATAAAGCAGCTTCCGTTTACATTAACACCCGATCAGAAAAGTGCGATAGCAACACTTTACAAAGATGCACTATCAAAAAAACGAATGCACCGGCTTCTTCAGGGTGATGTTGGATCGGGTAAAACACTGGTGGCATTTTTTGCATCACTGGCTGCACTTGACAGTGGTTTGCAGGTATCATGGCTGGCACCAACCGACATTCTTGCGCGTCAAATATACCATGCGGTGTCAACACTTCTTGAGCCATGTGGTATTACAACAGTTCTCCTGAAAAGTGGATTATCTGCTAAAAATAAAAAGGTAGTTCTGAACAGTATCGCAGATGGAACCGCACAATGTATTGTAGGTACGCACGCACTGCTGCAGCCATCGGTTACATTCAAGGCACTGGGAATGATCATCATCGATGAGCAGCATAAATTTGGAGCACAACAGCGCCTTACAATGCAGGAAAAAGACAATGCGTCTGATTTTCTCATTATGTCAGCAACTCCGATTCCACAAACCCTTGCAAGGACACTGTACGGAGATCTTGACATTGTAACAATCAACAGGCCGCCATCAGGCAGAATTCCTGTTGCAACCCATATTGTGCCGGAATCAAAACGTCTTGATATGGAGGAATTCATTGTGAGAGAACTTCAAAGTGGTTCTCAGGCATTTTATGTGGTACCGAGAATTGAACAGGACATTGACAATACAGAAGTAACTACGATTAAAGATCTTCAGACTGTTTTTACTTCTCTTACAAAAGGATCATTTGCCGGTACTGCAACTGCATACGTTCATGGGAAAATGGATTCTGATTCTCGCGATTCCATAATGGAGCAGTTCATTTCCGGAAAAGTAAAAATGCTTGTCGCAACATCAGTTGTAGAGGTTGGTGTGGATGTCCCCAATGCCTCTATAATCGTCATTGAGAATGCCGAGCGTTTTGGACTCGCACAGCTTCATCAATTACGTGGACGAGTTGGAAGAGGATCAAAAAAATCCTACTGTTTTCTCCTCCTGTCAGAAACAGTTGATCATGAAACCAGAACTAAATTTATAGTTTTTTGTAAAAACCATGATGGTTTTAAAATTTCTGAACTTGACTTACAAAATCGGGGTCCAGGTGAAATCAATGGATTACGGCAATCAGGCTGGTACAATCTTCAGTTCGCGGATATTTTACATGATGCGCCACTCTTTCGGGAAATTCAGCAGGAACTGGACACAATTAGTACTTCCTGATTAAAAACTAACAAAAAGTTTTTTTCTTTGAAAAATTAAACATGCAAATATGTATATTTAGTGCGGCATTTTGAATTTTCTAAATGCCGTCGGTTCTTTTAACCGATATGTTTAACCTGTGCAGGCAGTGGGAGTATGATCGCTCTTATTATTGTTGTTTCTCTTTATGTTATTTGTTCTGCAGTTCTTCTCGCGTATGGTATCCAATGTTATGTTCTCACCTTTCTTTTCCTTCGCAAACGCAAATCTGTTGTTAATGTTCAAGTTGAAAAAATGAAATATTACTACGGTATAACTGATGAAACACAGTATCCGAAAGTAGTAACACAGCTTCCTATGTACAATGAAAAGGAAGTGGCGATACGAGTGATTGATGCTGTTGCGGCAATGGATTATCCAAAATCACGCCACGAGATTCAAGTTCTTGATGACAGTAACGATGAGACTGTTGGTTTTGTGAATGCTACAGTTGAGCGGCATAAAAAGAATGGTATAAACATTTCAGTAATTCGCCGTACAGACCGTACCGGTTTCAAGGCTGGGGCGCTTCAAAATGGTTTAGAGTTTACAGATGCTGAATTTGTGGCTATTTTCGATGCAGACTTCGTTCCAAATCCTGATTTTCTCACAAAAGCCATGTCGTTTTTTAAAAATCGTCCAAAGCTTGGCCTTGTTCAGGGACGCTGGACGCATTTAAACAAGAATGCATCACTGCTCACCCGGGGTCAGGCGATGGGTATTGATGGTCATTTTATGATTGAACAGGCCGCCAGAAGCTGGAATGGTCTTTTCATGAATTTCAATGGTACAGCGGGTATATTCCGTCGTGAAGCAATTGAAACAAGCGGTGGATGGCAGCACGATACTCTCACTGAAGATATGGACCTTTCGTACAGAATGCAGCTTACAGGTTGGGAGACAGAATACGTTCCAAACCTTGAGGTTCCTGCAGAAATTCCTGAGGACATTAATGCATTCAAAAATCAGCAGTTCCGTTGGGCAAAAGGTTCGATCCAGACCGCCATTAAAATTATCCCGATGCTTATGAAAAAGAAGGTCTCTGCATTCAAGTCGATGCAGGCGGTTTTTCATCTTACTCACTATTCGGTACATCCCCTTATGCTTTTACTTGCACTGCTTACAATGCCAGTGCTTTATTATGTTAAGGTATACCTGCCGCCGTTCTGGTTTGCATGTCTTATTTTCTGTATGATTCTCGCAGCCAGTGGCCCATCAACGATGTACATGGTTTCGCAGCATTTTATCGGCAACCGGATCCGAAAACAGATTCTATTGATTCCGGCCATGATGCTCATTGGTACCGGACTTGCCGTTAATAATGGTAAAGCAGTTCTGGAAGCGCTTTTCAAAAAAGAATCTCCATTTATCAGAACTCCCAAAAAAGGTCAATCAAAAGGCCGCGGTGCTTATCGTCCTATTAAAGATATTACCTGCGTTATAGAAATTCTTCTTGGCATATACTGCCTTGCCAGTTTTCAAATGTTTTTCGGCTACACAAATTTCATTGTTAGTCCATTCTTAGTCCTTTATGCATCCGGTTTTCTTTTTGTTGGAATTATATCAATCATTCACTTCCGGAGACCGGAGTTGATTGATATCAAACTTGGGAAAAAATAATTATCTGTTATAGCAAGACAACGAAGGCATATCACTTGATATGCCTTTTTTATTTCATCCAATTGACCCGCACTCTCTTTTTCGGATTATGTGCTGACGCACCCCACCACTATACAACCATTTGACCTGACCACCTTCCGATAACGCCTGTGATGTCTTTAATGCGACATTTGTAATTCACTCCCGTTCAGCTACTTTTGCTTTTTTGTTACGCTCTCCCCATCCACCGATCACAAGCTGAACATAGGGACCACTTTGATCGGGTGTCGGCAGATTAGTGATCTTTGTTCCGCGTGAACGCCAATCTCTCTTTTTTGTAAACGGGTCGAATACATAACCACCGCGGATACCAACCACAAAACCATGAGATGCTTTCGCTACAATGAAATCAGAACCAACACCAGCATTTAAGAGAAATGCTCCCTGCCACATTGTTATATCAGGTCCATTAGATACAATTGCATCAGAAAAAGCTCTTGAATCACTTCTTACATGCAGAAATGTACCACCAATACCCATACCAGCAAACGGAAACAATGTTAACGGTAGTGTCGGTGGCAATGTATTAAATCCTGTATTCCAGAGGTATGTTCCATTAAATAGAGATGTTTTCAGATTTGCTCTTGTATGATCGTCATGATACCTGAATGTAAAGCCTGATTCAAAATAGAGCCGATTAAACTCTTTTCTATGACCAATAGTCAGCGAAGGACTTCTGTCATTGAATTCTGATAGTCCCTGAAGTACAAGATAATCATTTAGATTATCCAATGAAAACCAGGCTGCTCCAGGTTGAATAAACTTAAATTCTCGTGTTACATTCGTTGAACACGCTGAAGAATCACTCTTTCCAAAATTCATTGCTACAAGAGAAAAGGAACTCAGCAGTATCACGAGAAACACCGAAAAATATTTTATCGATTTCATATGTCCATCCCTTTTTAATGTTCGATTTATTTATTAAGTATAACATTCGGTTATCTATTCCGGTTTATTTTATTCCCACCATTGTACAACTCACAAAACTGAATTAAAATTATTATTTTCGATATTTCAAACTATTACTCTATTCAGTCAACCATGTCATCAGTACAAATCTCTTAAGCCATTCATTATTGAACAGTTATCAGATAGACGGTCGTCCTTGTTCTATAATGAAACATCCTATTTCAGTTCTGTACAGTAGAATATGTTGCCATACATGGTACCTTAACTAATTATTTGCAATGATACAGTTACGTATTTCTTTCTATTTCAATATTTTATATACTATTTGCAGTATTTGCCGGTTTGTGTCCGGTTACAATAGTTCAGTTATTTATATAACTGGCACATGCTTTGCATTTATTAGTGGCACAATTAAATTATTATCAGGAGGAAATTATGGGCAAGATTATCGGGATAGATCTCGGAACAACAAACTCATGTGTATCAGTTATGGAAGGTGGAAAGCCGGTTGTTATTCCCAATTCAGAAGGTGGACGGACAACTCCATCTATTGTTGGCTTTACAAAAAGCGGTGAACGTCTTGTTGGTGCGATTGCAAAGCGACAGGCGATAACAAACCCAGAGAACACCATCTACTCGATCAAGCGTTTTATGGGACGTAAACACAGCGAAGTTGCATCTGAAGAAACGCGCGTTCCCTATAAAGTAGTTGGATCTCCGGATGAAAACGTGAAAGTTAATATTCTTGACAAAGACTACACACCACCGGAAATATCTGCAATGATTCTTCAGTACCTTAAAAAGGCTGCTGAGGACTATCTTGGTGAAACTGTAACAGAAGCAGTTATTACCGTGCCTGCGTATTTTAATGATGCTCAGCGCCAGGCAACAAAAGATGCCGGACGTATCGCAGGTCTCGATGTTAAACGTATCATCAACGAACCTACAGCTGCAGCGCTTGCATACGGTCTTGATAAAAAGAAAAATGAAAAAATTGCTGTTTATGACCTTGGTGGTGGTACCTTTGATATCTCCATCCTTGAAATCGGTGATGGCGTTTTTGAAGTAAAATCAACCAATGGTGATACACATCTTGGTGGTGATGACTTTGATAAAGTACTGATTGATTATATCGCTGAGGAATTCAAGAAGACAAATTCAATTGATTTACGTAATGACAGAATGGCATTACAGCGTCTTAAAGAAGCTGCTGAAAAAGCAAAAATCGAGTTGTCATCAGCAATGCAGGCAAATGTAAATCTGCCGTTTATCACAGCTGACGCAAGCGGCCCTCGTCATCTTGACATGAATATTACCCGTGCTAAATTTGAGCAGCTTGCTGCAGATTTGATTATTCGCTCCGGAGAACCTTGCAGGAAAGCACTTGCTGATGCAAAAATGAGCCCAAGTGAAATTGATGAAGTCATACTCGTTGGTGGTGCGACACGTATGCCTGCAGTTCAGGCAAAAGTTGAAGAGATTTTCGGTAAGATCCCGAACAAATCTGTCAACCCCGACGAAGTAGTTGCTGTTGGTGCTGCAATCCAGGGTGCAATTCTCAGTGGTGATTCAAGTGTGAAGGATGTTCTTCTTCTTGACGTAACACCACTATCACTCGGTATCGAAACTCTTGGTGGTGTAATGACAAAACTTATCGAGAGAAATACAACAATACCTACAAAGAAAAGTCAGGTATTCTCAACTGCAGCTGACAATCAAACCGCGGTAACAATCATGGTTTATCAGGGTGAACGTGAAATGGCACAGCATAACCGGCTCCTTGGGAAATTTGATCTTCTTGGTCTTCCATCAGCACCTCGCGGTGTTCCTCAGATCGAAGTTTCTTTCGACATTGACGCGAACGGTATTATCAATGTCAGTGCAAAGGATCTTGGTACCGGTAAACAGCAGCAGATCAAGATTGAATCATCTAACCTCTCTGATTCCGATATAGACAAGATGGTTAAGGAAGCAGAGGCGAATGCATCACATGACAAAGAGGAAAAAGAGAGAGTTGAAGTAAAGAATCAGGCTGATCAGATTATTTACCAGACAGAGAAAACCCTCGGTGAGGCCGGTGATAAGATCTCTGCAGAAGATAAAGAAAAGATTACTGCAGCACTCAATGATCTTAAGGAAAAATCAAAGGGTGACAACACCGAAGCAATCAAGGCAAGTATTGACACACTTATGAAAGCATCACACTCAATGGCTGAACAGATGTATAAAAATGCAGGTGCAGCAGGCGCCGGAGCTGGCCCGCAAGGTGCTCCGAATCCTGGAGCAGACCCGCAGCAGAGTCAGCAGGAGCCGCCAAAAGATAAAAAAGATAAAGATGGCGCGGTTGATGCAGACTACACAGTTGTTGACTAAAAGATATTCATTAATGCTACTGTAAAGGCACCTGCAAGGGTGCCTTTTTTATAGACTAACGAACTAAAAGAGCGTCCGGCACAATGACAAAAAACAACGTACTGAGATTTATTATTTTGATTCGTTACCAGTGTTCCAGCAATTTTTTTTCAGCAGATCGGAATTAGTAAAAATTATGCATAATGACCTCGTTTTTGACCGTGACAATAATCGTTTTAATTTCCGTGCAGTCGGCATTCTTATTCATGATAATAAAGTGTTACTTCACAAGATTAATGACAACCCTTACTGGTCGCTCCCGGGTGGTCGTGTTGCATTCGGTGAGTCTTCGGAAAGCTCTGTCATCCGGGAGATGCAGGAAGAACTTGGTGTTGACTGCAGGGTTCTTCGGCCACTATGGGTGATGGAAAACTTCTTTCACTCATTCAACAGGGACACGCATGAACTTGCTTTTTATTTTTTACTATCAGTTCCCGACATGCTTCTTGCAAAAGGTGCCCGGTTTTCACAGAAAGAATATGATTCCATTCTGCGTTTTGAGTGGCACTCTCTTGACACAATAGAATCCGTAACGCTCAATCCGTCATTTTTGCGAAAAGCACTCAAACAACTTCCGGATAACCTGACCTACATAGTGCACAAGGATGAATCGTCAAAATGATACACGTAACATCTGTATGGTCAATTTAAAACAGGCAACCGTAATTCTATTTTTTTTTAGTTTCAGAATATAAATTGAAATACATTACTTATTGAAGCAGTGAGCTGTAGGGCAACTATGACAGTCGCCCTTTATATAGAGCAGATTATTTCTGTGTCGCGTTAGATTTTTTCTGACGTTTCTTACCGTAAGAACCTTTAAAAATCTTGCCTTTTTTTGTACGAGAGTCTCCTCTTCCCATTTTTTCCTCCATTGAACATTGTAATATATAATTCAGTTAATCTCTTACGTATACAAGTTAATCCAGTTAATTACACTATCTGGAATAAAAGAGGTAGTAAAAATAGTTTTTGATACACTGAAAAGGAAGAACTTTTATTTTTTAAAACAAATCAACAATAATGTTTCATTCAGCGTTTTGAGAAAAAATACATTCCTACACCTTTTCCCGTTTCATTGCGACATACAGGTGTTCCACTGGCAGTGTCCCGGTACGAATTATTGTATGCTCGTTCATAGTAACCAATTCCCACCCCTGCTCACCAAGACGATTCAAATAATTGTAGAGTGGAATGTCATCCCAGTTCTGCATTGTTTCACCATTGACATAGTGAACTTTCCATGACACCTCTTTTGGCATAACATGACCGAATATCCCCTTACCATACTTCTCCGCAATAATAAACTGATACTCCCACTTTGTCATCACAGCTCTCCTTTTTGAAAAAAGTAACTAGTGACACGCAAGAGTTGCTGGAATAGTCTTCTGCTTGCCACGCGTAACATGCCACAAGTCACTTCTTCACATAGTGTTCAATTTTTTCTTTCAAATGACGTTTTACTTCGGGGTTATCTGATGTTTCATACATAAACAATAAGAAATTTAAACCATCCTTTTCCAATCCTGATTTTTTATAAAAAGCAGCCGCGAGTGTTGCGTATTTTGCTTTGTGCGGCGAGTTGAATCGAGATGCCATTTCAAAGTATTTCGCTGCGGTATATGTATCAGAATACTTCTGATAATAGAGCATTCCTGTATAAAAAGCGATATTCCACTGACGATTGTTTAGCTTTGTCAATCCACGTTCAAGTAATATTCTGGGAATATCAGGATTGGTTGTGATATCCGGCAGAAGTACCCCAGCAAATTCATAGGCAGGATAAAAAAGCGGGTTTAATTTTGTAATAATATCGAGCATGTTGACAATCCATAAATAGCGTTTATCACCCTTGTAATGCTCACCAAAATAAATCACTGATCTGATCCACAAATAATGTGAAACCGTTGTCTCATACCCAAGGAGAACATCCTTAATACGCTCATTATCGGGCAGATAGGAAAAACTTTCCGTTTTCCATCCAGGATCGGTATTTTTTGACAAATAAGTCTGTGAACAATAGATACCTCCCGCAATGAGTATCACTGCAATTCCCCAGTAAATTTTATGTATCATAAATCCTTCCGGGAAAACAGTGCTATTGACAGCAGCAGCAGCATTGACGCATACAGAAAACCATAGAGTACCGCCATTGCGATAAACCCTGATGGTACCGGGAGACTATACACCACTGCTGTACGGATATTAAAATTTTCAAGATTCGGCAGTATATAAAAAAGTCCTTTCAAAATCGAACGCCACACAGGATTGTTCTGCTGTTCAGCACCGATGTTAACAAGATCGTTAAGATGCCCCGCAATATAAAAACCAAGCGTGAAAATGGCAGACAGTGTTGGTGTTGTAAATGACGAAAAGAATATTGCAGCCGCAACAATCACAATCATTTCTATCAGCAGAAGCAGTACCGCATTAAACATTGTAAAGCTCTGCCCTGCCCCCATTACCCTGATGGTTATGAAAAACACCGCTGCAATCAGAATAAAATTAAGCATCAGTGTTGCAATCAGACCAAAAAACTTTCCAAGAATAAATGATGTTCTGGTGACAGGTTTTGTTATCACGCCGTAAATTGTCTTTGTGGTAATCTCCACACCAAGCATCCCGACACCAATAAACACCGCAAGCAGCAGTCCGGTAAGCGACATTGTCGCAAGTCCGAAATCCGCCATCACCTGCCCTCTTGAAAAAACCGACAGATCCCCAAATGATATTGATAGCACCAGTGCAATACCGGCGACAAGCAGGATATTATACAAAATCTTATTACGGATAGTCTCCTTAAATGTATTCTGTGCAATATAGCTGGTTGATTTGATCATTGTGCACCTCCACCACTATACAGGAGCTCTTCCATACTCGATTTCCGACGTTCTATTCTTGCTGGATACAGTTTATTATTATTTAACATTTCGAGAATAATAGCATTTTCAATACCAGGCGGTACTGTAATTATCCATGATCGTTCAGAGTGTTGATCGACAGTGCAACCGGCATTTAAAATCAGCTCCGTAAGTACCTGCGGATCCTGTTCCAGTTCAATTTCTGTTCCTTTGAATCCCTTTTCAAGTAACTCATTCACTGCGCCATCATAGGTTTTCTTACCTTTTGACAAAACAACAACCCTGTCACAGACCGACTCGATATCCTCAAGCACGTGAGTACTGAAAAAAATGGTTATTCCACTTTTAGCAAGATCTTTAAACAGCGTCCTGAACAGACGACGACCTGGCGGATCCATACCGCTCATCGGTTCATCAAGGATCATAAGTTTTGGTTTTCCAAGAAGTGCCTGCGCCATGTTCAGGCGCTGCTGCATCCCTTTGGACATCTCTTTTACCTTTGATTTTGACTTATGCGACAGCTCAACAAGATCGAGGACTCTATCAACCTCGTCATTAATTCTTTTTTTATCCAGATTCAGCAGGTGTGATGCAAAAGCAAGTGATTCGCGCGTTGTTAAGTGCCCGTAAAAATACGGCTGCTCCGATAAATAGGCAACACCGTTACGGGCCCGGTAATCAGCAATACTGCACTCATGTACCCGTACTTCGCCCCTCTGAGGATAAACGAGCCCCATGATTGTCTTTATTGTTGTCGTTTTTCCTGCACCGTTGGGACCAACGAATCCGGTCACATACCCACTGTGAACATTAAAGGAGACATCAACTACAGCAGGTACTTTTATACCCCAAAATCCCTTACGGTAAATTTTTGTAAGATTTTTTATTTCAATACTGTACATAACCTATCACCTGTTTGTTAAGGTACAACTAATTATAAATTTCTGCACTGATTGTTGCCAGTAGTTTTTTTTAATAAAACCGCAGAGATGATACGTGCGATTTTGATAGCGAAAATTGGAACGAATGAAACTAATACTGTGCCGGGTAACATAACGGATATAGTCAGAATATACAAATAATACATTATGGTGTATTGTATGCCTATCCAGCATATCAGGACAATAAAACAACTTGAAAACCACCAGTAATTGATTGATAATAAAGTAAATAACACTATGGATCAAGTAACAGTCTTCATATGCACCATGAAAAATTGATTTTTAAGATCGTTGCAACCTTTACCGGATTTATCTTTAAATAATGAGCAAATCAAAAAACAACGGACGTCATGCACACAAGCCATCCGGCATAGCATCAGGACTATCATGTGGTCACAGTGCGGGTTCAATCGGCAAATGTAATGCATGTGGAAAAAGTCTGTGTGGTCAGTGTGCACTCATGTACAAAGGAAACCTCTATTGTGTATCCTCCTGTATTCCTAAAGTGTTTATTGATACATATCTGAAGAATCAGATTCCCCGGAAATCAAAAGCACCTGTTATTTGGGCAGTAATCACCCTTGTACTTGTTGTCGTGTCACTATCAAGCCTGGGAATCCGGGAAATTTACAATTTAAAAAACGAAAATGATACACTGGCACAAAGCAGAAGCAATCTTATCCGCACATTGCAGGAAAACAACCGTGCAACCAGCGATACATCATCGTCCCTGACCGATTCGGTTAATTTTGAATACATCGAACCGGAACCACAAAAGCCTCAACATAATCGACCGGCACAAATCAGGGAACGTCAACCGGTATATTATCACCCTGTAAAAAACAATACCTTCTCCTTTGATAACGGTTCGACAGCACTTAAAGCGGTCTGCCTTACCTTTGATGGAGCATCGGAGTCAAATGTTGCCTTACCGATCCTTGATACACTAAGCTCACGAAATATAAAAGCAACAATGTTCTTAACAGGACATTTTCTAAAACGTTACCCGGACATTGTGAGGCAGATTCTTGCAGGTGGTCATGAAATCGGCAACCACACACTGAGTCATCCGCACCTTACAACATATGCACAGAATCACATTCAGTCGACACTGCCGGATATTACAGCAGAAACGATCCACAGAGAACTTCAGAAAAATAATGAGATTTACTATTCAATCACCGGACAAAAAATGCAACCGCTGTGGCGCGCACCGTACGGAGAATTCAACAGGACAATCTGCGAGTGGGCCTTGCAGGTTGGATTTCGTCATGTTGGATGGCGTGTTGCAAAAAGTTTCAGGGAAAATCTTGACAGTAACGACTGGATTCCTGACGAAAACACCCCCGGATTTAAAACACCACAGGAAGTACTCGCGAAAATAATTAATATTGCTGAATCGAATACTGCACTCAATGGTGGAATTATTTTAATGCATCTTGGTACAGCAAGAAAAGAGCAGGCGATGCAGATGTACACGATTCTGGGAAAACTTATCGATGAGCTCCGATTACGCGGATTCAGGATTATTACCGTATCTGAAATGATAAAGGAATCGGATGATTATCTTGCTTCTTTGAAGACAAAAACTGATATTCAAGGTGCTGATATTTATTAAATAAAGGTTGTAATCAGATGTTTGATAATCCGATTGATATCATTTTAAGATTTCCCGTCATTCTCATAGCACTTACATTTCATGAATATGCACATGGTTGGGTCGCATGGAAACTGGGAGACAACACAGCCCGAAATGAAGGGCGCCTGACACTAAATCCGATCTCACACCTTGACCTTTTCGGGACACTAATGCTTCTGGCAGGTCCATTTGGTTGGGCAAAACCAGTTCCAGTAAATAGTTATTACTTCAGGAATCCTAAAAGAGATATTCTGCTTGTCAGCCTTGCAGGACCGGTATCCAACATAATTCTGGCTTTTATTTTTGGATATACATTCCGCTATATTGCAATGAACAATCCAGGTCTTATCGCTCAGGGGGATTATCTCAACCAGTTTTTGCAGCTTGCCATTCTCATAAATATTGGTATAGCCTTTTTTAACATGATACCGGTACCCCCTCTTGATGGGTCAAAAATCCTTATTGGATTGCTCCCAAACAAATGGATACCCGGATATATTGAAAAAAGCCGTCATCTTCCAATTGTATTTATGGTGTTACTGATTGCTGAATGGGGTTTAAAAATTCCACTGTTCAGTACAATTATCAATCCTTTTTATATTCCATTTAACAAACTAATTCTGTTTTTAATCTTCGGAAAGGGATTCTGATGCCAGACTACTCAATACCATGTGATCGTCTGAATGCGATAGTCTCAAAATTTAAAACTGTCTCACTTATTGTTATTGGTGATGTCATGATTGATGAGTACATGTGGGGTGATGTTCGAAGAATCTCTCCGGAAGCTCCAGTACCGATAGTAGAAGTTGATACAGTTACCCGACGACTTGGTGGTGCAGCCAATGTGGTTCAGAATCTTCAAAGTATTGGTATCACGCCAAAACTGGTCTCAATCTGTGGCAAAGATGATAATGCAAAACATTTAAAAAAGGCACTCGCTGATATCAACTGTTCCTCTGATGGCCTCGTTGAATCATCCCACCGGCCGACAATTATAAAAACAAGAGTTATGGCTCGTACCCAACAGGTTGTTCGTGCCGATAGAGAGCTCATCAGCGACCTCACTACCGAAGAGACAAATCAAATCTGGGCACTGTTTGAGAGGAACTTCCCTACCGCCGATGGTGTTATCATATCTGATTATGGAAAAGGAACTATTTCTCAGCCTCTTATTGGTAAAATTATAGAAAAATGTGTATCAAACAAAAAATTCGTCGCGATTGATCCAAAAGATCGTCATTTTGATCTTTATAAGGGTGTTACAGTGATCACACCAAACCTTAAGGAAGCGTTTGCGATGCTTGGCATTCCTTACCGTCAATGTACCGACGAAGATATCAGGCAGATCGGGTGGAAGATTCTTGATAACCTAAATCTTCACTATCTTCTGATAACCCTTAGTGAACGCGGGATGGCACTTTTTGACAGTCAGAAACGGACAATGAACCACCTTCCGACAGAAGCGCAAAAGGTATTTGATGTTACCGGGGCGGGAGATACTGTTATCAGCGTTTTTTCAGCGGCGTTCACCTGCGGTGCATCACCACTTGAAGCAGCATTTATTTCCAACCATGCAGCAGGTTTGACTGTTGCACAAGTTGGAACTGCATCGGTTACTCCTGATGAACTGATTGCAGTTTGTGGATGTACCGGAGTTACTAATAGTTAGTGCTGATACCAATTGCTTTCCTGTGTCAGGATATGCTGGTACACCAGATTGAGGATATCATAAATAAACATGTTTTACCACTTTCATAACGTAGGACACGTATCAACAACACAACATTGTCATTGTCAAAGGCGAAATACCATACGGTACTCCGCCTTTAAATTTTTTATGGAACCTTCTTATTGTAATTCTTTACTTTTGAATTGTACACTTCAGTATAAGGAATGAGAATATGGCATGTATAAAGTTAACCATGCCTTAAACAATTAAACGGGATCAGCTGCGAAGCAAATCGATCCTTTTTTAGATGTTAGTTTAAATAAATGTACCAACAAATAGAGGACAACGCATGGGATTCAGAGATTTTTTCGGGCCTGTTGAATCAAATGATCAGGACCAGATTATTGACAACAAATTAAAGTCAAAAAAAAGGCAAAATAAATATAACATCAAATATAACGGCCTCTTACGAACGCTTATGATACCACTCACCATTATCATTGTCCGGGATATTGCCAACGAAAAGGGAATTATCAGGAAAACACTCAGACTGTTTAAGCGATAAGTGACACGTTTTGTGTGATAAGTGACACGTTACAGACATCTTGCACCCTTTTTTTATAAATAATAAAAAAAAAACGATACAAATCGACTGTTTCATGCGTCTAATAGTAAGAAACGCATACTGACAAGCAATTTTTGCAGGAGTTTTTGTATGATAGATCCGTGTTACCACCTTGATTTGTACAAAAATGTCACAAACGGGCGACTGCCACGTTTACAGAAGCGACTTTCCGTTATTGAACCCGGATATAGTCCTGATTGCCAAACCACTAAACCTGACGACCTGTTTGCAGTCATCTGTACAAGTAAAGTATGCTTCCTTTCATCGTACCAGCACGGTGTTCAAAAGCTGCTTGATCTGGCGTATGGTAAAGAGTTTGTTTCAGCATCGTTTGATGAATCAATCAGTGTAACATTCTATCACAAAACAAAAGGAACAATAACTTACTGTATTGCATCCAACTTTTTTGAGAAGATCCGTAGCAAAGAATTTTTTCGTCAGAAGACAGCGGGTGTTCCAATCAATGAAATTCCAATTGAATGCGCGAATGATATATTAAAAACTGTTTTTGACCATGATGATAATGCAATCTTTGCATTGCATACAGTTCCCGATTTTGATACTGACAAAATAGTAAAACAGCTGATTGCAGCAGAACTTGAAAAAGAATCAAGGTTAAATACAACAGAATAGTTTTTTCTCAAAGGTATCATTGCACCACATTACTGCTGTTCCCAGAGTGTTTCGAACAGACTGAGTGATTCATGTAGATCATTCTGACTGAATATTTCAAGTGTCACAACACCATTATAGTGCATCGATGCCAGTAGCCTTACAAAACGCAAAAGGACATCCTTATTCCCCTTATGTAAAGAGACATGATCTTTTCCGTCACATACACCATGAAGATGTACCACTCTGGTATCCGGGAGCATTTTTGCACAGATTTCTTCCCAGTTGTTATCGCCCCTTATCCACAAATGGCCGACATCAAGACAGTACTTACAATTACTCTTTTTGACGATGTCAAAATTCCATTCGGCTGGATAGGACAAATTTTCAATGACTAACCTTGATGAATCCCCCACTTTTTCTGCCAACAGTCTTATAGTGTCAAGACATCGTTCCTGCCAGTGCACTATCTGTTCCGGAGATGCATCGCTATTAATTCCCTCACAGTGAAGTACCCATGCACGGGGCTCCAGTATACTTGTACGCTCTACGATGTTTATTGCAGTCTCACAAAAGCGTTTTCGTTCTGCAGGATTATCTGATCCGGCTTTTCTATCGATAGGAAGATGAACTGTATACCCGCATTCGTTTTGCACCGCATAATCTCTGAACTGTTCAACCAGTGAAACTGACGGGATATTTGAAAAATCCGGAGATTCAAAAAGTACAAGTTCGATGTCATCAACAAGCGGGGTCAGATACACCACATTTGGTAAAATATCATCAGGCAGGATATACGATGTCGTTCCTAATCTGAAAGGATATTTTTTTCGTTTATAGCTATTCATAATGTAAACTTTTAATCTACCTTTATTTAACTGGAATTGAGAGCGTATTATACCATTAGTTTTTTTCTTCTTTTAAATAACAAAATCAAAAAAAACGGTCCGCCGATAATTGATGTTATGATCCCGACAGGAATCTCCGTTGGTGGTGTGACAGAGCGTGCGATGGTATCGGTAATTACAAGAAACGTACCACCGGTGAGAAATGATGTATACGCAAGCATCTTATGTTTTACACCGGGGAGAATCATTCTGCATGCATGAGGCCCAAGTATACCGACAAACCCAATCGGTCCGCAAATGGCGACAATTATACCTATTATCAGGGCCGTTACAGTAATAAACAGTATCCGGCTTTTCTGTATGTTGATACCGCGGGAATGAGCAATGCTGTCTCCAGTTAAAAAGTGATCAAGTTGTGTCATAACAGGAATTGCAACAACCATAAATATAAAAACCGGTATTCCGATTATACCAAGCATCTGGTAGTTCATACTGTCAACACTTCCCATAATCCAGCGGACTATCTGAAAAGACTGATGCACCCCGGAAATAAAATGGATAAACATAATAAGCCCGGAACAGAGTGTTGCCACGATAACTCCGGCAAGCAGAAGCGTACTGGAATTGGAATCACGGGACCATGCGAACACATATATCAGTAATACCGACATTAGTGCACCTGTGAATGCACCGGCAATAACTATCGGCAGTCCAAGAACCACACCCCCTACCCCGGTATAAATGCAGATTGCAGCCCCCAGTGATGCACCGCTTGACACACCGAGGGTATAGGGATCAGCGAGCGGATTCCTGAAAAGTGCCTGATACACCATACCGCATACAGCCAGTGCACCGCCGGCACACATGGCTACCAATGTTCTTGGAATTCGTATCTGTGTAAATATATACCTGATATTTTCATCGTTGATAATACTTCCTAAACTGAATGTATGAATTCCGAAAAAGGGACACAGTATAATTGACATAACAGCAACAACGGTAATACCTGCCACAATGAGAATTCTATGCTTCATGAAAACTTACTCCTCCCATGATCCGAAAACATCGAACCCATCATTGACACACCGATACCTCCTGAATTGAATCGAAAATATTTCAGTTAATATCCCGGGGCATTGGGTACGAAACTCACTGCTTTTTCCGGTGTAATAAAGTACCCCGTCACGAATTACTGCAACATGTGAACAGCGATAAATTGCACTATTGATATCATGAGTTACCATTACAACGGTCAACGCAGCACGAGTGTTCAATCTGTCAAGGGCATTGAAAAACAGTTTGTCATGCGCCGGATCAAGGTATGTCGTTGGTTCGTCAAGAAGCAGAATCGGTGATTCCTGCGCAACCGCTCCCGCAAGTAAAACCCTTTGAAGTTCACCACCGCTCAGAGAATAGACATACCGTTCTTTCAACTTGTAAACATCACAAATACCAAGGGCGTCATCAACAACAGACTGATCATGTTTATCAGGAATTCCAAGCACGCTCATTCTGCAAAAACGTCCGAGCATAACATAGTCATTTACCGTATAGGGAATTGCATTTTCAGGTTTTTGGGGAACATAGGCAATAAGTGATGCCCGTTTTCGTGATGAATAGTGTTTTACCGGTTTATTGTTAACGCGAACAACCCCATCAGTTTGGGGAATCATGCCGGCGATTATTTTGATAAGTGATGATTTCCCGGCACCATTTGGACCGATAATAGCCCAGTGTTCATTCGCCCTGATATCAAATGACAGCTGTTTTAGAATTTCCCGGCCAGACAATTTCAGGGTAATGTTATCAATTGCAATTGCGGTATCGTTTAGGTGCATAAAATTTCCATTTTCAGATCTCAATTGACAACAACTAATCAGGATTTGCTGCTACTACTTCTAATTATTTCCTTAAGGTCCTCAATAAGAAGCAATATGCGAGGTCCTGGTACCGTTGCATATCCTTTGTCTATACAAAATATATTGTTTTGCTCAACAGCTTTAACATTTTTCATAGCCAGCCAATCTCTAATGAGATCAGAACAATTGTAGTTACTCATAGCAGATGCGATATCGATAATAATGTCAGGATTGCAATACATAATACCCTCAGGGGATAACTTCGGGTATTGCGGCAGTGAATCATTAAATGCATTTATCCCTCCCGCAGCTTCAATAATTTCATTATAAATCGTACTCTTTCCCGCTAAGTAAACACTCCGTATCGCTCCTTCACCGGGATTTGCTCTTCCAACACAAAGCATTACTGATGGTCGCGGACCATTTAAACCAGAATCAAATTGATTGATACTTTCTTTAAATTTCGCAACCAGCGAAATAGCAGAACTGTCAACACTACATGCTTTACCAATTCGTAAAAAAGACTCCTGCGTTGAATCGAGGGATGAGTAATTGACTGTTAACACATTGATACCCGCACGCTGAAGATACTCTTTTTGTACAATGTGTTCAGCTGTGCCAATTACAAGGTCAGCTCTCAGTGATACAATTTTTTCAAGGTTTGCATCAGCGTAACCGCCAATTTTTTCAATTGTCAATGCAGAATCAGGATATTTGCAATAGGTAGTAACGCCGACCACTTTGCTGCCAAGTCCGAAAGCAAAAAGTGTTTCTGTAATACTTGGTGCGAGCGAGATGATTCTCTGTGGTGTTACAGAGGTTGTCATGGATGCGGGTTTAGTATTGCAGGTATTCACTACAATCGCAGCAATAACCACAACAAGTTGAATCAATCCTTTTACCTGCACATCAACCTCCCGCACTATTAAATGTATACAATTATCTGTGCTTATTCATTAATAATTGCAATACTTGATGGTATAAGTGTTCTTGATGTTTTAATAACCGGGCCCTGAAGAATATTATTCTTAAACACTTTGATTCCCATATTAAGCGAATCACATTCTCCGACATAGAGCGTGTTATTCTTTTTGTCATAACAAATACCACCGAATGCATCATTTACATCAGGTACAACAGCTACAATGTTCCCTGTCGAAAAATCTATTTCTTTTACATGCACATTATGATACGTCACGTAAACAGTCACATAAAAGATATCACCATTCTTGTGTTGAACATTATATGGACATCCACCAAGGCCTTCAGCGGTGATAACAGTCGTTACGCTTTTATCTGATAACTTTACAGCTTCAATTCCTGCATCACCGGCAGCCGCGGAATAACTTCCAGTATTCATTACATATAGATAGCCATTATTGCAGATTATTTTATTTCCATTTTTATATACAGTCGAAACAGTGTCCTCAATTTCGTTTGTCAACATATTGATCTTTAAGATTAGTGATGGAATTTTATATGTATAACCATCCCGTCTCTGAAGCAACACATACAAATAATTCCCATCGATTTCAAGTGAACTTGCGTGGGGTGATGTGTTTCGATCCTTCATGTACGTATATTTAGAAATATCAATAGTTCCAGTTTTTGTAAGCGTCAACGGGTTAAATAGTGTAATAGCAGGTTTATTCTGATTTGCAATAAATGCTTTTGTATCCGATAAAAAGGCGATGTCCTGCGGATTTGAACCCTCAGCAGAATCGGTTTTCATCTGATTAACCAATCCATTTTTACCATTTTTTGATGGGTCATACTTTATAATATTATCTGCCCCAAATCTTTCAATAATATAAACATCTTTTTTATATGTTTTTACCATTGCATCATGAAAAACTGGAAATCCTGTATTTTCTATTGCCTGTTTTTTAATACTTATCCACTCAAAATACCCTGACTGATTTAATCTTTGTGTGAAAAAAACCTTTGGTTCATCACTTGCTTCATTTTCAACAGGGCTTACTACACATTGCAATACAAGAACAATTAACATCAAAACCAGGCCGATACAGGCAATATTCTTTTTAATCATTTCAATACCCTTTTTTTGTGCAGGTTGTACAATACCCTGAATAGCATTATTTTTATCCATTATATTTTAATGCGCAAATAAAAATTCCATTCATTCTGTGGAAATACAGTCCATGAATAATTACTCTCCTGTGTTCCTGAAATCAACGTTTCATATCTGATTACATCAGTTGTTAAATTGCTTATTGAAAAACCGGTTGTAATGTTTTTTGCTACTTTAATTGACATGTTTACATTGTGAAACAACGATCCCACTTCTTTTTCATTTGCCGGTACACGTAAAACATTTCCATCGTCACGATAATATACCGTTTTAAATTCAAGCGAATAATTAAGTGTAAATCTTTTATGAATACTTAATTCGGTTCCTCCCGAAATTGTAAAATCAGGTTCATTCGGGAGCAATCTGCCATATTGATTATAATCAGTTGATACATTTCTTGCCTGTTGCCATGTTCCTGATATATCAAGTTTCAGAAACTGCCAGGGATAATATATCGATGACAGCTCAACTCCCTTTGTCAATGTCCTGCCAATATTGACCGGCTTACTCATTTTACCGTCATTATGAAAAACGATTCCATTTTTTATCGATTGCATGAAAAAAATTGATTCAAGTTTTAAACGCAGTTTTTTAAATCTCAACCCGGCTTCAAAAACATTACCGTCTTCATTTTGTAAATCAGGATTTGGTATCACGGCTCCATTAAAACCATATCGTTCACGTAATGAAGGTACCGCCATATACTTCGCACCATTAATAAAAATTCTGCCATACTCTGCAATCCCGCAATAGATACCGCCAGCCATTGACCATGGATAATCAATTTCATCAGACCTCTTAACGACCTCTGAAAGCACAGTATTGTTTCCACCATCAGTTTCGCTTCTGGATAATTTACCAGCCAAAGAGATATGAGCTCCGGGATGAAAAACTCCACTCTGAAAATTCCAATCTGCATCACCAGCCAATGAAACTTCCTGTGAACTTCCGGGCCAGTCATTTCCTGTTATAATACTGTTAGTTTCAGTGTTTGTAAGTATTTTTGAATAATTTGCAGAGGCTGTTATGTCTGATGTCAACCCCGGGAGTATTCTGATTTTAGATTGAATTGACATATTAATATTGTGAAGATCCGAACCTAATCTGCAGTATGAATCATGGAACATAACCATATTTCCATGTGCAGCGCCCATGCTTGAATCAAGACTTGTATAGAAGACTGAATTGCCGGTATATCCATAACCTATTTTTTTTGTAAAGGATACTTTTTTTAACGAGTCTATGCGATGATCAAGAGATGATAGTGTAAAAAGAGCAATAGACTCCTTTGCTTTAGCAGTCTTGTTGACAGAGCCTTCTGTTCCAGGTATTCCTGTTGCTGATGATGTTATACTGGCAGATAGCTGAAGTACTTTATCATTTGGTAATTCAATAGACGGAATAATCGAGATGGCGATTTTCTGATGTTCATGATTTCTTACTGTTGCAATAGTATCATCTGATGTAATCACAGATGTTTTATTTCTATCAAAATATTTCCAGTCATTGTGACTTGACGTATAACTTACAGCACTAAACAATCTTATTCCATCTTTCACAGAGCTGTTAAGTTGAAGTGTAGCTTTACGATAGCCATAAGCACCAAAAGAGACACCGATACCTGATGCATTACCTTTCAGATGCTTCTTACTCGTTATAGCTATCACACCGCCTAAAGAATTTCCACCATACGATGATGGTACTATTCCTTTGTATACTTTTATTTCATCCACATTTTCCAATTCAATTAATCCGAGGTCAACTGCGCCACCCATTGCAGAATTCAAATGAACTCCGTCAAGAAACACCTGAACTTCTTTCCCGTCAACACCTCGTATTGATACCGTCTGCAAGCTGCCTTCACCGCCATATTTTCTTGTTTGTACACCTGGTATATCAGCAATTACATCCGCAAGATTCTTACGCGTATCAATCCATTTTTCCGGCTTGATAATCGTCAACGACTGATTTGAATTAAATTCACGTTCCGCAACGGCATCAACATACACTTTGTCAAGTTTTACAAATTGAACATCAGCAGTACCCGGTTTTGATGATTTTACCGTATCAACACATAATGGCTGTTCATAATGCATTAATGAATCTGTGATACTTGTGGCATCGTAAATGGTATCATTTACAAAAGTTAACGTATGCTTTTGTACAAGCGGCACGGAGAGAGTATCACCAGAGGATATACTATCACCTAAAGTTTTACAAATAAATCCACAGGTAACCCATGCAATGAGCACAATAGAGAAACTAAAACTATTCATGTTCGAAGAATTCCCTGAACCCTGTTTCCTGAGGATTCAAAAGTGTGTACGATTCAGGCAGGTTTCCTGGCTTTCCCGATCTTGCCGCCTTCCCATCCGCACCGTTAGTGGACAGTGGCCTGGATTGGCAATACCCTGATTATTTACAATCAGTTAAGGGATTCACAGTGGCAGGTCCGCTTGGGCATCACACCCATATTCCCTGGCTCCTGAATTAAATTTTGATGGTATAAGATAGATTGTTGTTAGGAAAAAGGCAAGAAGAAGTGACGAGTGACGAGTGACGAGTGACAAGTGACGTGTATTTCCACTTTCCACTTTCCACTTTCCACTTTCCACTTGCTACTTGCTACTTGCTACACCGAACATAAAAATTGACAAAGCTCGTCACATTTTCAAACCAGATCTACCGCCCGATGCAATTTATCCTGAATTTCCTTTGCAACACTCTCCAGTGCAGGATTATTGACATTTTGCATTGACACAGTGGGGTTTACGCATGCAACTTCGATCTCACCTGATGTATTTTCCTGCACAATCACATTGCATGGGAGCAGGACACCAATCTTGTCCTCAGCCTGTAAAGCCTTATACGCATATGGTGGATTACACGCTCCAAGTATCCGGTACTTTTTGAAATCAACATTCAGCTTTTCTTTCATCGTCTTTGTTATGTCAATTTGTGTAATTATCCCAAAGCCCTCATTTTTAAGATTACCGGTGACTTTCTCAATTATTTCTTCGAATGATCCCAGTACTTTTTTACTGTAATAATATGACATATTGCCCACCTTTCGTAGTATATCCGGTTATGCTAATACTTTACAATGTTACATTTCAAATGTGCCAACTGACTTGTAACGACTTGATACACGAAGTAATCAAGACGCCATTCAATGGCGTCTTTACAGGTTTTTAGTTATTTTGCTTTCGTACGCAGCAGCGCTGTTTGCTCCGGTGAGTGCGTCAACAACAACACCATTTTTTACATAGACAACATAGGGTATTGCACCTACCTTAAAAAAGTTCGCAACAGCACTGTTCTGATCAACATTCACACGATAAAAATCAGCATTGCCGCTGTATTTTTCCGCAAGATTATCAAGTATCGGTGCGATGACTTTACACGGAGCACACCAGTCGGCGTACAAATCAATAACAAGGAGACGGTCATTTGAATTCTCAAGTATTGATTTAAATTGCCCGGCATCAGCGATTAATGTCAGATTGCTTGACACATATGCAGAACCGGATGAACTTTTCTGGTAGTATAGCCCCGCAAATAATGCAAGTGCTATAACCGCTGTTATGATCCATTTTTTATTATCTGTTTTCATTGTATCGCTCCGTATCCGGTAATTACATACCGTTATTATTTACACTTTTTCCTCAACGCCAAGCACATCCCTGAAAAGACGCTTAAACTCATTTTTAGGCAACGCACCCTGAAGCATCTGAGGTTCTCCCTCTTTTGGTACAAACAATATACTTGGTATACTTGTGATTCCAAAAGCCCCCGCAAGTTCCCGTTCAGTTTCTGTATTTACTTTATAAATGTCCAGCCGCCCTTCATATTCCTTTGACAACTGATCCAGTATCGGAGCGACCATTTTACACGGTCCACACCAGTCTGCATAAAAATCTATTACTGCAGGAAGCTCACCCTTGAATTTCCACTTTGCTTCACCGCCACCAAAACCGCATTCACATACTTTTTCTTTAAAACTGTTTAATGTTAGATGTTCCATAAATTCCTCCGGTTACTATTGTTATTGTTTAGTAATAAGACTGCGCAAACGCTATGCCACGATATTTACCATTGAAATGCTTCAATTTCAAGATTCTTATTGCATTACGAGGTTAACAATAGTTAACTTAGTTAATGGTTAACAATTAACAGTTATCGAATGGTTAACGGTATGATACTTACAAGAGATAGTTTTCCTGAACCGGATCAGTTTCCCTGCGGAATTATCATTTGTTCGGCTGATTATAAAATTATGTCTGTCAATTCCCGGGTAGCAGATCTATGCGGCCGGTCGAAAGAATTCCTTATAGAGTTGCCATTATCAGAACTATTACAGGAGATACCTGACGATCGTACAGAATCGGTTCTCTGCACAACACTTCATTCCATTACATCATCAAAAAAGCAGGTACTTGTAGCAGCTGGCAGATATCAGTCTACAATAGTTTATTATATTTTACCTTTACCGGCAGATTATCATGATCATAGTGTGATAACATCAGATATTGATCGCGACCATTTTCTTGGTATCAGCGGTAAATCACCGGTGATGCAGGAAGTTTACAATTTCATTGAAATGGCTGCATCCACCGATTCAAACGTTGTTGTTCTTGGAGAAAGCGGCAGCGGGAAAGAACTTGCAGCGGCTGCAATCCATCAGTTGTCACGCAGGCAAAACAATCTTTTTGTACGTGTCAATTGTGCGGCACTTACCGAAACACTTCTTGAAAGTGAACTGTTCGGTCATGTCAAGGGTGCCTTTACCGGTGCATTTAAAGATCATTTCGGGAAATTTGAATATGCCGATAAAGGTACCTTATTTCTTGATGAAATCGGCGAGATAACACCATCAATGCAGGCGAAACTGTTGCGGGTACTTCAGGAGAAGGTTATAACACGGGTTGGTGACAACAGGGAAATTGCTGTTGACGTACGCATTATTACTGCTACCAATAAAAATCTCAGACAGCTTGTTTCAAAGGGAGTATTCCGGGAGGACCTGTTTTATCGGCTTAATGTTTTTCCAATTCATCTCCCGCCCCTTCGTGAACGAAAATCAGATATACCTCTGCTTGTTGATCATTTTATTTCAAAATTCAACGCTAAAACTGGAAAAAAAATAAGCAGCTGTAGCCATGATACAATGAGAATCATTATGGCATACTGCTGGCCGGGAAATGTCCGGGAGCTTGAAAATGCGATCGAACATGCATTTGTACTCTGCAAAGGATCTGAGATTCAAACCGTTGACCTTCCGCATGAGCTCAGGGTCGCAGTTGTCCGTGATGGCATCTGTGCTGAACGTAAAGCAGGCCTTGAACCCACGATTCATACATCACTGATTCAACCAATGGTACAAAACAGATTCGAAATGACAAAAGAAACAATCCATGACGCCATAACGCGACACAACGGGAATAAATCTGCCGCGGCAAGAGAATTAGGAATCAGTAAAGTTGGATTGTGGAAAAAAATGAAAAAATTAGGACTGTAATTATGGACACTATCCTGATAATTTATAAATTTGGTGATTCAGGAAATACAGGTTCTCAATGTTTCTAACATTAGCAGGTATAGATCACGCTGTTTTCTGGCCCGGAATTATTGTCCTTGGCTTTCTTATTGGATTTCTATCCGGAACCTTCGGAATCGGCGGCGGATTTCTTCTAATACCGCTTCTACGATATGTATTTGGCGTACCGTTTGAAACGGCTATCGGGTCGGGTCTCTGTGTTGTTGCGATTTCATCAATAAGCGGTGCTATAGTGCATTACCGTAAAGGTAATGTATCACTTAAGCTTGGCGTAATACTAATATGTAGTTCTGTTCCGGGAGTTGAAGTGGGGATAAGAATTCTGATATTCCTGAAAACGCTTTCGCTGAAGGGTTTCGATAATCTTACGCCACAATCCTTTGATATATACCTTGGAATAGCATTTATACTATTACTTTTATTTTCATCGACACTTATGATTTTTGACATTATCAAAACATCCCGCAAAAACGCACCTTTGGCTATGCGAGACTTAAAAAACTATAGTATTACATTCTTTACTCACTGGTATAGGGTAAAAAATAAAACCGGCTCGATAAATCACGATTCGTTAAATCTTCTGTTTATCATAGTTTTCGGATTTGTTGTTGGCATCTTATCAGGACTCCTTGGTATCGGTGGTGGAATTATCGTTACACCGGTAATTGTTTCATTAATCGGGTTGCCATCAGTACTTGTTATCGGAACGAGTCTCTTTCAGTTGTCAATAACCGGCAGTGTTGGCGCACTACTTCATACACTACGTGGTCACACCGATTTCATTCTTGTACTCCTCATTGCCTCGACGTCAATAGCAGGGTCGGTTACCGGAGCCCGTTTTGCGTCTAAAATTAGAGGGATAAAGATCCGGGTGCTGTATGCTGCCTTTCTGCTATTATCAACAGCATTTATAGTTGTCGAAATGATATTCCAATAATAAAACCTGCTTCGAACTGAAACGGATATATTTTCTTATAGTCATAATATACGCTATTAATACATTTGACATCCGGTTTCTTATAGAAAACATTTTTCCGACATTCAGACTTTAATAGATTCAATTATTTTATTTTAAAAATAAAGAAAAGCAAAGAGAATACGTTTACTTTACAAGCTTATTCCCCATTCCAACCCACGCACTCACACCGCCTGTCATATTATATATTTTTGTAAAGCCTGATTTTTTCAGCATCTGACTTGCCGCCATACTCCGTCCGCCACTATGGCAATAGACAAGAACCTTTTTATCCTTCCAGTCAAGTAATGATGCGATCTTGAGTGAAAGTGATTGCACCGGAATATTTTTTGATTTTTTTAAATGACCAACCGCATACTCCTCCATCGACCGTACGTCCAGAATGAGCAGTTCTGATTCATCCAATAAGTCCCTCACACTCTGTACAGAAACCAAAGTAATCCCTTTTACTGCTCTTCTACTAAAAAACAGTGTGATGCCAACGATACTAACAGCGACTACAAGATATACGATAAGATCCATCGTACATTCTCCATTCATTCAATTGTTATGCTGCTGCTTTAACCGGAGCAACCGAAGATGTACCCATAAAACACTTCTCAGTGTGACGTTTTAATATTATAAGGTGTATTCCAATTGCAATCATCAGCGTACCAAGAATAACAACCAACAATATCGGATTAGGTACAAACACGTTATACATAAATGAACCCAGTACACCGTACGCTACGAATGGACAGACCAGACCCCACTGTGAAAAATAAAATTCATTTTTAACAAAATCTTTTCGCAAATAATCTTTCACTATAGACAGACCAAAAAGAAAATACCAGGTCTGTACAGCAAATGAGCCGACAACAACAAAGAATATAAAACTCTGCATATGCATCCCGAAAGCATGTTCAAGATAATGTCCGATTCTAAAACCGCTTATTGCTAATAGCGTAAGCACAGGTATGACACTTAATATAGCAGGCATATTCTGTTTCTCCGGTAAACCATTAGATTTGTAATGGTTGAAAAAGATTAAACCGGTTTTTAACACGAGTAAAAATAACGATAGTGTGCCTGAAACAATACTAAAAAATGCCGCAGTATGTGCAATTGTTAGATTATTACTTAATGCAGCAATCCCAGCTCCGGTAACCGTAGCCATCGCAAGTGCAAACGGTTGCATTAAAAAACCGAAGTGTATTTTTGATATATCAAAGCTCGTAACAAATGATTTTCTCATTAAGCGTACCTGATATAGAAGCAAAACGATAAGAAGTACCATCCAGGCACCTAGTGCCGGTCCCATAAATAACTGAAGATTATCAGCTAATGATGGTACAAAATAACGGATTACACCTATAAACACATTCATTGTCATAAATAATGACACAAAGGGCAGGAGCAATGCACTGTTTTGAATTGGATCCTGCACAAGGATATCATGGTGCCCCCGTTTAACCCACCTTACAAAACGACTGAATAAAAGTATTGACAATAGTATATGAAGTGATGCGAAACCAAGCATAATCGATTCAAGAATTCCATAGAAAATTTTAGTTTGAATTGCAAGATCACCGCTGTGTAATGATGCATACTTGACAAGACCCTTGCCATTGTAAACTACATACTGAAAAAACGCAAATGGAGCGACCGCAATACCTCCAGCTCCGATTGCACCAAGAAATGCCATTGGCGAGAACTCTTTTTTCATGCTTTTGTCCTTTTTTCATAATTTGAATTTTGTAAATAAATTTTAATATAATTCATATTCATGGAATGAAAACTTCATTTTTTATTTAATGTATAGTAACTACTAGTCAGAAATTAAATGCAACAATACCTTTAAAGAATATTGCTATGCCCAGTGCAAGAAGAATTATTCCACTCACAAGGTTAATCACGAATGGATACTTACCCAGGCGTTTAAACCTGTTTCGAAAGATTTGCGATGCATACCCTGCTATTAGCATAGGAATCGCAAAACCGATAGAATACACTAATAGCAGCAGTACTCCTGTAACAATTTTTCCCTGCGTTGCCACGATTGCAAGAACACTTGACAACATCGGACCAACACAGGGAATCCAGATTATACCCAATGTTAAACCAAGAAAGAACCCGCCAAACCGGCCTTTTGACTTCTGTGCAAATGATGACAAAAAGGAAAGATGTTTAAACATATTAACATTTACGATCAACATCACACCAAACAGCGCAATGATAACTGCTGCGACTTTTTCAATATGCCGCATTGATGAGCCTACAGCTGCACCAAACATTGATGACAGTACGCCCATGATAATGAAGGTTACCGCCAGACCGCTGACAATTAGAACCGGGCGCCACTTATGATCGTTACTGTTACCGGTTACAATAATTGGTAAGACAGGCAATACACACGGAGACAGTACACTGGCAAACCCTGCTGCAAAAACAAGAACTATATTTAAATTCTCAAACATGGTTTATTCCTTAATTATTAACATTCTTCATAATAGACCGACACGCTTAACTACCGCCCAATTCCAGTACGATACAGCCAGACACCCTTATAGTTTTTTCAACGCAGCAATCAACTTATCCTGCTCATGTATACCCGGAGTGAACCTTTTAATCTCTTTTCCTTTTTTGTCAACCACAATAAGTAACGGAATTGAACGGATCCCATACTTATAGAACTCCGCCTGATCCTGCGAAATTGTTGTCTTAATGTACTGCACATTTACAAGCGAATCAATAGTGCCCTTTACCGATTGCAGTATTTCATCCTGAATCTGGCATGGACGGCCATTTGGATTCATAAAAAACAACAGCGTACTCTCTTTAACAATATGTTTTTGAGTCTGTACCACATTAGCACTATCTGCTTTAGCTAAAACATTACCGCCCATAATCAACACGACTGACATCACCCCTACTACTTTTACAAAACGCATGTTAATCTCCTTTTTTATTCTTCTGTTATAGCGCCCATACCACAAAAACGCACACATTTTCCACATTTGATACACTTCTCTTTGTCAATTACCGGTGCAGCATACCCCTTTTGTGTCATTGCCCCGACCGGACACACTCTGATCGCAGGGCAGGGATGATTCTGTGGACAATACTCACTTCTTACGACGACATTCATGTGTAACTCCTTGTACTATGAATTATGAAAAACACCTGAGAGCAACGCTCCCATAACAGCACCATAGATTGTACTTATAACCGGATTACTTGTCAAAGGACACGCTCCGGATGAACATCCAATAAACTTATAATAGGCAAAACCGGCAACAGCCCCGAGTACTATGCCAATAATTAATTTTACCATAGCCACCTCCTTTATTATATTAATATACATATATTCGTATTTACATATATATTATTTAAAAAAATTATTTTAATGCTTTTACAATCTGCTGTGCATCCTTATTCACAACCGAATAATGAATCTGTGTTCCATCACGAACGCCCTCAATAATACCGGCCGCTTTGAGAATATTTAAATGCTGCGAGACTGTCGGTTGAGGAACACCGGTACAATTGACCATCGTTGCAACATTCTGCTCCCCTGCAATCAGCCCCTCAACAATGCAAAAACGGATCGGATGCCCGAGCGCTTTGAGAATTTCAGCTTTTTTCCTATGTGATGTATTCATTAAAACCTCCACAACAATATTCTAATATTAATATATACTGATTTTATAAAATGATCAAGCTATTTTTTCTATTTCTGAACTTGAAAAATTAATCAGTATGATGATGACACAATTGATCTGGAGTAAACATCTCCATTGCTGAAACGGATTCGCGCAATCATGACTCTGTTATAGGGTGGAATTTGAAGCTTTATCTGCTGTACACCAGGATTAACTTTTTCACAATAGATACGTTTACCATCAAGACTCCATATTGAAACCTCTAATGGTGGATGTTGCAGACTTGTAAACGAGCAGATAAACAACCTTCCATCTACTGCAAATATTGGATGATTCTGATTACTACTTTTTACACGAGTACCAGATCCAGCTTTTAAAAGTGTATCCGGTCCGATTATAAGTGTATACCCCGAATGACTACTCCACGGAGTACCAATTCGAATGTTATTCTTTTCAATCCAGGTTGGAAAATTCAATAGAGTGTTATATACACCAACAAGGTAGTTTGATTCATAAAAAACAGAATCGGGTCTCATTACGATCTTTACTGTATCAGAGTTGATTTTTGCAACCCCGGTTTCACACAGAATATCTGCACCGCGCCCCGTAAAACTGTATCCGACTTGTTTATACACAGACTGGCCATCAACCATAAACTGAGGCAGCTGATTATTATGTTCAGGATCATTCATCACCACAATGATAGAGTCTGTAGAAGTAAATGTATACGTTACTTCCCGCTTATTATTTACTTTTGCTATTACCGGTGATGTACCTGCGATTGTAGTCGGAGAATCCTTGATCGTAGTATATGAGGAAACCCAATCCCCCGTCTGAGAAGACTGCAACACAAGACCACTTGACAACTCAGAAATACGTGCAATCGATACCGCTGGTAATGAACAGGTGTTTCGCACCCATCCGGTATCAGTTAGAAATGCAACTGCAGTTGTACCGCAAATGGTCTGTGCATCAGCATAGGTAACCCGTGTATTCAACTGTATATCTGATGCAAAGTTCCCGTTCACACCCCTGCTATAAATACGACCATCGCGTGAAACTGCATAGACACTATTTGTAAAAACAATTGTATCGGCGATAGTGATATCATGTGATGTAACCTCCGGGATCGCAGTGGAGAGATTAACAAATCGCAGCAACCCGCTGCTGCCGGTAACAAAAAACCCTGCAGTACCGCTATCATTCGCAAACAGTCCGGTAATCGTTTTTGAACCATTTATTGCAACAGAATCTGTGGATACCACAGTGCCATCACGAAGCAATCGTTGCAGGCTGATTACTGAATCACTCGTCCTGACTGCAAAGACTACTGTGTCAAGCGAAGCATTAAGTGCCACTAATACAGCAGGCATATCCCTATTGATAGTAATTGCAGTTGCAGCAGGAGGATCAACACTGAATTCGGACGGGAAAGGATATACGTCCTGAATCCGGGCAACAGTAATCGACACACTCCCCAACTTGTCAATTACCGCGGCAGCAGACGAATCAACTGTGCCACTTGTCAAATAACGATACGGTTTGTTATTACATAAAGCATCAGGGATACTGAAACCCATTGTCTGCGATGCAACTTTCCATGATCCGGTTTTAAACGTCTGATGTTTGAATACATAGGCGTTATCATCAATTGTGCATGCTGTAAATGCATAGCTTGCGCTGATCAGTATAAGCACAATAAGTGCCCTGATCTTCACAAATGCATTTTTATTCATCATACACATTTTCACAAAACTCCTACTGATTATGGATAGTATACCATCACGCGTTTATAAGCAATTTCAGAAACACCTGATGCAGTGCTGCTGCCGCCGACAGAATAAATTATTCTGTTGTGACTAACCGTTGCATCACCACTTATAGTATAACCGACCGGAGCAACAGTATTCCATCCGTCAGTATTTTGTTTGCAATTAAACACTTTTACATTATCGTAACCAAAAACATTGCCGCTCATTGAATTTTTTCCACCAATAATAAAGATACTGTCGCCAACAGCACAGGCACTAAAAGTATTACGGGTCTCAGGCATGACAGGACCATTTGTTGATATCATGCTGACAGGATCGAAAATCTCTATACCGGTATGCGACGTCTGCAATTCATCAACACCACCAAGTATCCATATTTTCTGTCCTACAGTCACCGCCTGATGATTTGTGCGATATTTCAGCATTTGAGCAACTTTAGAAATTTTTAACGTTTTCGGGTCAAACACATAAATATCATTCAGAGCGATCTTGGTTTCATCTGCAGAGGTAGGATCAGAACCGCCGAAAAGATATATTTTTGAATCATAAACAGTACATGCCATACCGATTAACCCAAATGGCAAAGAATCAGCACATTTGGTCCACTTGGAATCATCTGGTCTAAGGTAATAAATTGATGAATAAGCAGATAGTATGTTAGACCCGCCAAACACAAATATTGTTTTATCAACAACTGCCGCACAATGATAGCTGCTCACAGCAGGCAGATCTACTCCGTTACTCATCTTTATCCCGGTTTTTATGTTAAACCGCTCTACAGTTTTCAGAGCAACAGATCTGTTCACTTTACTTACACTATTATAAACAAGTTTCTGTCCACCGATAACATACAGCACAGTATCAACAACCACAGCAGAAGAAAACATTTTGCCTTCAGAGAGTGAATCCACCATTGGTTTCCATACATCATGAGGATTCAGCAGTTCATCATCAAGAACATCTATTAAGACTGTATCCGCATACCAGTTCCCTGGAGTTTCGCCATCATTAACCTCGACAAATAGCAGCTTTTTACCCGGTGAACTCCACCTATACAATAAAGTATCAGTGCCGGACCAGGACGAATCCGTACTCATTGATGGATGTACATCTTTAAGTGATATGACATTATCCATACTACCCTCACTCCATCGAACGGCTTGCGGTGTAAGCTTTCCATTACAATAACTCACCACGGCAACAACGGTATCAGCATTGGTAATAATATCATTACCGCGCCTGTTTTTTATACTTAAACTCACTCGCGTTTTATAGAATAATGGCGGGTAGAGTTTTATTGACAATATAGAAGAATATGTACTTTTATTATTCAGCATATCAACGGTCTTAACCTGGTAGCAATAATGACGGGGAAGCGTATCTGATGATCCCCCCGGATACACAGTATCGTCGAAAAAATTATCATTGGTACTGCCGACTAATTCAGGTACAGTACTCACTGAATCGTATCGGTATACCTCATACCCTTTACGATCTGCGACATCAACGTGACTCCATTGTATCTGTACGATTCCTGAAACAGGATCAAGCAGAAGAATCGTATCAACGACCGGTGATGGCGGTATATCAATTGTATCATTTTCAAGAACAAAGCAATCACTAATCGTCATTGTTTTACCCGACTCAACCAGTATATTATTGCTTGTCAGAGAGAGTTTTGCACCTGAAAAACGCAACGTGTAAACGCCCTTCGGCACGGAGGTCATGGTAAATGTTGATGTCGACTGGTTTACGATCGCATTAAACGAGGTTCCCGGAATATAAATGGCAACATCAGACTTGAGATCATAAACAAGCGGATAGGTAACGCACCCCTGAATTGCTCCCGGCGGATACACCGTATCCTTTTTCAGGTCAGTCAAACTATCAAAATACTCGCGAAAAAATGGTCCTCTGAAGACTTTCTTTGAACCATCTGCAGTAACACCAACAAACGAATAGTTGACCTTTGCAGGTAATGAATCGAATTCAAAACAGCCATTATCATCAGTTGTTGCCGTCCCGATAACCGTGTTTTCATCTGCCTTGAATAATGAAACAGTTGCTCCGGCGACTGCGTTATCAAATTCATCAACAAGTGTACCAACTGTAAGTGTACCACCACCGGCAACCTGAGTCGGTCCACAGGAAATCATCATCACCGCAACTAATGCAGTAAGCAGAAAAAGTGATATCAGTTTAAATCTGCCCACAGTTTACTTCTCACCCTTGTAGCATTTAGTCAGTGGAAAAATCTGAAAATTAAATTGATATACACGTTCACTTGGCTCTGGATCACTTTTCGCCATTTCAAGCGCAGTAAGCTGAAACTCTGTCAGTTTTTCTGATATCGCTTGAAATTGTGCAGTGGAGATATTAAGTGTCAGTGTGGAGATATTTCTGTCGGCACGATCAAAACGCTCTATCGCTGTTTGTGCAAGTGTCATGGCCGCACGCTGGTAATGATGAATAGCACTCAATGATGTCTGGTTACTGGTACGGACAGTCTTATCAGTAACGACATACATTGCACCATCTTTACGAATAAGATTAAGCTTGAGCAGAAGCTCTATTGCACTCTGCGCCTGAGCTGCCGTAATTGATGGTGCAAGCATTTTCGCGAGTACCTCGTAGTCCCCATTAAACGGATAGAAATTAATCAGTTCACGTATCGCTACGTTATACCAGTTTGAAAAATACTCATTCTGCTCAGCAGTCAATTCGTAAATTGACGTCTTTCGCAATACAACCATTTTATCGTGATAGTACTTTCTTCTGTCCGGTTCCTTACTTTGATCATAATGAACCATACAATCAAAGTACTCAGTCTCAACCCTGCTAAAACCAAACAGCTCAGCAAACTTAAAGATCAATTCATCAGAGATATTGCGTTTGCCATTAAGAATGTTCGTAAAAAAACCGGCTGACGCAATCCCGACCTTGTTACATATATACCTGTATGAAAAAGCAGCCCATTCACTCTTGCGCTGCTGATACAGATCTGAAAGCAGAATTCTGTAATCGGTATAATCAAATACATTCAGCATTTTTTCTCTTACGACTTAAAGTTAATGCGGACATGTATCATTAGTCTAATATAATCTATATTTTCAATGATATGACAAAAATATCCGCACTCCTGAACCATTACATATATAGTATACAACATACAAACTACTGACGGGTATGAGGTTTTGCATCAGGTGATAGAAACTGTTTTCTGGTAGGAAACGGGGGGGGAAGTGACGAGTAGCCAGTAGCCAGTAGCCAGTAGCCAGTAGCCAGTAGCCAGTAGCCAGTGTAGCCAGTAGCCAGTGTAGCCAGTAGCCAGTGTAGCCAATAGCCAACAGCCAAATTCTGAATTCAGAAAAGCCATAAAGATTGACTTCTGGATGCTGGATTCTGGCTACTGAATTCTTTAAAAAAAACGCTCCCCCTCTTGACATTAAACTTTCTTTTAATAACACTACTATTGGTATTGACTCTATTTTTAGCACACTATATTTTGTGTAAGTACAAATTGAACAACATTTTGATTTTCAAAGGGGAAAGCACTCAAAAGAACCTGCATTGTTCGGGTTTTTCTGAATGCGTATCAGACACATTTAAACACACGAGGGTTTATTCTATGATTTCGACGATTCGCAAACGTAATGGTGCACTTGCAAGTTATGACAACTATAAAATCGCTAATGCTATCTTTAAGGCAGCACAGTCATGCGGGATGCACGACTTTGGCAATGCACTGGAACTTGCGAAAAGAGTTGAAAGTGTCATTAATGAACGGTTCCACCCGAAATCGATTCCGGCTGTTGAGGAGATTCAGGATCTTGTTGAAAAGGTTCTGATGGATGCCGGCTTGACAAAGATCGCGAAGACCTACATTCTTTATCGTGAGCAGCATCGCCGTAATCGTGAAACCGGCAGTCTTCTTGTTAATATCAATCGCACCATGGATGGTTATCTTCGCAAAGAGGACTGGCGTGTCAAAGAAAATGCCAATGTCGGCTATTCCCTCGGTGGCCTGATACTTCATAATAGTGGTGCTATTACTGCAAATTACTGGCTCGAAAATATCTACAGTCCCTCTGTTGCCGAAGCACATCGTAATGGTGATTTTCATCTCCATGATCTCTCCATGTTTTCAGGGTACTGCGCAGGCTGGTCACTTCGTCAGCTTATTACTGAAGGCCTCGGTGGTGTCCCCAACAAGATCTCTTCCGGACCGGCAAAACACCTCTCAACACTTATTCAGCAGATGGTGAACTTCCTTGGGGTACTTCAGAACGAATGGGCCGGAGCACAGGCGTTTTCATCATTTGACACCTACCTTGCACCATTTGTAAAGGTCGAGAATCTGTCATTTAAAGAGGTAAAGCAGTGCATCCAGTCATTCGTCTTTGGTGTTAATACGCCATCACGCTGGGGATCACAGGCACCTTTTACAAATGTCACCTTTGACTGGGTTGTTCCTGAAGACCTTGCTGAACAGCCTGCAATTGTTGGCGGTGAAATACAGGAATTTACTTATGCAGACTGTCAAAAAGAGATGGACCTTATAAATAAAGCCTTCCTTGAGATCTTTATCGAAGGTGATCATGAAGGACGTGGTTTTGCATACCCTATTCCAACATATAATATCACATCTAATTTTGACTGGACCAGCAAGAATGCAGACCTGCTGTTCCAGATCACCGGAAAATATGGTACACCCTACTTCCAGAATTTTGTTAATTCATCGCTGAAACCCGGCGATGTCCGTTCGATGTGCTGCAGATTACAACTTGACAAGCGCGAGCTTCGCAATCGTGGCGGCGGCTTGTTTGGCTCAGATGAATTCACCGGATCGCTTGGTGTTGTCACAATCAACCTGCCAAGAATCGGGTACCTATCATCAAGTAAAGAGGAGT
>JAAZBG010000055.1 GCA_012513915.1 Fibrobacter sp.
TGCTGGGTCATTTTATGATCAAAAACCATGTATTGTCTCAAAAACACCTACATCCTCACCTGAATGCCTCCGGCAAATTGCAAACAGCATAAAAGGTGTTTTTTAACATTTCGCTCTTCAGAGCTGCGATGCAGATATTAATGTTGACTTGATCAAAAGCAGTCTTGGCAGATTTCCACAATACATGGAATGGGGATTATTTTCAAGACCAGATAGAACAGGCTTCAAAGAGATGCCCAGTTTAAGATTAATTTCAATAACATATGGAAATCGAGTTTTTAGTGATTGGCAAGGACACTGGGGATACAGAGATACACGTCCGGGCGATGATGGCGGGATATTCTGGTATGCAACTAAAAATGCCCCTTATGGTCCACCATTCAGGTCTGCATACCATGCTCGGCAAGGGCGTATAAACCTTTTAAGAGAACCAGTGTTTTTGCATAACAGTTGTATTCGAAATGACAGGATGGTAGACACGAGATATAGGGAGTTCTTGAGAATAGAGGATTAATGTATGAAAAAAATAATAATGCTACTGACGTTCGCTTTTGTAAATGTACTGGCAGTTGCTGAAGAGTATAAATTGCAATTCAAACCGTTTGGTTAAATAATATACTATTCTGGTATAATTGACGATAATATAAGGCTAACATCTGTAAATGTGTCACCAAAAATTTACAGGACAGATAGTATAATTGATAATAATAACTTCCTTTATGATGTCGTAACTATTTCAAATCATACACCTCCACCTTATGATATAGGTGGTACAGGCCCAATGCTGTTGTCAACACGTGGTATAAAAGGACTTTGGGAAGGATTTAAATTCGAATTCCCAAAGTATATGCCAATTGATGTAAGCATGATGGCAGAACACTGGAAAATAGTATTTCCATATTTTACTAAAGATAAATATAAAGTAGGAGAAATGTGGAATATGAATTTAGTTGCGCCAATAACATTTACAACTGCACTTGATATACAACTTGTTGAAAAAATGAAAACGTTCTTTAAAAGCAAAACAAAAGTAGTTCTTAAATTTGAATCTGTAAAAGAAATGTTAGGATTTCAATGTGCAGAAATCAGTTACTTGATTGCGGATAGTTTAAAAAGCGACAAAGGTGAAATGCTTTATTTCAAATGTGATGGTACTGTTTTTTTTGCAATTAATGAAGGATTTATCGTATCTGATATTATGAATATCAAACACGACCAGTTAAACAGTTATAATGATGTAGTGCATATCAGCATCAGGAAAAAACTTCGTATGCTTTCTTATACACCATACAGCAATAGTAAATAATTCAAATTTCTGAATAGTAAAGAGGAAATGTAATGAATGGGAAAATAATGTTTATCGTAGTCGCGTTTGTAATAATGATGTTTTCTGTTGTTGAAGGCGAAACCATTAATATAAAATTCCAACCTGCAGGTAACTTATTGTATTATTACGATTTCTCAATGATTACAAATATGCGAGTGCCAGCTAAAGAGGTAAAATCACCATTGATTTTTGCCTCTAAAAGTAGTGATCAAAAAGATGAACCTTTTTGTTATGTCGTGAAATTTGTAACAGAAGTTCCGCCACCTGATGATATTGATACACTAACAGAAATTAAAATGAGTGCAAAGGGTAGTCAAGGTTTTTGGGGAAGAAAATACTCAAAAAGTGATATACTTAAAGATAAACACATTAGCGATGAGATCGTTTTTTTTCCATGTTTTACAAAACAGGAATACAAGGTATGAGAAGAATGGGAAGTTAAAGTACCTTTGCCAATAGTGTTTTGGAACGAAAATGACAGCAGTAATCATGTTTCTGATCATTTAGCAATTGCAAATCAGAAAATTATTAAAATTACAAATATATTAGGATACGAGTGCGCGGAGATAGCTTATTCTTTCACAGATACTGCAACAATAGATTCCAAAAGGCTTAAATTTGAATGTAATGGGAAAGTGTATTTTTCTATAAAGGACGGCATTATAGTTTCAGATCTAATGAGAGTAGAGCAGGAATATTTATCGTTCGGACGATATTATGATTATAATTCCAATAGCATGCGTTCTGGAAAAATTGTCTTAATGCATGGGTATACTAAAAACTTACGATTAGTTAAAGAATTAAAATAATTTGTGATAATTGACAATGTTAATCACTCACCATAATATGGAGTAGGTACAAAATAAAAAATGCAATGTTTGTTGTGATGGTTCAGTCTTTACAATAAAGGGTTATTAATCGTTGTATAGATTTTAGCTCAGCATTGTATACTGATACAATTATGAATGATCTTACCGTATCGCTTAAACAGGCATATCTCAATGGCAGGAATGCAACAAATGGTCCGATGATCTGTTGTGACACGGTTAATGCTGCATCAATTATGCTGCCTGTCAGTAAACCATCACGGTACTATCTGGCAATAAGCACGTCCGGTATGTGTAAAAGTTCTCCTATAAAGGAACGGATCTACAGCGGGTGGAAACTGTACACTTCTGCAGATAGCATACCAGTACAAATATTGGAAGGGATTGCTACTACACTTTATACCTCTGCCTAAAACGGGCCATTTCTTGTTGCTAACAGCATCAGCGAAGCGGTTTCAGGAATAACATCCTCAATTCTTTATATTCATACAGAAATTTTTTCAGCAGGAATGCTATATTAAAAATAATTAGCACCGTTGGCCGGTTTTGGATCCTTATTCGGAGGCTTGACCGTAATGGTGGGCTTTCTGGAAGCATTGTTTTCAAAGTTTGAACCTTGAGGATCTGCATCTTTTCTATGGTAAGAGAACCCCTCTCCTTTACAGTCGGGGCTCGGAAAAAATGACATTAATTAGTTAAGTTTTAATGTGTTCTGAAATGCTTAACGATCTCAAAGTGCACTAAGTGTTCGGAATATTTTAATAAAACGGATTTATCTATGAAAAACGTAAATGCAGTATTATTAGCAGGTTTCTGGGTTGCGGCTTTTGTAACACATGCTTTTTGCGTGTCGGTATCTGCTCCTGTATTGCGTACCACACTTCCTGCAAGCTGGGATGAAAACTGGTTCGGGTCGGCTGCGGTTTATGACCTTAATAATGATGGAACAATGGAGATAATTGCCGGACGGCACAGTGTGTTATATGTCTGGGACAACAAAGGAACAAAGCTATGGCGGGCACCGGTTGGGGAAAACGCCTCATCACCCAACGATCACGGATCATCGCGTCAATATGCTGCACCGGTTGTTGGAGATCTCGACAATGATGGTAATGGTGAGATTGCAATCGCATATTCCAATAAAGTGGCGGTGTATGATCATAATGGAATGATTATGAGCGGGTGGCCACAGACATTTCCCGGTTCTGATGGCGAGATACGATCGATTGCGGGGATAGATCTGAATCGTGATAATCGTATTGAAATCCTCGCTGTTAAGACATCCAAGGGGCCTGTGACTGTTGCATGGGATATCACCGGAAAGGTTGTAGCAGGATGGCCACAGGTAAGTGGGTGTGATAAGTGCAATGATTACGGGGGGTATAATCAGAATATCGGAGCGGCGAATCTTGATAGTGATTCGGTACCTGAAGTGGTAAGTTCCTATGATATTTGTCATATAGGAATTATGCATGCCGATGGATCACCGTATCCTGCAGATCCGATGTTTTCCAAAGCCGGACCATGGGCATCAAGTGTCCCGATGTTTCATAAGCTTGACCTTGCAAAACAGGGGTGGGGTGCCGATAATAACGATCGTGATGAGTTTACCGATTCACCTCCCTGTTTCGGCGATATTGATGGTGATGGGCTGCCTGAAGTGATTCTTTATTCAGACCATGAACGGGCCGGTGAATATGTAAACCGTGGCAATTGTCTCTGGGTTGTAAATCCCGATATGACGCGTGTAACGGGATTTGAGACGCCGCTCTGTTCAGGAATGCCGCTTTATACCGGATACGAAAATAACATCGTTCAGGTGGCCCCAGCACCCGCTGTTGCCAACATTACCGGCGATAAACGTCCTGAAATTGTGGTACCATCCTATGATGGCTATATGCGTTGCTTCTCTCCTGATGGAACTGTCCTCTGGGAGTACAATTTCGATAATGGAAAAAGTGCATTTATCGGTGCGAGTGGGGCGGTTATCGGTGATTTGAATGCAGATACCATTCCGGAAATTGTATTCACAACCTATTCTGTAAGTCAGAACGTTTCCAATCTGATAATTCTCGACAGTAAGGGAGTGCTGCTTCACAAAATACCAATAGCAAAACGGGGTAGTATGAGTCCACCTGTACTTGCGGATATTGATGGCGATCACCGGGTGGAGATTATCATTTCGCTTAAAGATGTTCTTGGTAGTGGTGCCGGCGGTGTACAGATCTGGGATGTCGCGTCTGCATCAGACAATCTTCTCCCATGGCCGACCGGAAGAGGAAACAATCTGCGCAACGGGCAGGGTATACAAAGTGATAATACAATAAAGGTAATCCGCACTAAAAAAGGCACGCTGAATAATTCAAAAGAAACAGCAGTTTTTGAAATCTACTCTATGACAGGACAATTAATCGGTACTCAGAAGATGAAACAACAGAACATTAACAGCACAGTAGTACTGAAAACGCGAAACACATCAACGGGAGTATTTGTATACAAAATCGCAAAGAGTAACAACTACTGAATTCAAACTGTTTTGAATAATGGTTTTGGTCTATTTGTACAAAAATGCAATCCCCCCTTTATTAATGGGGGATCAATTTGTCCCACGGCTTCAGTTATCTGCCTGTCTTCGCTCCTAACTCCTAGCTCCTTGCTCCTTGCTCCTTGCTCCTTGCTCCTTGCTACTTGCTACTTGCTACTTGCTACTTGCTACTTGCTACTTGCTACTTGCTCCTTGCTACTTGCTACTTGCTACTTGCTACTTGCTACTGAATTCTGTCGAACGAAAACCTATTTGAATTCATTGATGTAAACGTGCTCTACACGTTTTGACAGGGTATCATAAAAAAGAGCACCATTGAAATTTGGTATTCCTTTACCATGCAGTGCGAATACTGCGGTGTTTTCCGGTTTGGTTAAATTCAGTTGTTTACAAAATCTGGTGATATCGTTAGTGTCAGTTAATTCTCTGATACCTTTTTTCAACGTCTTGCTGACAGCATCTTTTGCGATCTGCTGACCCTGTAGTGCTTTTAACGTGGAAATCTTATTGACGGTTATCGCATGAGCGATGCCGATATAGAGCACCAGATAGAGTACAAACAAACTGCCAAGAACAATTGGTCTTGTGAAAAATTTCATATTTTCCCAATGTCGCTGTTTCTTATCCAGCCGCTGACACCGTTTGGAAGACTGACCAGTGACCAGTCACCTTCAACTTTCCTGATGAAAAAACGTGTGCCCTCATGTGCGGTAAACAGGATTTTGCTGCCATCCGGTTGATTCATGGCATCAAGTGATGGAACAAGGACTATTCCATAACTCTTTTTCTCCAGATCATAAATTTTTACTCCTGCAGAGATACCAAGCACCGTCGTTACGAGTGAGAGTAACACTGAAATGTATATCATCCATAATCGTCTGTTTCTGTTTGTGTAAAGTGCAAACGAAAGCAGCAGTGAGATAACTAACAGAAATGCAACCAGAAGCCACAACTGAGTCTTTAACGACAGGAGAATATGAAGATTCCAGAGCAGGGTTTCAAGAAAATCACGATCCGGTTCAGGGACCCGGTCAACAATATTGGCACTGATAAACTTTATGTTCGTCTCGATATCTTTATCACTGGGACTCAATTTTAATGCTTTTTCGTAATATAAACGGGCGAGTCCCGGCTTTTTCAGCCTGTAATAGCTGTTACCAAGATTATAGTATACGGTGCTGTTGATTGTCCCTGAGGTAATGATTTTTTCGTAATAATTTGCCGCACTGTCATACGCTTCTTTACTGTAAAAATCGTTGGCGGTTTCAAACATACGCTGTGCTTCTGAGGCATCGATGCGCGTGCTGAATAAAATGGCAAACATCAAAACGGTCAGTGTAAATCTCATTTCTGTTTCTCCTTTTTTATACCGCGTTCAAGACTCTCAAGAAAAACAGCTGCTTTTTCTACTGTTGATAATCGTGATGATTCGTTGAATGTCAATCCTCCGAATCTGAAACTGTCAAGATACTGAATAAACTGTGTCATCTCCGAAACAACTTTTTCATCAATGTTGCGTTGCAGTAATTCATCCTTGAGCTCCTCAAGTGTTCTGCCTGTTGCAGGAAAATCAAATTTATCTGAAATGTAATTTTCCAGAATCTGACCTGTTTTTCCAAGGAATGCAGATTGCGGAAGCTCTTTTTGCTGCTTTTTTATGAGATTAAGCTGTTTCAGTGCTGTTGATAATGCCTTCTGTTTTGTAAATCGAGATGAGTTTCTCTGGCGCTGTGATGCCTGGAATTTGTAAAGCAAAGATAATATGAAGATTACAAACGGTAATGGCAGCAGCAGATAAAAAACTGCATTACGATAGGGCGCGTCAGACTGATGCTTTATCGTTACACCGGTCTTTATAAACCGTATATCCTGTCCGATCTGACGAATCTCCTCCTGCGACATATAGCGCGTGACTTTCTTAACACTGCCTTTTCCTTCGGTTACCGTAAGAGAAAGAGGTGCGGTTGATTCTGTTTTGTAGGTACCGCTCTCGGGATCAAAATACGACAGCGTGACAGGTGGAATGGTGAGAGTACCTTTTTCCTGTGGTATGATCATGTACTTGAATGTTTTACGGGTAGAAAATCCGTTTGCGGTTGTATCGGTACTCGTCTGTTTCTCAGGAGTAAAGACTTCGCAGTTGTCAATTTTAGGCAGTGTTATTTCACCAACCGATGACGCCTTGGTATTCCCTCTTAAGGTAATTTTTATAGTTGCAGCTTCACCGGCCGGTACTTCCCGGGGCTCTACTGATGCTGAAAGCGTAAATTTACCGACAGATCCGTTATATCCTGCCGGCGGAGGAGGAAGCTGCTTTACAGTAATAGATAGCTGATTTGATAGTGCTGTCCTCGGTGTTGCCTGAACACCACCACCGAAAAAGTCGCCGCCAAAGAAATCGTCCATAAAAGGATCTACCCGCCGCCGCTGCGCACGTCTGAGTTCCTGATACTCAAACGGTACCGAGGGGATTGAAAACGATCCGGAATTGAGTGCGAAAGCGATGAATTTCAGTGTATAAATGTTATATATCTCTCCGTCAATACGCTCCTGTGACTGGGCAACCTGATTTGTAAATAACCTGTGGAGCGCAAAATCCTTTCCAAACGATTTTTCGATTTTTTCAAGTGCTCCGCCAAATCCGTTACGCACATCAACCTGTGCCTGCGCACGTTGACATACACGAAATTCAAGTGTTGTCTGCTCACCGGTATATAATGAGCTCTTGCCAAAACGCAGCTGAATTTTTACATCTGAATTTTTAACAACCTCTGTCGTGGCATTAAATGGTATTGCTTTGGTGGTATATTCGGTACCATCAATGGAGACTGACAGTGATGGAAACTGGAATGAACCGGCTTTCTTGGGGGAGATGGTATAGATAAACTGATACTGTACTTCAGAACGCTGCTTGGTTACGCCATTGATGATTTCAATATATGAACTTGATGATGGGCCGCGGCGTACTGCGTTGATCACTGCAAAAGATTCATTTGATTCAATAGGAGGTGGTTGAATAGTTCCAAGATTTTTATCGGCAACAAGTGAGACAATAATAACAGCCTGTTCACCAATAGCAACCGTTGTCCGTTCTGTATTAGCTGTAAAGGTAATCTGCGAATAGATCCCGGTGCATAATAGTAATATCGTAAATATTGATTTTACAGCAGATTTCATTAACAACGCTCCTTTGTCCATGACAGAATTGTCTGACACAGATTGTTAACATCTTTGACATGGGTAAAATTATGATTTGCACCCTGTATGAGTACGTAATCACTGTTTACACCAGTGCGTTTTGACTCATTGATATAGAGCTGCGATTCCTCGGGTTTAACGGTAGGATCCGATGATCCCTGAATCAGAAGCATATTACCGTTAAAGTTTTCTGAAAGGTAAACTGACGGGTTAGCATTTTGTAAATCATCAAATACTGATGGCGACAGTTCGTGCGGACCGAATTCAAAAAATCCGCGGGAATTTGTACCGATTTGTGAGATAATCTTGTGTTCTGTAAAGAACTTGTGTGTGTCCGCTACCGGAGCAATTAAAACAATTCCATCCATCGGAATTGCTTTAACCGACAGCGCGGCAACCATACCGCCAAGACTGTGACCAAGAAGAAACATTTTTGATGGCTTAAAGAGATGTCTGAAATGGGCTGCTACGATAGACAGATCATGCATCATGGTGTCAAGACTCATGTCGCAGAATTCGCCATCACTTTCTCCAGAGCCGGTAAAATCAAATCTGACCGATGCGATATTGTTCGCAGCAAGAAGACGTGAAATTTTTACAAAAAGGTATTCGGGGCCCATACGCTGGCTTGTTAAACCATGCGCAAAAATATAGAGTGCACGGGGTGTACCTGTAGCAACAGAGTGTACAGAACCCCGGATGATTCTGTCATGTTGGTTTTTAAGTTCAAAAAAAGTAAACGTACTCACACATTACCAGTCTTTCTGAATTTTACTTTTTGACGAATTCGCTTTTTTCTGTGGTTTATTCAGCGAATCGGCATCATCGGCGTAGAGTTCAATCAAACGTTTTGCTTCCTCTTTTTTCATATCCTGTTTGGACTCATCCAGCTGCGCCTGCTGTTCTTGCTGTTCCTTTTGTTGCTGCTCCTGCTCGTTTTGCTGATCCTGATTTTCCTGCTTTTTATCGTCCTTCTTTTCCTGATCCTTGTTATCCTGTTGATTCTGGTCCTTATTCTGATCCTTGTTTTGCTGATCTTTATTTTGTTGATCCTGATCGTTCTTCTGCTGGTCCTTATTTTCTTTATTATCTTTGTTGTCTTTATTTTGCTGCTGCTGTTGTTGTTGCTCAGCCTGTTTGATTCGTGCATGTGCTAACTGTAAATTCCACTTTGCATCAATATCATCAGGTCTGCCATCAAGTGTTTTTATGTAGTGTTCAAGCGCTGCCTGAAACTTCTCTTTTGCTTTACCGGGATCTCCTGAGATCTGCAGTTTTTCACCCTGGCGATACAAAATGTTTCCCATATTGAAATGGGTATTTGCATTCTTCGCGAGCAGGGAGTCCGTAATAGCATTATTATACTGCTCTTCGGCTTTATCAAAATCGCCCTTTTTGTAAAGCGTTGAGCCTTTATTCGCTTTCAGTTTATTATCATGAGGCGCAAGTAATAACGCGTCGTCGTATAGTTTAAGGGCATCATCGTATTTGCCAAGTTTGTAAAGATTATTTGCCTTTTTGTTTTTTTCATAGATTTCATCAGCAGTTCCGGTGCTATACATAAAAAGAACAGCACCAAGGATACTGACAGAAAGGATTTTAGTATGTATTCTGGATCTCATTCAAACCGCCCTTTCCATTCCATTTTCCTGTTTGACCGCTCAGGCAGCAGGAATTCAACGATCAGGAGGAGCAGTGCAATAAGTAAAAAGAGCTGATACTGTTCCTCATAGGTATTGATACTTTGTTTTCCAAAATCCTGTTTTTCAAGTTTGGCAATTTCTGAAAGAATTCTTGAAAGGTCAAGGTCTGTACCTGCATGGTAAAATTTTCCTTTACCCTCATGGGCAATCTGTTCAAGTATCTGTGTGTTGAGTTTGGTGAGAACAAGGTTTCCATTGTTATCTTTTTTATAGACAATGTTACCCTGACTTTTTTTGATCGGGATAGGAACACCGCTTTCCGAACCAAGGCCGATTGTGTAAATTACAGCACCTTGCTCAGTTGCAGCTTTTGCTGCATCAAGTGCGCTGCCCTGATGATCTTCGCCATCGGTGATAATAATCAGCACCTTGTGTTTATTGGTTTTGGACTTGAATGCATCAATAGACTGCTTGATTGCATCACCGAGCTGTGTACCCTGAACTTGTACCCAGTCTGGCGATACTGCGTCCAGAAACATTTTTGCAGCGCCGTAATCAAGGGTCAGGGGACATTGAACATAACTTTCACCGGCAAAAATGACCAGACCGATCCTGTCACCCTTTAACTTGTCGATAAGTTTTGCAATTTCGTGTTTCGCCCGGTCGACACGGTTCGGTGTAATATCCTCAGCAAGCATACTTCGTGAAATGTCAAGAGCAACCATGATATCGATACCCTTACGCTCAACCATTTCCATTTTCAAACCAAAGCGGGGGCGTACAAGCGCCAGTACAAGGAAAATAAAAAACAGACAGAATACGGTCCATTTTGTCACCTGACGGCCAAGACCTGCTGATGGCGTAAGTTTATGCACCAGGTCAAGTGATGCAAACCGTTGAAGTGCACTTTTTTTACGCTGGTATGCCCAAATAAAAAAACCAATAAGAAGCGGCAGCGCCAGCCATAGAAAAAAATATTCAGGATTTCCGAATTTCATACGTTAGATACTCTCTGTTTGTCAGGGAATCCGCCTGAAACGCGTTTGTGATAAAAGTAACTCAATCATCAGAAGAATGAATCCGGCCCACAACCATGGATAAAAACGCTCTTCATATGATGTATAAATCTTTGTCTGGATCTCTGTTTTTTCAAGCTTGTCAATGTTATCGTAAATTTCTTTGAGTTTTTCAGCATTGGTTGCCCTGAAAAAATCACCATTAGTTGTTTTTGCGATTTCCGTTAAACTTTTTTCATCAAGATCAGATTCGACCATCTGTACTTGTGTTGTAACTTCCCCGGTAAACGGATTTTGCATCTGTACAGGCATCGGTACCTGACCTGTTTTACCGATACCAACAGTGTAAATCTTGATTCCAAGCTCTTTGGCTGCGGTTGCAGCGGTAAGCGGAGGTATCTCACCTGCATTATTTGCACCATCAGTTGCAAGGATAATTACTTTACTTTTAGCATTGGAATCCTTCAAACGGTTTGCAGCTGTTGCTATTGCGGTACCGATTGCAGTTTGATAACTGAAATCAGTAAAGGTGATGTCTCCTAAAAATGTTTTTAAAACATTATAATCAAGAGTTAATGGGCACTTGGTAAAGCTTCGTGCGGCAAAGACTACAAGGCCGATTCTGTCATGCTGACGTTTATTGATAAAATCAGCGATAGTTTTTTTTGCAACGGCAAGACGATTCTCAGGTTGAAAATCAAGCGCACGCATACTCTCTGATATATCAAGCACAAGCATGATGTCAACACCCTCAGTGGTGATCTCCTCATCACTACGCCCTTCCTGGGGACGTGCAAGTGCTACGACAAGTAAACCGACACCTAAAAGCCGAAGTACAATCAGGATATGGCGTGCCTGGACAAAGAATGATTTTGGAAGCTGTCTGATAACGCCCAGATCTGAGAAACGTACTGATGGACGAAATTTGCGTTCCCGTCTGATATACAACCACAACATAGGGATCCAGACAAGCAGAAAGAGCAGAAATTCAGGATTCTTAAATCTCATTTTTTACTGCCCCGTTAGTGGTTGACTGTGCTGATACGTCTGGTGTTACCTGGCTATTTTCAGTAGCAACTGGACGTGTTAAATTTAGAAAATTCATTGTTTCACTCATAAATTTGTCAATCGTTTCCTGTGGTGGAATAAAACGGGCAAATTTAACAGGATCAGATGTTCTGAAAAACCACTCAGCAGACTGTTTCAGTTTTGTGTCCAGTCCGCTCACACCAAACCATGCAATAACCTCTTCTGTTGTAAATTCACTGGCATTGATTTCAAAACGACGTTCAATATAACGTTTGAAAATTTCAGATAGATTAAAAACATATTCACGAATCAAGCCGCGGTCAAGATACTTCTGACGTTCCAGTTCATTGATGGCATTAATGGCTTCTTCATAGGGAGGAAGCAGAGGAATTTGTTTTTCACCTGCAATTTTCTTTTTGTTAAAAAATTTGAAGTAGACATAAATGATTATTCCGAGAACTGCTGCTGCGATTAGAAGCCACAACAGCCACATCGGTTTTGCACCGGTTTCCAGCTGAGGTTTCAGATCCCTTATATCCACAGTATCCTTATCAATAACAGACTGGAAAGAGAGGATGTGTGACTGTGATGTCAGTGTATCTGTTTGTGAACCATGAACAACAAGATACGAAAGTTCGGGAATAGTGCAGTTTTCGGGGACATACGTTGTGACACGGTAACTGATTGTTACACTGTCACCTTTACTGAGTTTTTTTGTTGATGAGTTCCACTCCTTGACGGTTACAGCACCAAGGGTTTTATCAATAACCGGTGGAATCACATTCGCCCCTGATGGTGCAATGATTGTTACATTGTAAGTAATGATCTCACCAGCGGTCAATGATGCTTTACTTAGCGATGATGTAATTTCTGAGGCGCTGATAAGCGATGCAAAAAGAAAAAACGATACAATTGATACAAAAAAACTTTTAAAAAACATTGAATTCTCCGAGAAGGACTATTCCAAGCTGAACCAGGCCTACAACAAAACCAAGAACACCTCCGAGGTATTCAATAGCTTTAAGTTCTTTATTTGCAATATTGTAAATGATCGATTCAAACTTTACCAGATCATAACTCATGATTTTATCGCGGATAATTACATTAAAATCCAGTTTCTGTTAAACCTTATGAAACATATCGTCTATTATGTCCGGGAGCTGTTTGTCAAGCTCATCCATTATGACAAGGCTCAGTTTGGCAATGGTATCGGTGGTAACAAACATTGCAAGCAGAGAGTTAGTGTTGATTTTTGCAATAATGAATTCCTCAATTTTCGTGCGCAGAACAGAGCTTATCTGAGCATTAAAATCCTCTGTCTGGATAATTGCACGAATGTCTTTATGAGAAATCAACTCCTTCTCAACTGTTTGTGCAATTTTTTCAGCAAGTGCAGCTTTACGTTTAGGCATAAGGCCAATGATTTTCACACCGAGAATGTTAATCTCTTTCCTTGGCCTGAAAATCATTTTTACTGCAATGAAATTTGTTAACCAGCCAATCAATCCTGCGATAATCGGTATCAGACAATATATCAGTATTTTCATTATGCTTTAATACGGTTTTGTGTTAGAATTATTGTTAAAATATGCTTTTTTCCCCACATCCGGATTTTGTGATATCCGTGGTAATCAGTTGTATTTAAAAATTATAAAAAGTTAAAAATCAATGCGTTAAAAATATTACAACCATGAAGATCTGCTGTTGGACATAAAATAAAGTATTACACAGCCTTAATCAATACATATGCACCGGTTCGGGATAAAAAAGCATTACCACTTCATTGCTGCAGTTGTTCCGTATGATCATTTGACAACTGTTATGCAGATAAAAAATTAAGTAATTGATCAATTGAGCAGTTACATGGTAGTATTTTAAAGTATATTACAGGTAGTAAATTTTTTATTATTCAGGTAGTAGTGTTGATGTATCATGACAGATTTTATAAGGGTGCAGGATGCCATTAATAAATTTTTCCTGGGTGATACCGGGAAAGTTAGCCGGTACATCGATGCCCGGCGGCTACTCCGGGGGTACACAGTCATTGCAGGATGATATCGGGCAACTTGCTGCTGCCGGTATAAGAAGACTGCTTTCGCTGGAACTGCCAGATCAGTCACTGAGCTTATTATGCAAAAACGCCGGTATGCAGTGGGAATATTTCCATATACCGGATTTTGGAATACCTGAAAACGTCGATGCTTTTGACGGGGTGATTAACAGTGTGCAGCAGTCGATAGAACAGGGTGATGCAGTGTGTGTACATTGCAGGGCGGGAATCGGCAGAACCGGTATGGTACTTACATGCATTGTCGGAAAACTGTATATGCTTGGATACGATAAAGCGGTTGACACCGTGCGTAGAACACGTAAGGCACTGGAAACACCGGAACAGGAAACATTTACAAAACAATATTTGAGTGACTATGAGCAAAGAATTTGACATTCAGAAGTTTCTTATCAAGGATGAAGAAAAACTCAGCCCGTTTGCAAAGCGGAGTACCGAGTCATTGGGGCGTCGGTTTCCTATCAGGAAAGATCCGTTCAGACTTGAATTTGCCCGTGATGAAACCAGAATTATTCATTCTCCACCGTTCAGGCGCCTGAAACACAAGACACAGGTATTTCTGTCGCCCAATAATGACCATATCTGCACACGCATGGAACATGTTTTGCACGTGTCAAGTATTGCGTCGGTGATCGGACGCTGTCTGAATCTCAATATTGATCTCATAAATGCAATAGCAAAGGGTCACGACCTCGGACATCCTCCGTTTGGGCATACCGGAGAACGTGTTCTGGATAGTATCCTTAAAAAAGCCGGTGTTGAAACCGGTTTCAAGCACGAAATTCACGGTTTGCGTGTTGTTGATAAACTGACAAATTACGGTGAGGGACTTAATCTTACTTATGAGGTGCGTGATGGCATTATTACCCATTGCGGTGAGAGTTTTGACCGTGTTGTAAAGCCTGACCGTATAAGAGATCTTCTGAATCTTGATACCATTGATGAACGTTCAAATTATCCATCAACGCTTGAAGGCTGCCTGGTTCGTCTTGTTGATCGAATAGCATATCTGGGGCGGGATCTTGAAGATGCAATCAAAGCCGGGTTGATTAAAAAGAGTGATATTCCAAAGGGTATTGTAGAAAATCTTGGGACTGAGAATGGTAAGATTATTGGTTGTTTTGTCAATGATACCATTGCGTCAAGTCTTGGAAAAGACGCTATTGAGATGAGTTCTGATGTATTTAATTATATGAGTGAGCTGAAGGATTTTAATTACAAGTATATATATCTGCATCCTGATGTCGAACGCAAGTCAAAGAAGGCATCAAATGTTGTCGAACTCCTTTACTATGAGCTTGATAGAATATTTGAAAAATCAGTTCGCGGTAAAGATACTCAGTTTGTCCACACATTGGTAAAGGAAGCTCCATTACTTGAGATTTTTTTCCATTTTCTGAAAAACACCAATTATAATGATGAGACGCCATCATGGCGTATTATTACCGATTATGTCGCCGGTATGACAGACCTGTTTGCAGAAAGAACATTTGTACAGCTGTTTATGCCATCACCGGTAATATGATAGTGTATGATTCAGTATAAATCAATTATCAAGGCGTTCTACCGTGCATCATAGTACACGTCAGTTAAAAAAAATACAACGGTTTCATGAACATCGGAAACCGTGGAAAGATTTGTGGAATTCTTTCTGGAATCCACCGGAGATAAAGTGTCCGAAATGCGGATCGGACCTTACTGAGTATTATGATCCTTTCTTTTTTGCACCGATACGAACGCTTAAGGGAAAACGGCGTATTAAATGTAAATCATGCAGATTTATATGGCGCCCATCACGGACAACAAAATCGATTTGGGATGTTTTCAATCCATTTTGAAATATCGTTGCTGCAATAATCTCCTTGACTGTTTTGTGATTTATTGTTACATTTTGTTGTTACGTATAGCAAGGGGTGTTTGCGTCAGGCTAAGAGAAATGGACGTAATATTTGCACCATTCACACGCCCCACCCCGGCTCAATCGGCACAACTGCAACATGTCAAGGTTACGTTAACAACATTGGTTGCTCTGGGGCGTCTTAACATGACGGCAATAGCAGTGCGCACAACCGGCGCAAATACTTCATTATACTACGTTCATTATCGGTATTGAAACAGGGGTGTTGTACCTGAATAGACAAACAGCTACCTGGTCCGGGTTTAGAGACAATCGGGGATGAATAGTATGGAAAATTCAATGACATCAAAAATTCAGGTCGCAATTGACACATATAGAAGTAACAGAATCCCTGAGTCAATTGTCCTTTTTGAGGAGATTCTTAATATCAATCACGATAATGTAGAAATATTATTACCATATATTAATGCCCTTCGTCGAGTAGCTGATTATAAAAAAGCAAAAGAAGTTCTTGCTGCATTCCTTGAAAAAGACAATTCGATAGCACGTATTCACTTTGAAATGGGTCTTACAAAAAAGCTTGACAATGAAGCGCCGGAGACTATTATTCCGCATATAGAAAAGGCGATCAGTCTTGGGATGACAGATGCAAATGTCTGGTATCTTCTCGGTGATCTTCAGCGTCTTTGCGGTTGGATCGATGACGCAATCATTTCGTATAAAAAATCTTTACAAAAACAGAGTGGTTATTTTGGAGCTGCATTTTCGCTGGGTATGGTCTATAAACAGCTCGGTCAGTTCGGACAGGCTAAGGAGCTTCTGCTACAGGCTCTGTCGGCAAAACCGGATTCAGCAGAAACGTTGAATAATCTTGGACTTGTACTTGAAAGTCTTGGAAAAATTGATGCCGCCAGTGCCTATTTTGAAGATGCGCTGGATCTGACGAGTGGTGACACCTCTATAATTGATAATTACTGCGGAATGCTGATTCGGTCCGGTAAAATTGATGCTGCCATAGATTTGCTGAAACGGATGGTTGAGCAGCGGAGTGATGATGCCTGTCTGTGGAATAGTCTTGGAAACCTTTATGTAAAGAAACAGGAAATTGCAATTGCAAAAGAGTGTTACATCCGGGCACTTAAAATAAAAAACGATTATGCTGAGGCTCATTATAATCTCGGTCTGATTATGCGGGACTGGTACATGCTTGATGAAGCTGTTACCTGCTTTTCAAATGCATATAAGCTTGATAGTAAGTTAGTTGATGCTCTATTAAATCTTGGTGAAGCATATAGGGCCATGGGAGAAATTGAAAAAGCAGAAGTTACGTTTGACAAAATACTATTACAAAATCCGGAGCATGATGCGGCATATGATAACTTATTATTGGCAATAAATTATGATGAGAAATATAGTGCTGAGCAGGTGTATAGGGCACATAAGGAGTGGGGGCTACAAAAAAAAGAAGAAGCAAGGTTGTTTTGTAACAGTAAAAATCCGGGACGAAAAATAAAAATCGGGTATGTATCACCCGATTTCTGCAAACACCCTGCAGCAAAATTTATGAAACCTTTATTTATGCACAAAAGTGATATATTCGAAAACTACTGCTATGCTCAAATTGTTGAACGTGATCAACAAACAGAATATTTTACCGAAAAAGCTGACGTATGGATAGAAACAAATGATCTGACTGATACTCAGTTGACAGATAAAATAAAGGCAGATGAAATTGATATTTTGATAGACTGTGCAGGACACATGGGAGGAAACAGACTGAATGTTTTCGCAAAACGTGCAGCACCCATACAAATAAGCGCGTTCGGGTATCCCTGTACAACCGGATTGTCATCAATTGACTACCGGTTTTCTGATACTGTGACAGATGATTCAAAAAGCGAATTATTATACACAGAAAATCTTCTGAAGCTGAAATCACCGTTTTGTGTGTTTACAGCTCCGGAAAATAGTCCGGACATTGAACCCCTGCCGGCATTAACAAACGGATATATAACCTTCGGATCAACCCATACGACAGCACGACTTAACAAAAAGGTTATCTTTCTGTGGGCTGATATTCTTAAAAAAGTAAAAAATGCACAACTGATACTATTCAGAACAACACTATGTCAAAGTATCATAGAGAGAATCAGTGAATGGTTTGATGATGCAGGTGTGCAATTGGCAAGGATTCAGTTTCTCAATAGAGTTCCTGACAGTGGTCATTTGACAGTGTATAACAGCATCGATTGTCTTCTTGACACATTTCCTTGGAGCGGTCATACAACAGCATGTGAGGCCCTCTGGATGGGGGTTCCGGTTATTACCCTTTACGGTGATCGTCATGCAGGAAGAATGGTAAGCAGTGTACTGCATTTTGCGGGGTATAAAGAATTAATTACCTATTCAGAAGCTGAATATGTTGATAAGGCGGTTCATATAACGCGCGATATTGCGGCTCTTGATAAACTGAGGAAAACATTGAGAGACAAAATGAAAAACTCAAGATTGATGGATACTACCGGATATGTGAGGGAAGTCGAATCGGTGTACAGAACGCTGTGGGAAAGTTACTGCCTGAAATGAATCCCGGCTATCGTTTAATCGCCCAGCGAAGTTTCGCGCATGATGAGCGCGGGTTTGATCTTTTTTCTTCATTGGTGGGGCGAATTGGTGTCGGTGCAATACTGGAATAAATGCCCTTACGTAAACCATTCTGAAAAGATTTTTTTACCCGCCGGTCTTCACCGCTATGAAATGTTAAAAATGCAACACGTGCGCCAGGATTAAGACATGACGGTAACAGCGAGAGCAATTGGTCCAGGACACCATATTCATTATTAATATAAATGCGAAGAGCCTGAAAAACACGCTGTTGTGATTTTTTGATATCGTCTGGATTGACACTTCTTCTTTGTGTCAATGCATCATGAATAATTGATGCCAGTTGTTTTGTAGTGGTCACAGGACCATCGTATTTACAGATTGCATCAGCAATAACATGGCAGTAGGGCTCATCAGCGTTATCATGAAGTATCGCAGCAAGCTCTTCACTGTTAAGTGTTTTTAGTAGTGATGATACAGGGGAGCCCCGGTTGGGGTTTAACCGTAAATCAAGCGGCCCATCAAGTTTGAAGGAGAAACCGCGATCCGGGGTGTCTATCTGCATTGACGAAACACCAAGGTCTGCGAGGAAAAAATCAAACAGGCAGCGACTCTCATTAATCAGTTGCGGGAGGCCTGCGAAATTCATCCTGCGTGCAATAAAATTGTTTTCTGTAAAACCCAGACTTCGCAGCCGTGACTCTGTTTTAGGAAGTTCCAGCGGGTCAACATCAAGACCATACACTTTACCATTTGGGAGTATCTTCTGAAGTATCTCCTGCGTATGTCCGCCATACCCGAGTGTTGCATCAACGCCGATCATTCCCGGCATTAAATCAAGTATATCAAGTATTTCCTTAACGCAAATCGGACGATGTGTTCCGGCAGGAGTCTGACCGCGGGAAATCACTTTTTGAACATCGTCTCCATATTTGTCAATATGCAGTTCTTTATACTTCTCCTCAAAGCGCCGCGGATGCGTACCTTTGTATCGCACTCTGCGTTTGTGTTCAGGATTTTGTGATGTTGATTCAGGCATGATATCGATATTCTAAGATAAAGTGAATTGATTTCTCTAAATCGCTACATAATAAAAAGACGTATGCAATACGTCTCTACATTCTACATTCTACTTGCTACTTGCTACTTGCTACTTGCTACTTGCTACTTGCTACTTGCTACTTGCTACTTGCTACTTTCTACTTGCTACTTGCTACTTGCTACTTGCTACTTGCTACTTGCTACTTGCTACTTCCA
>JAAZBG010000056.1 GCA_012513915.1 Fibrobacter sp.
ATGCAAAAGTCACTATCAGAAAATCATATGGTTTTCGTCAATATGAAACATTGGAATATGCTTTATATCATAAGCTTGGGAATCTTCCATTGCCGGAATGTACCCACAAATTCTTCTGACGAGGCATTTTTAATTCTGTCTGTCAGGCCGACCTCTGAAATAAAATGCATTACGCGTTCATGACGCTCTTTTTTTTCAGTTATTTTCTGAAGCAGCAGTGGAAGTTCAATGTTTTCGTAAACATTAAGTACAGGAATCAGATTAAAAGACTGGAAAATAAAACTGATTGTTACCCGGCGATATCGTGTTCGTTCGTTGTCTGACAGATCAACGACATTCTTGTTGTTGATAATCACCGAACCTGATGTCGGTGTATCAATACATCCGACAATGTTTAGTATTGTACTTTTTCCTGACCCGGACGGACCGCTCAGGGCAAGAAATTCATTTCGGGAAACAGTGAGTGAAACGCCATTCAACGCATGCACCAGGGTTTGACCAAGAATATATTCTTTCTTAATATTGTCAAGTTCGATGACATTATTGTTTGCCATGATAGTAAACTCTCCGTAAAAGAATTGTACCAAATATCTGTAATAATATAATTTCGCGCGGTTGGCTGGTAATATTGCGTTGTGTAAATAAAACGTTGGCGAATCAGAATGTTGATTATGTCGACAGGATGGTTACGGGTATATTTACCCATAATTTGTAGGGGCTGGTCGCGATTGTAGGGGCTGGTCGCGATTGTAGGGGCTGGTCGCGACCAGCCCTTACAATCGCGACCAGCCCCTACATGCAGATTATGTTTTACAGGCGGTTATCTGAATGACACTTCTAAATCACTGGTTTCCATCGGCAGATCATTGGCGTTTGCCCATTCGCCCATACCGCCATCATAGAGGGCAATATTGGTTTCACCAACGATATATTTAAGGGTAAAATAGGTATGCGCTGCAGACCACCCATCCTCACAGACAAGAATCATTTTCTTGCCTGCATCTGATGGTGTTCTGCTGTAGGATCTTCTTAAAAAGTCAATACTTTTCCACTGGTACAGATTCTCGACATCGTTTTTCCAGTAATGATTAATTGCACCTTTTATGTGACCTCTACGCTTACAAATACCATCAATACCGGCATACGTCTCTGGTGATGCGACATCGATAATAAGCGATGTGCCATTATGAATGGATTTTAAAATGTTTTTTTTATCAACCCTTATATCATCAACAAGTTTTGACGGCATCTGGTATTTAACCTGTTCAATTGCAGGAAGATCCTGAGTAAGAGGACGATTTTCACGCTCCCATTTTTCATAACCACCTTCAAGGATTGCAACATCCCTGTGTCCGATATAATCAAGTAACCACACGAGGTAAAAAGGCTCAAGATCATCCTGACTGCCATATATAATAATCGTGGATGATTCACTTATTCCTATTTCTCCAAGTAAATTGGAGAGCGCCTGATGTGAAATCGGAAGGTAGGGTACACCATTTATTGAAAGCCTGACGGATTCTGCATTCAAATACGATGCTCTTGGAATGTGGTTGCTATAATATTTTCCAACCGGTCGGATATCAAGTATCCGGATATGATCTTTATTTAGATTTGTTCTAAGCCAGCCAGTCGAAACCATTCTTGATGAGAGTTCGCCGGCAGAAATAAGAGTAACAAAAAGGAGAACTGCTGCAAATCCTCTCTCTAATATAGTACTCTTCATTTAAAAAACCTCCAGACGTTAAGATCTTGTGATTGCTGGTTTCAGGCGCATCGACTTAGTGATAAATCACCATAAAACCAAAGAATTAAATAATGTGCAGTTCTCTGAGCAGATGCTATTAAATATAGAACTAACATAAAAATAACAAAAATTTTACAAAAAAGTTGTTTTTTTTAAATTCTGCCCTTGAATGTTTGAATAAAATGTGATATAACAATGCGCTCCGAAACAGTCATTATGCTTCCGAATACATAGTCTGTTAAATATTAAAGAATTATATGTTATTGATGCTAACAGCTCGATGTATGGTTTATTCTGGATGATTTTCGCTGTTTTTAATCGTTGTTTTAGTATACCTGCTTTTTTAAAAAATCACAACATGTGACGTAAAAATAATCGGGAACTGGATTATTGTACTCCGACCGGCATACTAAGGCATCACAGCTTATAATTTCCATTGATGAAGGGCGCATGAATAATGCAAAAATGACACTGCGATAAAATGTGCAATGTCAGCTTTGAAGCAATAAAAAACCTCATCAGATTTAAAGTGAAAGATGCATCTGATGAGGTTTTTAAAAAGTGTTATTTTACCGTTGTAATCTGTTTAACAACATTATTGCCCTTTTCGTCAATTGCTTTGATAAAGTAAACACCATTCGAACGATTACGTACGTTGAATTTATTCAGGATACTGCCATTTATCGATGATACAGCAATACCTTTTCCGAGATCCACTGTACCAATTGTTTTTCCTGATATATCAAGTATTCGTGCTGTTCCCCGGAGTTCTTTACTCTGGAATGTTGCAACAGACCGGAATTCCTTGACTGGAAGCGCCGGATTACCCCAGATTTTAAAATTACCGCTAACGTGAAGTAAACTTAACATGTGCAAAAGACCGCTGTAATAGCGCCACTCTCCAGTTGGTGTCGCCTGTTTCCAGAAACGGTCAACATATCTCCATGCAATCGTGTCGGTGCTTGCAAGTGCAGCAACTGCGTTGCATGCGACCTGACCCTGTGATGCATTGTAGGTAACCATGGAACCTTCCTCTTCAGACTGCTCGGTTCCATCAATTGAATATGTCTGCTTGTAATCCGGCGTCTGGCTTGCAAGCCAGGTCATAAGCCTTTTTGAATATTCAAGCTGCCATGGATCTGCTTTAAACCATGAATAATCCATTCCAATGTTCATCGGTACACGCCAGGAATCGGAGTGGTACCATCCTGCAAAACGGTTGAAATCCACCGGGTAGGGGGTACCGTCAAAAGCTGCGTAATCAGCTGTAAGGCCGGTTGTCTCATGGCATGCTCTCTGGAAAAATGCACGGCTCGTGTCTGCCATTTTTTTCCAGAAATCCTTATCGTTTGTGGCAAGTTCTGACCATATTGTGTAGAATGCCGGAAGGTGATAACTTGGATCTGTGTAACGTGTTGACTGGGCATCAGGGGTAAAAAGAATCATTGCATGCTCTTTGTCAATCTCTGCAACAACTGTTTCATTTGGAACAAAGTTCAGCATTGTGTTAAGAATGTTATCCGCCTGCTCCTGGTAATTAAAGATTCCCTCTTTGTTACCCCATCGTTTCGCAGCAAAGAGCAGTGATGTTACAAAGTATTCTTCACCATCAGGAGCAGGATTTGGATCAATCATTTCATGTGGAGCGCTTTCCTCAAGTTTCCATGAAAATATGCCTTTACGCGGCCCATCATGATGCATCATATTGGTGTACGCAAACTTCCACAGTCTGTCAAATACATCCTGACGGTTCATCTGCACGGCAATCATCATACCATAACTTTGTCCTTCAGTTATGATGCTGCCACTTCCCGGTTTTGTTATGTAACCCAGATCATCGCCTTCCTCAGTGTAAACGACCTCATTAGTACGATCACCAAAGAACAACTGTTGAAATGTACTATTCACCTTTTCTTCAATCTGCTCCTGGGAATAGCCAAGCTCAGCAAAGAGGTTTCTGTGCGTTCCGCTTTCCCATGCACTTTTTGATGGCGGTGTGATTGTGGATGGAAATTTCATGCTGACAGATTCGATAACAATGTTATCAAAATCGTATGTTCCGACAGCATATCCGCAATAAATGTTGAAGTTGAGTGAATCGGTACCTGTGGCTGCTGATTTGTAAAAAAAGTCGATCTTTTTCCACTCTTTACCAAGGACAAATTCCGAACCAGTATAATAAGTATAATTTGATGCTGGTCCTCCGGCTGCTGCAACCTGGATCGTTCTCACATCATCAGCCTTGGCATAAAAACTAATGTGGTATTCAACCCCGGTTTCTGCGGCCCAGCTTGGATCCTGAAACTGGACGTACCAGTTCTTACTTTCAACGACTGCAGTTGTTGTAACTCGTGCAAATTTTGATCCATCCTGAGCCTCTTCGGATGTTACGCTTTCTAAAGTTCCCGCACCCCCGTTACCTCCATCAACGTAGAGATTCCATCCCCCGCCGACCCCGTCTTCGAAGCTGCCATTTGATAGTAAATTCTGTGCATGCAAAAACGATAGTGTTGTTACGAGCACTGTTGCAAATTTTGTGATTAGTTTAAGCATACGTCTCCCTTTCTGCTTTATTTAGTTATTGACATATCTACTTACGTATTCAGTATTTTGGGATTACTTTGCGTCAGGTACATATTACTGGAGTATTTCCATAAAACTAAACTAATAGAAATCCGATGAGCGGATTATGTTTTTATATGCTTCCGGACCAACGACTACAAAATAGGTTTCAAATATGAGTTGTAATACATAATATTTGGTTTTTACCCATCTGTTAGTGACAAAAAAGGTAGACATAGTTTTTTGTTTGCGATAATAAATAGAAATAGTAGGAAACTATTTAATAGAGAGAAGTGTAATTTCCATGCAACGAGGCCGGAGAAACCAATACTGGGGATACGGCATAGTAACCATTTACTATTCAATGACATGCAGCAGGTTGGAATTTTATTCCATTGCATTGAGTTCCTGTTTCATTTTCATTTTGATAATTGAAAATTGACTGTTCAATGCATCAGACAATTGTTGGTAAAGCATTGTCTGTCCATTATGTGCGGCCTGTTCAAGTCTTTTTGCTATCATTCTCATCCGTTCAGCACCAAGTATTGAAAAGGCACCCTGGATTGAATGGACCCTGATTTCCAGATTTGATGTATCGCCGGTTTCGATATACTTACGTATTTTTTGAAGCTGCTGTGGTATACCGACTAAAAAATCGCTTATTACTTTTTTTGTCAGATTATCATCCTCAAAAAGGGGCTCAATCATTCTGGACAGATCCCATATCGGGGCCTGATCGATTTCTCTGGTATCCAGTTCAGCTGGATCGAATTCTGACTGTTCCGGTTTATTTATACAGATCTTATCTGATTCCGGGAACCATTTATTGATACTATACATTAACTTGTCAATAGTAACAGGTTTTGCCAGATAATCATCAATACCTGCTTCCAGACAGTTCTGAAGGTTATAATCCATTGCCTGCTCGGTCATTGCAATGATTTTAACGTTATGGTCCAGTACCGTTGATGAAGGATCCCGTATTTGGTGAGTTGTTTCTATACCATCCATTTCCATCAAATGTATATTCATAAAAACAAGATCATACATACTGCACGACAGAAAGGATATGGCTTCAAAACCGGATGATGCAATATCGACCGTATAATTCAGTTTTTTAAATTGTATTGCTGCAACACGTTGATTGACAATATTATCTTCAACGAGCAGTATTTTCAAGGGGTTTTGTTGCTTTGTAGTATGAGCGTCCCTTATTGTATGACGTGTCAGTACATGGTTTGTTACTGTGTTCCGGTTACTTAATAAATGAACAAGCATTTCACACAATTCATTATGATTGAATGGTATGCAAAGGTAAGCATTAAAACCGATAGCATCCGATCTGGATACATCTCCACGGTATCCCTGAGATGTCATCAACATTAATTGTAAATTGTTGAGTGACTGTTTTGAACGTATACGCTTTCCAAGGGATTCCCCATCCATTTCAGGCATCCGTGAATCGATAATCGCGATATCAAAAGGTTTTCCTGATTCAAATTCCTTCTCAATGACCTCTATTGCCGAAGTACTGCTGTCAGCAATTGACACATTGATATTCCACGATTGTAACCGGTGCAACAGAATCTGTCTGTTTATTTTATTGTTGTTAACAATAAGAATTTTACTGCCATTGAGAACATCAGGATTAAAATCACTGTTGGTTAGATGTCGCTTTGCAATAGTCAATGGGAGATAAAAATAGAACTCAGATCCATATGAATAAGTACTCTTTACGCCAATTTCACCACCCATTAACGTACAAAGTTCTTTCGAAATGGCAAGTCCAAGACCGGTACCACCATATTTACGGGTCGGTGATGCATCTATTTGGGTGAATTTATTGAAAAGCAGTGGCAGTTTATCTTTCGCGATGCCTATACCAGAATCTGTAACGGTGAATTTTAGTCTGAAGGGCATATTCGGATTGTTGCTGATATCCTTGTGATCCTCTGCAAGTGATAACAAAATGGAGATTGTACCTGATTCTGTAAATTTGATTGCATTACCCGTCAGATTAGCAAGAATCTGGCGGATTCTGCCGGGGTCACCATTTAATTTTACCGGAACATCATTGTCAATTGACCATCGTAGTTCAAGTCCTTTTTCGTGTGCTCTGCAGGAGTACTGTGCTGCAAAATCTTCAAGCATACTTTGCATATTAAAATCAATTGGTACAA
>JAAZBG010000057.1 GCA_012513915.1 Fibrobacter sp.
AAGACTGGAATCAAATTAAAATCCTGAAAAATAAATCCGATATGTGCACCGCGAAAACGTGCACGTTCCTTGATATTCAAAGCAGATACGACTGTACTATTAATGGATACCGTGCCCGATGTTGGTGTATCGAGGCAACCGATCAGATTCAGCAGTGTTGTTTTTCCGCTTCCGGAAGGACCGACAAGTGATGTAAACGCACCTGCAGGTATTGATAACGACACTCCTTTTAACGCCTGAACCGAGACTTCACCGGTCGTATATTTTTTTACAACATTCTCAACATTGACAACCAGGTCCATGCTCCATCCTTTGAGAAATTTTTAATCAAAATATTGATTCTTATAATTTGACAATCCGTAAATTTCCAGATTATGATCATCACATTGTCTACTGTCCAATTTCACTATAACAATGTTATTAGATACTGTCAAACTGAAATCGTTACAAAAAAGTGCAGATAAAAAAAATGCAGGCCGCATTCATAGGGCCTGCATTCCTGATACTACTATTAATGAAACATTTTTAAAGAAGATAAAAAGACCGTCATTTATCACTTCGATTCATACTTCAATAAAATCACTCACCTATTGTAGTTCTCTGCCATCAGCAGCATCCACGTTGGCAAATGCCTGCCCGGTTACTGGTACTACATTACTTCTTCTTAATTGTAGAAAACACTTTTTCTTTATCAAGCTTCTTTGTGCAGAAGAACCAGTCGTAACAATGCATCTCCTCTTTCCCGTCCATACGTTCTTTTGCAACGCCGCAAGAACCAGCGGTTGGCACAATGACATCATCACCGGGCTGCCAGTCAGCCGGAGTGGCAATAGAGAATGCATCTGCAGTCTGAAGCGCAACTACCGCTCTGTAGAGCTCTTCAAAATTTCTGCCAAGACTTAACGGATAATAAATAATCGTCCTGATAATGCCTTTTGCATCAATAATAAATACTGCACGAACTGCCTTTGTATTACTTTCTCCGGGCTGGATCATGCCATATTTCTTTGCAACATCCATTGTGATATCTTCAATAAGCGGAAATTTTACCTCAACACTTTTCATGCCGCGATATTCGATTTTTTCCTTGATTGTACGAAGCCATGCAATATGGCTGTACAAACCGTCAACTGACAACCCGACAAGCTTGCAATTTACTTCGGCAAATTTCGATTCCATTGACGCAAACGTCATGAATTCTGATGTACACACCGGGGTAAAATCCGCAGGATGACTGAAGAGAATCACCCAGCTTCCAGCGTACTGATCAGGGAAATTAATGTCTCCCTGTGTTGTGACCGCTTTAAATGCTGGCGCTTTTTCACCGATTCTCGGCAACGATACAGGTGTAACGTTTTCCATTGAGTACTCCCTTGGTTAATTGTAAATCATTTGTTATTTCTTTTTACCGCAGATAGTACCATTTAATAAAAATGGTACTGCCGCAAATTTGGTAGTCAGTAAATGTATCATTACAAAACGAAATATACAATACTTTATTTTTAATTTTATTGCATACTGGATATATCAATTGATTTGTATCTGTCCATTATAAAACAGATCCGGTTGGAAATATGCAACACCTTTCCTGGGATGCTTTGGAGACGCCCATTGCAGCATGTCATCAAACTCAGGTCCCTTATCAAAGTAGGATATTGTACCTTTTATCTGATATGATTTTCGATTGTTAGTGATAAAGAGAATACAGGCATTTGAATGCGACTTGATATTATTAAATGTTTTATCAAAATAGTTATCTGCAATCGCAATTGTATCTCCTATCAATTTAAACATCAGGACATAAATACTGTTTGGAACGCCCTTATTATCAACGGTTGTCAGCACCACCGGTCCTTCCCGATCGTCCCATGCACTTCGAATTTCATCAGGTATTTTCATAGTATCTCGACTCCTATTCTTCAATACATATTTCTTTTTGAGTAATTGCCGTAATTGTTCTGGTTGATTCAATCAATTGCAGAGCTTATCATGAATTACAAACATGCCTGTTGGACATCCTATATCCCTTGCAACAATACTACACTTTACTAAAAGCATAAAAATAATTCTTTTATTTTCAACACCGCTTAATGTTTCATAATTTCCCTGCCCTTTTGCTATAATCAGATCTGCGTCATCAAACGCTTTACGAAATTCAGGAGAACAGTCATCAAGCACTGTTCCAGGGGCATCAGAACCATTTGCGATAACGTTGACAATATCAATCAGGCCACTTGTTTTTGCATCTTCCAGAGTTGCATCATTTATTACGGGCTTTCCACGGACTGCACAGGTAATTTTCTTTAGCGGCATTGATTCTATCAGAAGTCTGTCAAATACGATTTCCCCGGTATTATCACAGAGATACAGGATTTTGTCTGCTTTATTAATAGCATTTTTGAGAGTTTGAATCTTTTCCTGATCGATCTCCCGTGTTATTGCCTCATCAAGGCTTTTAAAAACATCGTGCTCAGTCAGATGTGCATTTTTTCCAAAATCAATGATATTTGCAGCAATTGAGAGTTTCACTTTTTCAGTAAAGACATCTTCAGCAACAATGATTTTTTTAATGATATCCGGTAACACTTCGAGTGCCAGTGTGTTAAACCTTTGTTTTTCGTGATAATAAAAATCTCTTTCTCCATACACCTGATAGAGCGTCCTGTAAATTTTTTGCGCCATAACCGGCGGTGCTGATGAATAATCAATTGATGCAAGGTTTGTTAAAACCTGTTTCAAGACTTTTTCAGCCTGACAATCTGTACCATTTGCACTCTTCACTAATCCCAGTGTCTGATTTATAAAACAGGGAACGCAGTCAAAATAAGTTCGCATATACTTTTTCCTATTTTTTTAAATTTGCTTTTTCATACATATCAAGAGCAGCCTGCAATGTCGTTTCTGCAAGGACAGCACAATGAAGATGTGTCTCAGGAAGTTTTCCTGTATTGTTCATGATTGATTCTCTGTTTATTTCCCTTGCTTCATCAATAGATCTGCCTTTTGCAAGGGAACCGGCATAATGAGCACACATCTTACTTATCGAACATCCGCTCGAAACACTCCTGATCGAATCAATCACCTTTTCCTTTACTGTAAATGATACTTCCATAGTATCACCACACGGCCCGGTAATTCTCGCATAACCATCAGGATCACTTATCTGTGATGTAATCCATGAATACACTGCTAGAATTCCAATAGCAATAATCAATACCGCAGTGCCCGCTGTAATCCAGATCATACTAAAAACCCGTATCCCGATTCATTTCATTATTCTTACACATATTTATGTATCGATATTAAAGTAAACGACCAATCATTCTGTATATTAATGATATACCGCTAAAATCATGCCAGTTTAAGCACCCTGCTGATTATACAGTATTCCATTGTTTTTAATTTCTTACAGACTGGACTATTGCATAACTGCAATGTTTCATTGCAGTTATTGCAGATTTGCAATGCTGCAATTATCAACCAACAACGTTAAGGCCCCCCCCTTTGGGAAATCGCAATGTTGTTACGTTACACTTGACATGTTGCAGCTGTGCCGATTGCTCGCTCCCAGCTCAAAGCAGCTGGACCTCCCCCGCAGGATGGAGGCGTAATTGTTTTAAAATCAAAATATTACCTCCATCCTGCGGGGGGAGGTCGCTCGGCTTTGCGAACGGGTGGGGGCGAGCGCATATGTACACTGCCATCTTACAAATATTAAGTTAACGACATTTAAATCCTCGCAGGAGTATTTAAGGGGCGTTTCGCAACGTGTCAACAACAGTGCCCGGGAGCCGCTTCATTGGTACAGTTATTGCGTTTATACTACAGCATGAATACAGTAGCCATTACAGTCTGGAATAAAATAGTGT
>JAAZBG010000058.1 GCA_012513915.1 Fibrobacter sp.
ATTCAGGAGTTGCAGGTCGTGAAGGTAGTGTTGAGGTTCTCGAATTTCATCATGAAGTTCGTATGCCAACAGATCCGGATACTGGAGCACTTACTGGCGTAAGAAAGCATGAAGCATTCCAGATTGTCAAAGCGTTCGATAAATCATCACCACTGCTTTACAAAGCCGTATGTAATGGTGAATCGTTCCCGACACTGAAACTTGACTGGTACAGAATTGACGAAAAGGGTGATGAGGTTCTTTATTTCACACACTCTCTTAAAGATGTAAAAGTGTCCGCAGTTGAGCCTCTTATGTACAACGTAAAGGCAAAAGAATTTGAAAAGTATGTTCACATGGAAAAGGTAAGCTTCCGTTATGCTGAAATCACATGGGAATACACTGACGGCGGACTTATCCATACAGATTCATGGAATGCCGGTCGTTAATTAGATACCCGTTATTGTAATTAAAATAGGCGGCTCTCTGCAATTGCGGGGACCGCTTTTTTGTTGTTCCATAAGGGGTCACCACTTTATGTACATTGACAGTAACTAATTAATATGGCTTGTTGTATTTTAATAAAAAAGCAACTGTCTATTCTGCTGGCACGTCATTATTCAAAATTTAACGGAGATGCTGTTAGCAAATGAGCTACTGGAATTTTATGAAAATTTTATATTCTATGCTATTAACTGTCGTTTTGACTTCATATTCTTATTCACAATCATATATTGAAATTAATGGAAGAGACACTACTCATTTCTCCTATAGTAAAGAATTGGAAAACAATAAAATTGTAATTACTCTTTCAAGTTCAAAAAAAACGGAGATTTGTGAAGTCGATTCGAATTACTACTGCCGGAAATGGGTTTATAAACATAATGAAAAAAACGTTTCATTTACAGCAAATCGTATATCGGATTCTATTTACATCTCCGGTTCTGATGTTGGTAAAGAGTTTCACCATTCAATTTTTGCAGGTACTGAGCCATGGCTCCAATTCTGGGAGTATGGAATCAGTACCATGATACAAAACCAGAATACGACATTAAATTTCTTTTCCATTGATGCAAATAAACCCAATAAGGGTGCACTCTTTATTACAAAGAAAGAAGATAGAGAAGAGATTTCTATGGGGGCCGGCAAAGAATTGTCAAATCGGGTATCTATTACAATAAAAGGCTTACCGCCTATGATCTTTAAAGCAAAACTATGGTTTAGAATTGGTGACAATACTCTGATTAAAAGTCAGATGCCGCAGGGACCATTTGTACCAAATACAACGGTAGAAATTGAGAATTAAATCCAGATTGTCCAATAAGAGTTCACCATCAATAATGACCTCTGTACGTAATTACTGCTTGTCAGTTTCGTTAGCAAATATCGATCTGAATTCAGCAAAAGGTGTTTAAACTGGGGCATCAGGTGCCCCAATTATTATTTAGTAACTGTAGTACCCATCATTTTTAACGCAATAATAAAACACCCTGCTGAGAAAATAAATATCCCGCCTATTGCCACAATTAATGAAACCATCGGACCTAAACCGTAAAGTATTGCGCCTGCAAAAATTAATATTCCACCATATTTCGAAAAGACATTAGACTTAATAAGGGCTATACAAAAAAGGATTATACCAACAAATATGGTCAGCATGGATGAGTAACTTAGTATAGACACAAACTGACTGTGTGATAATATTTTATCTCCCAGAAGCGGTGCGAACGAAGCATTTGAAGCTATTACAGGCCAGATACATATTTCCCAGGTTATATTACACGCCTGAAGAAGATATGCCAGCTCTATTATAATATATCCCCAAAAACCGAGTGCTCCTGAAGTTTTCCGTATTTTTGAATATACAGCAGTAAACCCGAATATCATAAATAGTACTCCGAAGAACGCTAGAGAAGTTATCCATATCCAGTTAGAATTTAAAACTGTTGAAACATAATCCTGTCTGAGACTGCTTACAGGCAAAAATAGCGAAAAGCAAATAGAATATGCTGTTAGTAAAAGTGAACCTGACATTATTGACAGCCCGCCATATTTCTGCAACGTTTCCAGTTTCATGATACATCCTTTTGTATGGTAAATAATTTACTTAATTGCGAGCACCGGCCTGAAAATATCTCATTTCGACCGGCTTGAAAATGTATTGACAATATAGTATTAATCAGCTTCGATTTGATCGTTCATTCGGTAATTTTTACCTTCAACAACGATTGTTTCTGCATGGTGTAGTAAACGATTGTCGCCTTTCACACAAAAAACCCGATAAACCACAAAAAATCTCACAATAAATTCTTTTAAGTTTTCTAAAGGGCGGGTAACTTTTTTCCTTTTTGAATCTCTTTTGATAGCTCTTAGCAAATGAATTCGTCAATACTACCTTTATAATTATTAGCTGCCTCAATCAAAGGACCTTTTGCAGCTAATACAAAAGCTATATTGCTACCTCTGATTGAAAGAAGTTTATTTCCTGGTTTGATATTAAATGATTCCATTGTGTAATCTGTTAACTTAATAATACCATCTGATTGTAATTTAACCCAGCAGTATAACCTTCCTTTAAATTTTATACAATTCCCTTCCCTGATTGAATATTCTCTAATTTCAGGATATTCAAGGAATAATCCGTTCATTATTGAACTCTTCATTAGTGAATAATTTGAAACACAAAAACCTCCTGATATTTTACTTCCAGAAATCAATATGACATTTTGTTCTATCGATAGATTGTATTCATTAAATGTCATCTCTGGAATTTTTACACACCCTTCAGAACTAATAATTGACCAACCAAAAATAAACTTACCACCTTTAGCTATTTGGGGCATTTGATAATCCTATATTTGAATTTACTTGTTCTTTTAATCGCACTTAGCAGCTGATTCATCTTGTCCGATCAAAAATCCAACTGATAAAAGGTCAGCCTTTTTCATTTTTATTGACAAATCTTTACTTATTAATGTCTCAACATAATCACGATAAAGAAAACCTATAATCGAATACTGAAGATTGTTTAACAATCAATTGCTTAACAGAAGTGAATCAAATGACTTACAGTAAACATCCGTTATTGATAAGTCTTTCAGGACTTGTCTGAAAAATCCATTACTGCCCGGGATGTATTTATCTAATACATAAAACTCAATCAAAGCGCCATCATTGTTCCTAATCGCATAACCGATTTTATTATTTTCCTCTTGAAAAATATAGTAATCAGAACTACTTACCATTAATTCAATGAACAACTCTTGAAAACATAGTGGTGAGTTCAAATAATCTGTTCGATATTATTTTCTATTCTCATCATAATTCTTCTCAATAATAAGAATTATTTGCTTTCTATATTTTCTTTTCTATTACAAATTCACAAAACTCGTGTCCATTTAATAATGTCTTGTTAATCCCGTTTCTATGAAATATCAATTTCTCAGGTAAATAGGTATTAAATATTGCATTATCAATCGAACACATTACGGATGTCAGTTCAGGGACTTTCAAATATGTAAAAAGTTCATAAAATAAGCATCGTGTTACTCTGAATTCATATCTATTCTCAGATTCTTCAATAATTTCAACTGTATTTAACTTTGTACTACCTTCTTTATTTGCCCTTTGTTGAAATTTCTTCAGGTTTTCAAATGTCCGTTGAGTTTCTACATTTCTGAAGTTCGCCTGTTGCACTGCCAATCCTGAAGTCAAAACACAAGCCCTTATTACTTCAAAAGCCTTTTCTTTTCCAATTCGGTCACATAATCGGATATAAATCCAAGCTATTAGTCCGGTAGAATCAATAAAATCCATTGGTAATTCAAGTTGAATTCTTTTTTTGTATTTATTAAATGTCAACTTTGTTTTTATAAGAAATCCTATGGGATTTTTCACATACCCTTTCAATACTCCAATTAATATCAATGAAGTTGCGGGTTTTGCTATATTATCAATATCTGTTTTTAGTTTGCACATAATTAGCTACATTCAATTTAGAATCCTTGTTCATTAAGTATGTCATAATCTCCGTTTTGCAAAAGCGTTATCGGGTCAGCATTTTGTCTGTAAAATTCGTCTATAGGAATGCCGTCAATTACATATATTTTCTCATGTTTCATTTTTCCTCCAATGAAATATTGTCTCAATATATATTCGCCTTTTTCGTCTCTTCTTATTTTCTTATTTTTCTTTTACATATTATTCAATGAGCTTATTATGTAGTACGAGGCTCGTTTTACATGATGCAGTTAGCATAGTGACGGCCAGTTACCCAACCGCCCCGCCACAGATCCCGGCGTGTAGAATTGGCGAAACGCCGCTACTTCGTTGTCCCGCACCGGGCTCTTCTTCCGGCACTCGCTTATGTGATTACAGTAGCGTATCAACAAAACTAAACTGTACATTATTGTTTCTGAGCTTTTCTTTACCTTTAAAGAAATGATCCCACAGGCAGTAGAAGGTTCTCAAGTTGTAACTTCTGCGTTCACTTCTTCTGTTTAACCAGTAATATAGTGTCCGCTGAAACAGGATTACCAATTTTTATGACGATGTGAGTTTCCTGGTAATGAGAAGGTTTTTGCAAGCGGTAGAATTGAATTGACCCCAGGAGTTCTTGCAAAACCTGAAGAACTTTCTAAAAACACATTACGAATGATTTACAGCTCTGTTGATAACCTTAAAAAAGGCAAAACTGGTAAAGCTGTAGACTTTGAGAAATACTGTGATTATCTTAAGGACGAAGAGTAATCATGTCATTCACTATCAGAATGGGTGTTCCGGAAATGGATTATTACTGGACTGAAATGTGCAAAGCAGGCAGCACGTTTGTAACGCATGAGTTTACAGTACTTAAATTCTCATCTACATCACTTAATGACTGATGTTTCGACAACGGGATCACCATCCCATCGGGTCAATGAAATGTGGCATCCTTTTCATAAAACAATTTTCCAACTCTGTCAATATGCTCACGCAGTGTATCATTTCTAAGTGTTTCGTATACTGACAAATCGATTGTGTAGGGTAACAGTAATTCATCAAGAGCATCTGCGATATCACCCAATACTTTTGTGTCAATTGACGGAGCGAAGCGACATGACGAGTGGTTTAGTTCCTCTTGTGTTGCGGCAATTTTGGGCGGCGCTTTGGCCGCCCGGTATGCATGTGTTGGTGGATGCATTTTCGGTATATGTTTTTTTTCGGCTGTGGGGGCGTTCTACTTCATATTCTTATGGTTTCCCCATCTTTTGCGCGAATTATTGGATAATTTAAATATTTCTGGTAGTCGTTTCCACTGAATGTGTGAATCGGAACGATGTGTTTCGGGCTTATTGCATCAGTCATTTTACCGAGAGTTCCGATGTCAGCATGTCCACTCGTATGAATTTTGGTAACTTGAAAATGCCTTGCCTTCAAATAATCAACGAATGAATTGGTTTTTTCATTTCGCAGATATCCTTCCCACAAAGAATAAACAAGATTTCCGCCTTCAATACCTTGAATGCGTTCGAGGTCGACCTGCATCGAGGGTCGAACAAGCATGACGATGCTATCTTTGTTCTTGGAAATCTCTTCTTTTGTGATTTTATATCTCCTGAACTGGTACAGTAGTTTCTCATCTCCCCGAGAGGCAATCCTTTTTGACAGAAAATAAGGATAGAACACGCGAATTTCTTTAAAGGAATTAGAGGGGTAGGGAATTGATGAAAAGACAGAGATTTCTTTAAGAATGCATGCGGTGTAGACATCGACTACGAACGTTTTGCCGGTTCTTTTGCATGCTCGATAAACTGATACGAGACGGTCGATGTTTTGTCCAGAGGCATATAAAAGGTTCAACCGCCCCTTTTCAGAGAAGATGCTTACCAGTTCTTCCTCGATGTCCGTTTCTTTCCTATCATTTTGTGTATGTCTCTCGATTTGAGTTCCTTCAAGGAGAAGGTAGTCAACATTTTTGGGCGCATTGTGCGTGAACCATTTGAAGACCCGCTCTTTCCTCCCATGTCCACGAAAATCTCCGGAATAGAAAAGGGATTTCCCATTAGACTCAATGAGAAATGCATATGCATCAAAAGCTGAATGGTCCATCCAGAATGGTGTGATTGTCATGTCTTCAATCAAGAATGGAACAGACTTTTCAAAATATGTCCAGTTTTTAATGTTACTCGTTTGTGGAGTAAATCGGCAGGTCAGTTCTATCAGTTTGTGGGTCGCTTCACCCATGTAGTAGCGAATGTGAGGATGTACGAATTTCCCAAATCCATAATGGTCGATATGCGGATGCGAAATAAGAATACCGTCGACTTGGGGAGTGTCTTTGGTATAGAATCCTTTTATGTCTGGCAACACACCTGTGCGGACAAGTTCATTCGTATCTTTCCGGGCATATTTTTCGAAGTCAAATTCTGAACCATCCCTCTCGACCAGAGGCATACCAATGTCGATTACAATCCGAGCCTTTGAAGTCCATACTTCAACGCATGAGCCGCCAATTTCGCGGGTGCCTCGGTGAATCTTGAAGTTCATGTTACAGCACTTTTGCATTCCAAAGATTTTCAGGAACGATACTTTTGATATCGCCCTTGCAATATGTCTTAACACCGCAAAAGACACGATTGCCAGTAATTAGTTTTCGCAACCGACCATTCTTCTGGTCATCATCGAAGCCAAAGATTAACAAGGAAACTTTCGGATCAATCTTAACTGGCAGTGGAAAATGCAGGGAGAAAATTCGGTTGACAGCCTCTATGTAATCAGAATAGGCAGATATGATATTTTCTCCGCTTTTGGATATTTGCTGTTCATACCTTCTAATTTGACTAATGATTTTAGGAGTTGTCGTCGACCATAGTTCTTTATTTGAGTAGTGCTTTGCTTCAACAAATTGGAGTGTCTTTTTTTGAGTATTGAAAAGTAGTATGTCAATTCTGTCTTGAGTTCTGTTAGGATCCAAGGCCTTGAATGAAACTTCAATATCCAATACTACAACATTTTCATTAGAAAGATATGAGTGTTTATGATAGATTTCAGAAACACCGATAGCTTCAATTCCTGAAAAGTTAAAACAGTTTTCTTTTATCCTCCGGTAATTCGTCTGAAAGTTGGATGGCAACTTATAGTTTTGTAACTCGTTTTCTGTCAAATAATCTTTGTCTTTCCCGATGATAGTAGCGGCGTATTTCAAGTGAGTAGTATAGTCTTTTCCGTCAAAACTAAAGAGCCTTCCGCCTTTGTGATAGAAATCAACTATGTTTTTTCTTATGGCCATAAACACCTCGCCATTTCTACAGTCGTCCTTCAGTTTGTTGTTCCAAAGAGCGCTCCCCAGAAGACCGGATTCAATGGATTTATCAAGCTGTCTCTGCATGATGTATTCCTTTCATTTAAGAAATTTTCGTTTGATGTCTTCGTCTTTCTTTCGCATCGCGGGCAATAGTATCGGTCGTTCCCTTCAACAAGAGCTGAACCGCAGTCATTACATGTGCCTTTGGCACTCCCAGTAATTAACGATTAAAAAAACAATCATCGTTCCGGGAATCAGATAGAATCCCCAAACGAGCATGCAGTAAATCCGTTGTAATTGTCATTCTATTATATGATTTAGTCCGAAGTTTGCATAGGGTTTGATTCACGAAGGACACTTAAAGAATTGAAAACTGAGGTGTAAAGGTCGCTATATGGGGTGAGGTCTGCAGTCCGTAAATTCGTAACTAAAATAAATCGTAGTGGTATTTAAAGAGTGGTAGAGGCATTAGAATAAATGACAATTCAAAAAAAAATCTACTCAACATTTCCGGGGTAAACGACGTTTTGCCGTAGCGTAGAAGAGACAAAAAGTGGCGAAGCCCGAGGGCGCAGCGATGAAACGCTTACCCCGTGTTATGTGAAGTGCCTGGTGGTTTATAAATTAATTATAACATTACCTTTTTTATGCCCTTGATCGACGTATTGGTGTGCCATAACAATTTGATCTAATGAATAAATTTTATCAATTACTGGTGTAAGTGCTCCGCTTTCGGTTATATTTTTTAAAATCATCATTTGTTTTTCACTATTTTTAGGGCTTCCATCGTCGACAGAATGAAATTTTCCAACAGAAGAAAGAGCCCTCTTGTAATTTTTTACATATTCTTTTGATTTTTTATATCCTACAGCATCAAATATATAATCCCATGTTTCTCCTGTTAAGGTAAAATCATCAGTTTTATAATCAATAAATTTTGATGCACCGAGCGATTTTAAAAGCTCAAAATTAGAAGAACTGCAAACAGCAGTTACTTCTGCTCCAAAATAACTAGCAATCTGCACAAGAGAAGTACCTACAGAGCCAGATGCTCCGTACACAAGAACCTTTATTCCCTTTGCGCTTTTATTATAATCATAAGGAAAGCCGGTTTTATCAAAGCACCAAATTGCTATACTACCTCCAAAAACAATGGCAGCACTTTCTATAAAATTCATGTTATTTGGTTTTAGGGTTATATAACTTTTTTCCGGCAAACATTTATAATCTGCATAAGTTCCCAGATTTGTATGTATTCCATTTAATACTGTTGTACCAAAAACTTCATCACCTTTTTTAAATCGTGTCACCCCTTTTCCGGTTTCTACAATTACACCTGAAACAATCATACCAAGAATAGGGTTGCGTGGTTTTCCAAAACCAACAAAGAGTCCCGCCATAATTCTATAAAACAAAGGTAAAATATTAAGTCTTCTAATATATGTATCACTAGACGTCACGGCAGTAGAATATATCTTAATAAGAATTTCATTTTTTTGGGGAAATGGTTTTTCAATTTGAGCAAGTTTTAGCACTTCAGGTGAACCATATTTTTCACATATGATTGCTCTCATCTTATTTTCTGACATATAATCGTTTCTCCAAAAATTTTCTCATTTTGTCTTTAGCGCATACTTTATAATTTCATTCATTCCGACTTATTGCATCCCAACTCTTTTAAATCGAATGAAATATCACGCTACACTCAATCGGTTCATGAAGTGTGCTGAAGATGTCATTATGTAATATAATTCAATCTAAAGTATGTGTGAAATTACAGACTGTCTTAAGGACGAAAAGTAATCAACCCCATATCTAACTTCGTGTACTTTTTTCCAAACATCCAAAATTAGTAAAAAAAATGTAACTATCACCGCACACACAGGTTTCACTGATATTGAATCAGTCCACACACAGTCATGATGTA
>JAAZBG010000059.1 GCA_012513915.1 Fibrobacter sp.
GTAATAATAGAATCATTGATGCACTACGCAGGCTTCACGACAGCGGTGGAATTTACACAATCGGACAGATGCCGGGTACTGAAATCAATGAGAATTATATCCGTGGTATTCCTGCAGCGACATCAGGACCTACCTATGGTTTACACAATGATGAAGGTACAACCTACATTGTGGAAAACGATAACGTCCTTGATATCGATAAAAATGTAAAATATACGATAAATTGTGAGGATTATGGTAAGAAACATCATCTTACCATTTTGCGGACATATGCTACTGTTAACAAAATGGGTGTAAATCCTCCAAACAGTACAATTGATCCAATAAATGTGGTTTCTGATGCAGTCTGGCCGCTTAAACAGTATACGGTATGCGTGAATTCCGGAGTTCAGGATGCATATGCAGATATTATTCCGGATGGCCAGATTCCACTTGCGGATTATGTATTTCCTGCAAGTTGTGCTGTAAATGCAAAAACAGCGATTAAAATAAGAAGCACCGGAGATTCAACAAATACAGTATGGTTTGCACCAGCAGGTGTTACATCATTCGGTGAAGATTTATCGACAACAAAAGCTAACGGTAAGGCAACTACAATTTCTACTCCTGCAGCAAATGGAACATATAAGTTACACATTGTCAATGCTACCGGCAAAAAGATCGGTGAGTCGACAGCAATTTTAAGAGTATCAGGTGGAACTCCTATTGATAAAATAAGCAGAAGTGCACCTGTGACAAAAATAACAATGTCAGTTGTTAAAAACAGAATCATGTTTCGTCAAAGCGGGAATCCATCAGAATTTACCGTGTTGGTATACAGATCCAATGGTCAGTGTCTTATAAAAAAATCAAATATTGTGACGGGGGTATTCTCACATTCTGTTAAGGCTAAAGGCGTTTACCTTGTCACAATGGAATCTGCGGATTTGCGTTCGAAGGAAATCGTTACGATATACTAATGGTCTTTTATTAGTTAACATTTTTAAAATAGAATACAGGAACTTTAGGGGGCTGTGATGAGAGCACATTCTCGGACGATGTTAAGCGTGGTGGTGCTACTACTTTCTGGTGCTGGCGCAGTATCTCAGACATCTGCTTTACAAACTGAGTTGTCAGAATACTGGCAGCAGCAGTATCAGGAGCTTAATGGAAAAATCAACGAACGGCAGGGTCTGAAAAAAGCTGATAGTGACGAGAATGTTATCGCTGATAAAAATGCACTTATATTGTCAACAGACAGAACACCATCTGATGTTCTGTATCGCAGAACAAAGGCGCTTATACAGAATCTTAGTAAAACGATTGATGCGAAACAAATTGCAGAGTTCGAAAGAAAACTGGAAAGTTTGAAACCATCCGCAGCGACTGGTGGGCTTGCGAAAACTAATGAACAGAGCCAATTTCTTGAACTCAGTGCGCTGAATCGTGCTGTAGCAATCAGCAATCCGCTAATTGATTTTGATGACTTGATTTTTGTCGGATATGCCGGTAACGTTGGTGGAACTGAGAATCATATGTGTGATCAGTACAATCCGTGGAATGTAGCCGGCGGCGGCGGTCTTTATATGCTCAAGAACATAAAGGGTACTCCGACTCTGGTAGATATTCTGAAAAATTCCAAATGTGTCAATGGTTCGTTTAAGGGTTCAAACCTTGCCGGAGGCGGATTTCTTTCTCCTGATCTGTCTTATGATGGAAAGAAAATTGTTTTCGCATGGACATCAATGCAATCAAAATGCTACCACATTTTTAAAGTCAATATTGATGGTACCGAACTGACTCAGTTGACTGATGGTGCTGAAAGTCAATACAATTTCCTTCAAAACTCAAACCATAATGATTTCGATCCATGCTGGCTGCCTAATGGAAGAATCGCATTCATATCAGACAGACGTGGCGGCTATGGACGCTGTCATACTAAAAGTAAACCAACATTTACTCTGCATTCAATGAAAGATGACGGTAGTGATATTATCTGCCTCAGCTATCATGAAACAAATGAATGGAATCCAAGCGTTGACAATAATGGAAAGATTGTTTATACACGATGGGATTATGTTGACAGGGATGATTGCATAGCACATCATTTGTGGACATGTTTTCCTGATGGCCGTGATCCACGTTCCTATCATGGTAACTACCCGTTGCCATTGCAAACGCTAAATGGCCCAGGTTATGACGGTCGCCGGGATAGGCCATGTGCAGAGCTGCATATCCGTGCGATTCCAAACTCGAGTAAGTACATAGCGACATCAGGACCTCACCATGGTTTTTCATGGGGTGACCTTGTAACAATTGATCCGACTATTGAAGATGATGGAAAAGTATCACAGATAAAAAAGCTGACAACATCACAGTCCGGGTGGCCTGATGCTCCGGGCGGTGCATACGCTACTGCATATCCACTGAGTGAGGACTATTATATATGTAATAAGATTAGTGGTGGGAATAAAACGATAATTTTACGTGACAAAACAGGAAATGAACAGCTCATCTACTCAACTGGAGCATGGCATCCATTTGAGCCGATCCCTGTTAGAGCTGTTACAAAACCACCAGTGCTTGCGACAAAAACATGGGATGGTGAGCGAAAATCGTTAAGTGATCATTACCGCGCGACAATACAGGTAAGTAATGTATATGAGGGAGATATACCTCTTCCAAACGGTGTTAAGGTTTCTGCAATGAGAATTGTTCAGGTTTTCCCTAAAGAAACAATTAATGTGAGTGAACCACGTAACGGGTATCCTGCAGAAGCATTAACACGAATGTCTCTTGGTACTGTACCTGTTGAAGAAGATGGTAGTGTGTATTGTGAAGCACCGGTTGATAAAATACTGTATTTTCAATTGCTTGACGAGAACGGGCTTGCTGTTCAGTCAATGAGAAGTGCTACCTATGTGCACAAGGGTGAACAAATGGCATGTATCGGATGTCATGAGAATAAATGGAAAGCAACACCGGTAACAACAAACAGAATTGCTTTTAAAAGAGCTCCGTCAAAACTTACACCAGATGCCGGTGGTGTTGAGCCTGTCAATTATGCACGACTGGCAAAGCCTGTCTTTGATAAGAACTGCCGTTCCTGTCATGTACAGAAGAATAGACAACCCGATTTTTCATACGGCAGCCTTAAGAACTATGCATTTTATTGGTGCGGTGATGGAAATCCGTGGTTGAATGGTGATATTATAACATCACTAAGAGGTGGTTCAAGAACAACCCCGGGAAAATTTGGTGCGTCATATTCAAAGTTAAAGAAATATATTGACGGAAATCATCAGAATGTAAAGTTGACATCAGATGAATATAAGCGCGTAGCTCTCTGGCTTGATCTCAACTCCAATGAACTTGGTGCAGATTATAATGTAAATGATCAAAAAGCAGGAAAACTTGTCTGGCCGCGAATTGATCTTGATCAGTCAAACCCACAGGGTATTGAAACAAAGTATCCATTGATGGGTGATGTGGCTGTATCAAAACATCTATACCGTCCTGTAAAAATTAACAGAAACGGAACAATAATTTCCTTTAACAATCCTGACTTTGCAATTGGTAAAGTCTCAATGTATGATCTCTCCGGACGGTGTGTTTTTACACGTAATTTTAATAGTAATGAAGCTTACTCTTTCGTCATTGATCTAAAAAATGGTAATGTATCGAAGGGTACATATGTTGTAAACGTTGAAAAAAATGGCAGCGATCAAAAGATTGAGCCGATAAAGTTTGTTGTTAATTGACATGATAGAACTTTACACAGCTGCAATGGTACGCGGATAAATGGGGGATACATGAAAATACAAACAATCCTGCATTGTATAATGGGCATATGTCTTATCGTAGCACCGCTATCAGGTGCACCGGTAAAACGAATGGATATTTTTGACAATACAGGTAACAGCCTGTTGTTTGTAGAGTTTGAATATGATGATAATGGTAATAATATTGCCCGGTCTGTATTTATGGCAGACAGTACATTTGTTAAAAGATCCGTTTTCACTAATGATGCCTCCGGTAACCGTACCAAAGAGACCTCATTCAATTTCAATGATGATACTCTTGGTTATACCGTTTTTTTCAATCAGAATAACAAACCGTCAATGAATGTATTTGATCAATTTAATCTTGATCAGTTTGGTTCGCCGGTTAGTTATGAATTGAATGGGGATAATCAGTACGATATATATCATAACGGATCAGTAATGTACAGGGTGAAGTATACATACACTGACGATGGAGATCCGCAGAGAATTGACGTAGTGGATAAAAATGGTACAATGCTTTATTATACAACATTTTCATCTGCAATTAAAACAATTTTCCAATCGTCAAAGTCGGTGACTCAGATGGAATGGATAGTCACTGCAGACAAATGCAAACTTAGCATTATGTTAAAGAAAGATTGCGAACTTAAAGCCTGTATTTATAATTTATCCGGAAAGCTTGTATCGGTTCCATATACAGGTACGCTAAAGGCTGGTATGCGATCTGTTGCATTCAGACTTGATCTGGCAAATGCGAAAAAAGTTGCATCGGGAATGTACATAATGCGCATATTTGCTGATGGTTTACCGGTATCGGGATCGAAGAAATATATTACAGCAGCTGGGAGGCACTAAATGAGAATCATAAAGACTTTAGCTGCCATAATACTTTTGTGTCAAATAATCACTGCAGATAAGGCAACTACAATGAAGACTGTTTCACCAGGGCTGATCTTTGAACTGCTTGCGCTTAATGGTGATCTTGAGACAGTCCAAAAACCCAAATACCTTTCACCGTCATCAATGGCTGTTTCTCCTGATAAAAAAAGTATCTATATCACTGAGCAAACAGCAAAACAGGTTGATATATTCACTGTTGCAACAAATACAGTTACAAAATCAATTAAAGTGCCCAATGAACCAACGGGAGTTGCCGTGTCTTCTGAAGGTGACAAATTGTATGTCACATGTTCATCAGAACGATGGCCATCAGGAACTGTATGTGTTATTAATGCAGCAAGCGGTACTATTGATAAAAAAATATCTGTTGGGCATATGGCGCGTTCCCCGATTTTAAGTCCTGATGGTACAACGTTGTACGTTTGTAACTGGCTTGAAAATACACTGTCATTTATTGATGTTGCGTCGGGAAAAGAAATTAAAAGAGTTCAGGCTATCAAGGAACCTTATTCTGCGGCGGTATCAAAAGATGGAAAACACCTGATTGTCGCAAATATGATTCCTGATGGTATCGCTACCGATACTACAATGGCATGCAAAGTATGTTTTATTAATACGTCAACAGGAAAAATGGATAAGGTAATAAAACTTCCTAATGGAAGCCACTCAACAATGAATATCACGTTATCTCCTGATGGAAAATACGCATTTATTCCTCACCTTATCGGACGTGTCAATCTTCCCGCTATTACGCTTGAACAGGGATGGGTTCACTCCAACAATCTTGCTATTATGGATATGGAAACCCAGTCTTTATATAATGATGTTGAGCTTGATGACAATCAGAATGGATATGCGAATCCATGGAGTACTGCGTGTACCGATGATGGCAAGTGGCTTTGCGTTGCGTATGCAGGGCATGATGTTGTAACAGTAATTGACCTTCCGGGGGTGTTAAAAAAACTTGTCGGAAAAGGTGATCAATCGCATGAATTTACATTTATCAGAGATTTGAAAAAGAACGTAATGTCTCAGGTCAAAAGTGCCCGCAGTATTGTTGCGATAGGTTCAAAGCTGTATGTAACAGGAATATTTTCACAAACGATCAGTTGCATAGATGTCAATGCGTCAACATTGACTGCTTCGAAGTTTGCACTTGCAGAGGAAAAAACAATCACTGCAGAACGCAAAGGAGAAGCCTTGTTTTATGATGCCAATTTATGTGTTGGGCACTGGCAGTCGTGTCACTCCTGTCATCCCTTTACCCGTCCTGACGGTTTGAACTGGATCTTATCAGATTCATATCTCAGTGCTCCCAAAAATGCAAAAAGCATGCTCATGACCTTTCAAACACCGCCAACAAACTGGGCATGTAAACGGGATAACGCCTTTGAATCGGTACGTTCCGGTATTCGTCTCGAACTGCAGGTTGAACCTACTGCTGATGTTAGTCTTGCGCTTGACACCTTTTTAATGCGTCTTAAACCGGTTCCAAGTCCAAAACTTGTCAAAGGAAAACTCAGTGATGCTGCAGAAAAAGGTAAAAAATTGTATTATGACAATACAAAAACAGATTGCACATACTGTCATCCTGCACCACTGTTTACCGACTTGAAACGACACAATTGTGGTACTGTTGATGATGCTGATCCTACCCTGGAATGGGATTCACCATCAATAATCGAATGCTGGCGGACCGCACCTTACAATCACATCGGCTCGCATGAGACAATTGAGGAAAACCTTAAAGAACCCGGACATTCAAAAAAAATCACGTCTCTCTCGCAAGAGGAGTTTGATAATCTTGTTCAATATATTCTTTCATTGTAAATGATTTTTTAAAGGAAAGCGTAGTGCTATGAAATTGTCTCTTATCTGTCTACTTATTCTTGTTTGTCTACCAATGGCGTTTGCACAGGAGGAAAAAAAGAGTCCTGTAATTTCGGGATGGGGCTGGATGACATTAGGTCAGGTTCAGAATTCCGAACGCAGTAATAAGGCGAATATTATTGATTTTAATAAGAAGTGGCTTTCCGATGTACAAACAGGAATAAAAGTAACTGCACCGGTTGGTTGTCGCAGTGTTTGCAAAGTTCATCTCATGGGCTCAATGGCATTTCCTGTTGTTAATGTAACTGCAGGAAATGATAATGCAGAACCGCTTCAAAAATCTTTCTCGTTTGCGGTCCTTGATGCATCAATGAAAACAAATTGGCAGATTTCTGATAATCATACAATTGTTAATGAATTCGGTTACTTTCCTGTCAAGTACAATCCTGATGCAATGAATCTTGGAGAGTATCTTTTCAGAAGCAATGCATATCCTGCACTTGTTTCAAGCGGATTTGAAACTGCAGATAAGGTTAAACTTGCAGGTTTACATACAGGGTATATTAATCATGCCGGTTCAGGAAATTATAAACTGGATCTTTTCATAAATACAGAGACAGAACACTTTCCAACGCATGATATATCGTTGTCAATGATGGCCGGGTATACAACGCCAAAAACCTTTTTTGACGTCTCAGCAGGTGTTTCGTTTTTCCATATGTTCGGATTTGACGAAAAACGGCTTACTCCTGGAAAAACAGATGCATATAATACTATAGCGACATCATATGCTGATACGGCTACCGGGGATACAACACACTATACGTTCAGAGGAACCAAAATGGCCGGCCGTTTTACTGTTGATCCTAAAGCCCTCTTTGATTGGAGCTTTTTGGGTAAAAATGATCTGAAAATTTATGCTGAGGCGGCAGTGTTAGGTGTAAAAAATTATCCAGGGTGGTATCAGAATATGGACGAACGTATGCCCATAATGTTTGGAATAAATTTACCCGCATTTAAAGTCCTGGATGTATTGGCTCTTGAATTTGAGTATTATAAAAATCCCTATATGAATGCATATCAGTTTGTATGGAAGTCAAATTCACCCGTGCCATATTTTGAAAATAACGTCGGTATTGACTATACATCTGAATGGAAAAAGAAAACCGATGATGACTGGAAGTGGTCGGTGTATGCATCCAAAAAAATTCGAAATGTCCGGATCAGCGGTCAGGTCGCAAGTGATCACGCTTCAAGGGCATCATATCTGCCCGCAGGTAAAAAACTGTATACCGAGATGGTTCCAAGAACTAAAGACTGGTATTTTATGCTCAGGTGTGGATTTTTATTTTAGGGTACAAAAGGCACATAAATAGTATTAAAGGAAGGGTATGCCGCTATGAATGTACAAACAAAAGATACTATAGATGTCAATTATTCAACCTATACCAATGATTTCGGATGCGCAGAATACTATTTAGTATGTAAAACAAGTGATGAATTGACATATGAGGATGCTCTTGATGATTTGTATGATGCCTATATGGAATCAGTTGCAGAAATCGGACTTGATGAAACAACGCTTCAATTTACACGAATTTATGTTAGTGATATATCAAATGAATATAGGCGGTTACGGTCATCACGACTATATAAATACCTTTGTAATGGAGCTGTATCTGTCATTGAGCAAAGCCCGATTTTTGGACCGGTTTCCATATTGTCCTATCATATGAAAAGTGAATTTTCCTTCCTGAATAAATCAGTATGCACCAGTCACAACGGGAATGTGCTACTGACAGAGGGATTAAACTACCGGTTGCTATGGAGTGCCGGAAATATATCTGGTGGTAATAATAGTGCAGTCCAGACTGATGGAATATTTTCCAAACTTGATATGATGCTAAATAGATCAGCTATGTCGGTTCGGGAGAATACTATCCGCACCTGGATCTATGTACGCGATGTAGACAATAATTATCAGGGAATGGTCGATTCCAGAAAAGATTATTTTTCGAAAATAGGATTGACAGATAAAACAAGATATATCGCGAGTACCGGTATTGAAGGGAAAATGGCTGATACAAAAACACTGGTTACCATGGATTCACTCTCAATTGGAAATATCAGGGAATCACAGATTGTTCGCATGGAAGCATTATCCCACATGTCATCAACTATCCAGTATGGTGTGACCTTTGAAAGAGGTACGCAGATCAGATTCGGAGATCGTTCACATCTCCATATTTCCGGTACTGCAAGTATTGATTCAACGGGTGCGATTGTTCATGAGTATGATATCAGACAGCAGACAATGAGAACTATTGACAATATTGAAGCGTTGCTCAGCAAACATAATGCATCTCTTGATTGTATGATGTATCTGCTTATATATTTACGAAACAGAAAGCATTATCAATGTATCGGAGATATCCTGACATCCCGGATACCGCAACATGTTCATTGTATCCCTGTTGAGGGAGCTGTGTGCAGACCCGGATGGCTTATAGAGATGGAAGGTGTGGGTATCACTAATGATTCCACAGAGTTTCCGGCATTTATGTGATAGATCAACTATGTTTGTAAAGAATGCAATTGTTTTAAGAAAATCGTTATCAATAGCTGCATCACCGAAACTGACGGCGTACTGCCTTATCGTGATGCTCTGTATAGTCATTTCGGGGACTGTATATGAAACGTCTCATGGTTTACTTGCAGCACGTGAACATTTTTTTGAATCGTGGTTTTCACTTGCATTAGGGGTAATTCCGTTTCCAGGGATTAAACTTATCGCGTTTGTATTGCTAATCAATCTATTGTTCCAGGCATTGAGATTTTTAAAATTCCCTCTAAAAAATTCCGGACTAATAATAATTCACTGTGGTGTTTTAATGCTGCTTGCAGGAGCTCTCCTAGCTTCAAAAATGGCGCATGATTATATTTTACCGCTAGGTATAGGGGAAACCTCGAATACGGTTATGAATTTTGGTGATGATGAGCTTGTTATTCATAGCGCCAACGGACACGATGCCGCTGATACATTTACGGATACAGTGATTCCTGTTGAAAAATTGCGAAATGGTAAATCTGTCATCGTTGGTGATATAACTCTCATAATTGATACAATACACAAATTCAAAAATGGAACGAATAATGACAATGCACGAAATAGTTTAGAAATTGTTATGTCATATAGTGCAATATGTCAATCAGCATCGGGAAATCAGCTTATTGTGAACAGTATGGCACCTGCTCAGAAAATTTTGTGCAATGACCGCACAATTCTTGTGGAGGTTCGACCGGTTACAAAGAATCTGCCGGTTAGTTTTACTTTGAAAGATTTCACAAAACAGTTGCATCAGGGTACTCAAACATTAAAACATGTTGAGAGTCAGGTGGTCATCAGTGGTGATAATTTTAAACGGGATGCTGTAATTACCATGAACAAGCCATTACGTTATAAAAATTATACATTTTATCAATCATCTTATTCAGAACATCAGGGGAAAACGTATGCATCCTTTTCGGTGGTATATAATCCCTATAAAATTACACCATATATTGCCAGTCTGACAATTATCAGTGGAGGATTACTTCATGCGATACTAATGATTATTGCCGGAAAAAGGAAACGGAGAATAATCTGTGATGCACAATAAAAAAGGCATGGGAAGATTTCTGATTTGTTCAGTAATTCTTGGCATATTGTGCATATCATCAGTGCAGAGTGTCAGTGCAATTGAATTTGTTGATATTAATAAAACAGCGAATATTGTTGTCTTTGATGATGGCCGGGAAAAACCGCTTGATACATATGCGCGAAAGAAATTAATACAGTTTTCGGGGCGGAAAACTATTAATGGAATGAGTGCAAACGTTTGGCTTTTAAAATTAATGTTTAATCCGTCTGAGATCGATACTGTTGAAGTGTTCAGGATCACCAATCCGGAAGTGCTTGACGCCATAGGGATTCAGGGGCCGCCAAAGCGGCGCTACCGATATGTTGAATTGTATCCTGTAATTGATAAAATTGAGAGTATTGCCGTAAATGCATCAAAAAAAGAACCCACAGAGTTACTCCTGTTTGAACGGGATGTACTTCAGTTGTGGTTGACAATGCAGGAGTATAATGGACTTGGTGCAGCGTTTAGCGCGTTTGATCAATTTGATGAATTCAGTGTTCACGATTCATCACTCGCAGAAGCGCTTCAGCTTGAGATACACAAGGCATATTCGTATGGTGATATTGTCAAGCGTTCAACGGTGCTTTCAAGATATATGCGAGGCATTAATAGCGAAAAACTGGATTCACTTTCCAGTACAGACGCTGAAGTCGTTCGGGTTGTGCGATCAATGTATGGAATTTGTAACCAGATGGAAAACAGGCCGCCATTTCTGGTGTATAGCGAGAGAGGCAGTTCTGGTAATCACTGGTACAGTCTTTGGAGTTTTCTATGTAATAATGGTGCAGATGCATTTAATGATAAACGGTGCAGCGGATTTGTTGCATTACGGAATGCATATGTTAACAATGACCGGAAGGCGTTTCTTAATGCTGCCCAACAATTATCATTACAGAAGTTTCATGGATCTCAAAATCCCGGGATTGAAGTATGGTATAACAAAGTAAATCTGATGTTTTTTGCTAAAATATTGCTTGGTATAAGTGTGATACTTGTATTGTCAAGTATATTTTCTTCTTCAGGCGTATGCCGCAAATGCAGTTTTCTGTTAGTGATTGTTTCGGCAGTTCTCCAGGGTGCTGCACTTTTCATGAGGATACTAATTCAATTACGTCCTCCGCTTGCAAGCCTATATGAAACGTTTATCTTTGTTGCGTGGGTTATTGTTATTATCGGTTTGATTTATGAAATTTTAATGCGCAACAGTAATGGGACCCTTATAGCATCATTTGGTGGATTTCTTTTTCTGTTTATATCCGGACGATATGTTGTGAATGGTGATACCTTCGGGATTATTGCTGCAGTGTTAAATTCCGGTTTCTGGCTGACTACACATATTGTAACGATATCAATCGGGTATGCAGGATGTCTTATTGCAGGTATTTTGGGACATATGTATCTTATCCAGCGTGTAAGAAATACTGACAAAAAGAGACTTGACACAACTGATACTGCGGTCTACTTATTTCTCCTTGTCGGGCTAGGCTTTACAGTTACCGGAACTGTTTTGGGGGGATTGTGGGCAGATCAGGCCTGGGGACGTTTTTGGGGATGGGATCCAAAGGAAAATGGGGCATTATTGATTATTATCTGGTTAACACTTATCGTGCATTCAAGAAAAAGTCGATTGATTGGCCCGGAATTAACATCGGCTGGTGCCGTTGCAGGTGTTATTATGGTGATGCTTGCCTGGGTAGGCGTAAATCTTCTTGGCGTAGGACTTCATTCATACGGATTTACCTATTCCGGGCTTGGGATGTTGATTGGTGTATCATTATTTGAAGTAGTGTTTATTGGTATCACCCTGTCTTTGGCAGCAATCATACGACGACGTGCTGATCGTTAGTTCAGTAATGAAATTGATAAACTGTTTACATGACAAGTAGGGAATTGCTATGGTTAAAGTACTATCTTTTATTGTAATATCAATATTTACAATAGGAGTACAGCAGGCAATTCCGCAGATGAAACACTGGCTGCAGTTAAATCAAATTTCTTTCGGGATTTTCTACAGTTGCATCTTACCGGGAATACACAATATCGGGAAAAGTATTATCTATGTCAGGCTCCCAAAAAAGTAGCTGCGTAAGGGTTCTTCCATTTTTTAATAAGAGCATAATCAGAACAACCGGCCATGATTGAGAACCTTGCCCAAGGAAAATGTTATCATTAATCCACTTCCGGATAATTTGGTGGTTCTTGCTTTGTAAATACCTGATTATTCCTGTATGATTTAAATACCTTCTTACTAAAAGAGCGTTTGTATTCTACCATGTTTTAAGTATTATAAAACTATTGCATTTTGCATAATAGTTTGTTAAGTAACTATGCTGGCAATGTAATAATTGTAGTAAAAAGCTATGCACAATATAGATTTATGGGTCTTGTTTCATTTGTGTAAAGAAGTGGCTTCAGTTGTAAAAGATCAATTATTACAAATTAATAGGATTGGATTCAAGTAAAAAGTACTGCTGTAAAAGAGCAATATTCTTCATAACTAAATGATAATTAAGGCAAATAACTGACGTCGTAGTAAAAGAAATAAAAAGTGGAGAGCAACAATCTGTTTAGACGCATGATTTTTTTTTCTGCTTTTTTGGAAATTCGCGGTATATTATACAGTACATGAGATAATTGAACACTACGATGCTTCCGGGGGGGCAAAGGGGATGCGGCTGGTAGGCTTCTTTACTCATTTAACTAAATCCGACAATGAAAAACGTGGTGGTTTGAAATAGAGTTTTCCACGATGGGTAAAATTAAATGGAGGTATTGTATGTCTTTAAGAATGTTGAATTTGCGGTCCTTAACCTGCGCAGCGCTCGGAGGATTGCTTTTAGTTCCTGCGCTATCAATGGCGCAGCCTGCTAAGGGTGCTAATAAATTCCTTGGTAATATTACTCCAAATAACATTTTTATGACTTACTGGAACCAGATTACGGCTGAAAATGCACATAAATGGCAGTCGGTAGAAGGCACTCGCAATAGTATGAACTGGAGTGGTGGAGACCAGGTCGTTAATTTTGCGAAACAGAATAATATTCTCTGGAAGTTCCATACTCTTGTCTGGGGAAGCCAGTATCCAACATGGATAAACAATTTATCTCAGGCTGATCAGTTAAAAGAGATTACAGAGTGGATGGATGCTGCAAAAGCCAAATATCCGGATTGTCCCATGATTGATGTTGTTAATGAGGCGCAGCCGGGTCATGCTCCTGCACCTTTTAAAAATGCGTTGGGTGGAGATGGTTCTACTGGTTTTGACTGGATTATCAAATCATTTCAAATGGCACGTGAGAGATGGCCTAATGCAATTCTTATCTATAACGATTATAACAATTGCGAGTATGGTGACCAGGTTGACTGGACATACAAACTTGTTCAAGCAATGATAAAAGCCAAAGCTCCTATTGATGCGATTGGATGTCAGGCTCATGATGCATGGAGATTATCAACATCAACAGTAAAAGGTCACATTGACAAGCTGGCCTCATTGGGACTGCCGATTTTTATTACAGAATATGATATTCAGGTAGATGACGATACTAGACAAGCAAATATTATGAAGGAACAGTTTACAATGTTCTGGAATCATCCAAAAATTGTTGGTATAACCTATTGGGGTATGACAAATACATGGCGTAAAGGAACAGAACTTTTTAAATCAGGCAACTCAGAACGTCCGGCGGTAACATGGCTTAAAGATTATGTAAAGAATAATCCAAATCCACCAAATGATTTTAAAAGCCTGCTCAATTTAGGCGGCACTGGCGTAGTCAAATCAATTGAAAATAGTCTTGCAAGTAAGGTTAATGTTTCTACAATTGGAAAGAAACAGATTGTTATCAACGGACTTAATGAAAATGCGCAGATGGAACTTGTTGCACTTAACGGTGCTGTAGTATACAGAGGCACACTTTCTGGCAAAGGTAATGATTGCATTGCGTTAAACAATTCTCTGAGCGGTATGTATCTTGTCAACGTAAAAACAGCCGCAGGAAATATCAGTAAAAATATTATCTTTTAAGATCTGATCTATTTGGTCAATTAAATTGTGCAAGGGCGTGGCCGGGTACCAATCCGGCTGCGCCTTGTTTATTTTATACCATTGATGGTTGCTTCGAAATGCAAAATGCTGTATGATCCCATGATAAAAAAATGATCGATCTGAACATCCTGATGTGTTATAGTATAGAAATCGTTAATTTTTGGTTAGAAAACATTCTCAAAGGATGATACAAATGGCAGAGCACCGCGTTTATCAGGCTTGTACAGTTCGTGAAGGATTTAATGTATTACCGGGGCTTTTTCTAATGCTCACCTGTTTCGGGTGTGTGGGTACTCATGATGAAATCAGAAATGATTCGCGCAATATCAAGAATAACAAGACATCATTTATTTACAACGCAATACCAGATTCTGTTCAGGCATACATTTCTCCTGAATACAGTACTGCAATAAATACCTTTGCAGTAAACCTGACCAGATCCGTCTATTTTGAAAATGTCAATAAAAATCTGGTGATAAGTCCGTTTAGTGTGAGCAGAAACCTTTCCGCGATAACAGCCGGTACAAGTGGTACTGCAAAACAGGAGTTACTGCAGGCTCTTGGTGGTCAGGCTGCTATTGATCAGGCTGCAAATGCTCTCAAAGATCTTCTTAATGGTGACAACAGCATTATTCTTCAATGCGCAGATGCACTCTGGATCGATTCGATGCGGTATATGCTGAATCCAATATATAAAACAGAAATAAATAAAAAGTTTGGTGTTGAGATAGCCGGTCTTGATTTACAAAACAAAATAGCATCATCAACGGTAATCAATGGGTGGATTGAAAGAAATACAAACCATTATATAAAAAGCATTTTTAAGCCATCAATGATAAATCAATACTCCGCGATCGTGCTTGTAAATGCAATCTACTTTGAGGCAGACTGGAAATCTCCATTTGATATTCAAAAAACAAAACGGGAACCATTCAATTCACCTGATGGAACCGTTTTGGTTGATATGATGGAGTCGGACTATATCTTTTCGACATACAAGAATAGTGCATACCATAATGCCAAAGTGTATTACGGAACGTCAGGTAACGATTATTTCTATCTTGATATCTATATGCCAGTCAAGGGTAGTATAGAAACTTTTCTTGATAGCTTATGTCAAACAGTGATTGCAACCAAAAATGAAAATTTAAATGGAGCGCTCCGGATGCCGAAATTTTTCTTTGAATCAGATCTCGATCTGGTCCCGTCACTTAAGAAACTCGGTATTCATGAGGCATTTAATCCCGTTACGTCTGACATACCGGGTATTGCAACATACAAGGATGAATCAGTTACCCCGCTGTATATTCAATCGGTAAATCATTATGCGAAAATCAAGGCCGATGAAGAAGGTACAAAAGCAGTTGCTGTAACAAATACAATGGTAGGTTGCGGGAGTGATGGTGGTGGAATTTCACCGGATATCGTTCTTGACAAACCGTTTGTCTACTTCATCCGGGCTGGACAGAACGGGCTTGTACTCTTTTCCGGAGTTGTCAATAAACCGTAAGACTTTTTAATGGTTATAATCTAATGTGTTCCTTTTTGTCCCAGCGGGAAAAAATATTTATAGAAAATCTACAATAAATAGTAACTATTGTCCCATAGGGACAAAATGTGAATAGGTTCTTTAATTGTATGACAAACACATTCACACAGGTCAATCTCTTTGTGCGATATACATATATATCGTCCCTAAGGGACTTGGTTCGTTTTTGTTGTCACTTATTCTATAAATATTTGATCCCTATGGGATCAGAAAAAAACAGTGATGTATAACTTTTTGCGCAATGCCTGGTGCCATATATGTTTTTAGTTAATTTTCTATTAATAAAACTGATTGGAAAAGTTGACAAGAAGGTATTGTTCGACCTGCAAATTTTCTGGAAGAGCCAAATTTCCATGTTTGTTTATACATATGTTCTATTTCATGAAATAAAAATGCTGGCTGTATTACACTTTTTCCCATGCTTCCACCGGTCCGTCAATAATCGTAAACATCGGATGAGGTATAATACTTTTTTCTCTGTGCCATTGCTTATAGATTTCAGGATTTCTGGTTTCAAGCTTGTGCATCAGGTGTGACCATTCGTAGTGCAATTGTCCCGATGTCACTATCAGTGTTACTTTTTTTGTAAACATGTGTATTTTGCTTTTGTCGAAGGAATAACCTCGCTTAACTGCTTCATCATATACTGCTATGAGATATTGTGAAACAGCTTTGTCTGGTGATGCCAATGCTTTAAACCTGTCAAGCTGAGGATGATTTTTATACCCCTTTGTCTCATTTCGTAATACAGCCTGCGCAAGTAGCGTTTCCCGCCACAAAGCAACAAGCCCCTGAGGATCAAGATACATCGGATTAAGTGACCATATGCGCATTGTGTAAAATTCCCTGTAAGAGAATAAATACCTTTCCACAGAAATATTTAAATGCAAGGAAGGTTGATTCTGCAGGATTTAAATTATAATCCAACTGTATTTCCTCTGTGTTCTCTGTGTCCTCTGTGGTTAATACTCTTTTGACGTTAAATTGTCTTATTATTTAGCACTATATCACAATGTCAGCATGCGCATAGTTTTGAATTCTTCTGCTTTTGTCATGCTTCGGCCTGAATATAAGCCAATTTCCTACAATCAGATAGATTCAAGAATCTTAACCAGAAACTGCCAGAACTTATTGACCGACGACACTGACACCCGTTCATCGGGTGAGTGTGGATATTTGATTGTTGGCCCGCATGATATGGATTCCATATCAGGATATTGGGCTCCGATTATACCGCATTCAAGCCCCGCATGTACTGCCATTATGTCAGGTTTTCTTCCATACTCTGCTTCGTACACACCGGCAACACTTTTTAATAACGATGAATCAGGATTCGGTGCCCATCCCGGATAACCACCGGTAAAGGTTACATTAAAGTTACCTTGTGTCAATGCGCAGTATAACGTGTTTTGAAGATCGGTCATGGCGCTTTCAACAGAACTGCGTAACAGACAATTGACAGAAATCGTGCCGTTATCGCAATGTACAATTCCCAGATTTGTGGATGTTTCGACAAAATCCCGCATATGGTTTGACATTCTGATAACACCATTCGGACATGCATAGATTGATCGTAGCAATGCTTGTTGTGCTGTATTCGGAAGAACGTTACATGGCGATTGATACGAAACACATTCAATCTGAATTTCGTTCTCGATACCTTGATATTCTGTGTTGAATGCCTGTCCGAGATCATCAACAATAGTCTTTAGTTTCGAAGTGCGATCTTTTTGGATCATGATAACCGCTGTAGCTTCACGGGGTATTGCATTACGGATAGTTCCTCCATGAATGGAGCTGATCCGCAGATTGCAGTTGCTTGCTCCAGCATACAGCAATCTGAACAGAAGCTTGATCGCATTGGCACGACCAAGGTTGATATCAATTCCGGAGTGACCGCCCTTTAATCCCTTTACAGTCAAGGAATAGGCGGAATATGTATTGTCGGGAGTTTCCTCCTGATACGATGATGTCGCGGTACAGTCCTTACCTCCTGCACATCCGATGATTATCTCCCGGTCATCTTCGGTATCAAGGTTGACCAGTCTGCGGCCTTGCAGAAATCCCGGTTTTATACCAAGCGCACCACTCATTCCTGCTTCTTCATCAACAGTAAAGAGTGCTTCGATCGGACCATGCATGATTGTCTGAGATTCAAGAATTGCCAGGATGTATGATACACCAATTCCGTTATCAGCGCCCAGCGTTGTATTTTGTGCCCTGAGCCAATCGCCATCGATGTAGGGCTTGATAGGATCAATAAGAAAATCATGGATGATATTTTCATTCTTTTGTGGCACCATGTCAAGATGTGCCTGCAAAATCAATCCAGGTCGGTCTTCAAGTCCTGATGTTGCATTTTTTGTAACAAGGATATTACCGGCCGGATCTTTTCGACAGTCAAGCGATAACTGTTTTGCGAAATCGCAGATATACGCCGCCAGTTTTTCTTCGTGTTTGGAGATATGAGGAATTGAACAGATTTTATAAAAATGTTTCCATACAACTTCGTGTGCAGGAGTTTCAATTGATGCCATATCGTTTATTCAACCTTTATGTTAATTTTATCTGACACGGAATTTCCATTTACATCAATAACTGTGACAATATATGTTGTTGTTACTACAGGTGTGATTGTAACAGATTTTCCGGTTCCAACGATCTTTCCCATTGAGTCATACCATACGAATGATGCAACCCCGCCGATACCGTCAATAGCAGTCCGACAGTCGGTAGAGACATTTTTATCCATTTTTCCAACGTTAACTTCAATACCGTTCTTATCACATATGTCAATTCGTCCATCTATGTATGCACTTTTATATATATACAGCTCCTCCTGAATAGTAATGCTTGACATACCGGCACTTCCACCCTGAATACTGCTTTCAACGTACATGTTTTTCGATGTAATATAGCTGCCATCATCGGTGATATACTGACTTCCATCCCTTATAAATGTATTAAACGTTACTGCAGCTGCGCCTTTATTGATAAATGTACCATTGATATGAAGATCGTTACCAACGACCAGTGAACATTCATTTGTAAACAGATCATTGCTTCTCTGAATAAGATCACTGCCGATGTTCATTTTCGAATGATTATAAGCTCTGCTATTTAATGTCAGTATGCCGTTTACAGAAAAAGTACCATAATTGTTTATGCATCCTGGTGCAACAATCGATGCATCAGAATCAACATTGACAGTTCCGTAGTTCTCCAGTGTGTCGCTGATAGTAAAATATGGTGCAGTCAGTTCACCAGTTACGATAATTCTGCCACTCTTGAAATTGATTTTTTTAAGGATTGCCCTGCCGGCAACGATAAGCGTACCACCATTTACATCAATAGAACCATTAAACAATGTTTCTTCTGGAATAGATGCTGTCTGGTGTAACGAAATCACATAATGAGCAGTTCCGCTGAGTATCGATGCTCCTTTTGTAAGATAGTCTGCCGGTGGTGTTCTGTTTGAACAGTTGCTTCTTGTACAATGCTCATTTGTGTTTGCAGTAAGGGTTATTGTCTTACCGGGTGGGGTAACAATATTCGTTTCTGTATGTACACTGCATGGTGGACAATCGGGGGTGATGTTTACCTGTACCGTGTCATGGTGAACGCTTCCGTTAAAATCGGTTTGGAAAATATAGAATGTCGATTGTGTCGGATTTACGAATATCTCCTGAGATGAACTTATCCGCAAACCGGACGAGTCAAGCCAGCTGGACTTTTTATGTGCAGAACCACGTAACAGTACTGGTTCCCCGGCACAGCCGTTTTTGTCCGATCCTGTATTGGTTTTCAGTGAATCGTGAATAATTTGAATCGCTTTTTCATCCGGATCGGATGATGTATTCTGAGCCCAGAGCGCAGTGATCAAAAATAACAGCAATGAAAAAGATTGAGCGAGATGTGGCATAATTGTCACTTGATCCTTGTAATAGTGTTATACGTTGCCGGTTTTCAGGTTACTTATACATAATATCATTACGATTGATTAATATAGATTATCGGCAAAACTTAGAAAAGAAAAGGTATTTCTGTTCGGAAGAAACTATTTTCTACGCCTATGAAAAAAAATGAGAAGCCACTTTGGGCAGAAATCCTGCGTCTTGCAATGCCGCTAATTCTCTCAATGGCGGGAATCATGGTGATGCAATTTGTGGATGCACTTTTTTTGTCGTGGTATTCACGCGAAGCGATCAGTGCTGTTGTCCCTGCCGGAATGGGTGGGTACCTTATCGTAAGTCCGTTTCAGGCGATGGCTGGCTATACATCTACCCTGGTTGCACACTATTTTGGAGCGAAAAAAGAACACAGAGCAATTTCTGCCACCTGGCAGGGGATCTATTGTGCACTTGCCAGCGGGTGTATTGTTGCTGCAGTGGGCTTTTTTGCAACGCCGATTTTTAAACTCGTTGGTCATGATCAATCGGTGCAAAGCCTTGAATCGATATATTTTGCAATATTATGCTGGGGTGCGGCACCTGTCGCGGTATCAGCAGCAATCAGTGGCTTCTTTACAGGTCGCGGGAAAACCGGCGTGGTGATGATCGCCCAGCTTAGTGGCATTGCACTTAATGCCATACTTGCTTATTTGTTGATTTTTGGAAAATCATTTTTTCCGGAGTGGGGGATTGCTGGTGCCGGTATTTCAACAATCATAGCCCAACTTTTTTCCACTCTTCTGCTGTTTGCGGTGTTTCTGCGAACAAAAGTAAAAGATTGCCGTTCAGCATGGCAGGACAGAGCTTTTAACAAAGAACTTTTTTTACGGCTTTTACGGTTTGGATTTCCCGCTGGAATTCGATTTGGTTTTGAGATGCTCGCATGGACAGGATTCATTCTGATCGTCGGGCGAATCGGGGTTCATGAACTTGCTGCATCAAATATCGCGTTCAGGTTGAATGGCATTGCATTTTTTCCGGTAATCGGTGTCGGGCAAGCAGTTGCAATTCTTGTAGGACAGGCGCAAGGGCGCCGCGATATCAAGCAAACAATTAGAGTTACATTCACAGGATTTATTCTTGCGGAAATCTGGATGCTTGTAACAGCACTTATATTTGTTATTTTCCCCGGTGAACTGTATAGCTTTTTCAGCGGTGATGGCTACGCAGAATTTGATAAAGTTGCACAGGTTGGGAAATTGCTGCTTCAGCTTGTTGCGGTATACTGTATTCTTGATGCGGGCAATATTGTTTTTTCCAGTGCACTTCAGGCAGCAGGTGATACAAAATGGATCATGTTTTTTGCTATAATAACGCACATGCTGTTTATCTTCGGTCTTGTGATAGCAGATATTTTTAAGGCCGGATTATTGATTGAGTGGCTGATTGCAACTGTTTTTGTAATGACCGTGGCGCTTTTGTGGCTTATGCGTTTTCTATCTGACAAGTGGCGGTCAATTCAGGTGATTGAACGTCATGGTGATGTTCACTGATAGATGGTTTGTTGTCAGTCAAGGAGCAGATGTTGCCGATGTCTGATATTGCAATGATCAATTCAATATTGTCTGATGCAGTGACAAATGGAGTTTTTCCCGGATGTGCTTGTGCAGTAGTCTGTGACGGGCGGACATCGATAATTACAAAAGGGAACTATACATACGATCCTGACAGTAAGGTGGTTGATACTACAGCAATCTATGATGTCGCATCAATTACAAAAGCGATTCCGGTATCATCACTTGCATTGAAACTTGTCGAAATAGGATTACTTTTTCCAGATGATCTCATGATCACCTATATACCTGAATTTTCCGGAAAATTCAGGGAGCTGATATCGATCAGACATCTTCTCACCCAGACGCTGCACTTTGATTTTCGTCTCAGCGCATACAGCCACTTGTCATCAGATGAATTGCTCAAGCGTATTCTTACAACCGATCTGGCAAATGTTCCCGGTACAACATTCAATTATGCAAACGCAACGAGCATTCTGCTGGGGCTCATTATTGAACGGGTAACCGGAAAAAACCTTGAGCAGTGCAGCGGGGAATTTTTCTTTAATCCTCTAGAGATGCATTCGACATCGTTTTATCCGGAAAACTTGCGAAAAGAGAACATTGTTCCATCCGAGATGACACCTGATGGTCAGCGGATATGCGGTGATGTCCACGATGAAAGTGCACGTGCACTAAGACCGCTGATTGTCGGGTCTGCCGGGCTGTTTTCAACAATTAATGATCTGTCGCACTTTCTTGAGATGCTTGTCAACGGCGGTGTATGGAAAAACCGACGTTTTTTTGAAGCATCAACAATGCAGCAAATGGGTTCAAACCAATTGATTGGTGATTTTGGAGATGTACAGACAGGACTTGGGTGGGAACTTAACCAGAAGACATCGATGGGTATCTGTAATGGAGTGGATGTTTTCGGCAAAACCGGTTTTACCGGATGCTCAATTGCTGTGTGCTGTCAAGAAAAATGCGGGTATATTCTGCTTTCGAACCACATATTTCCAAGGCGAAGAGAATCCCGTGATGAGATAAATACGGTACGGCGTACACTGCTTCAAGCGTTGCTTGTTACCTGAAATCCTGTGGTATCAAGTAGTTCGTGATTGTTTGGTTATCTGCTTAATGTTGTCAGACCTGCCATTTTTGTTAGCGGACATATAACCGAAAAACTATATTACATCATTAATTTGTCTCGTATCCCATACAAGCTGGATTTCAAGGAGTTATCATAATGGCTGGAACTGGAAATTTTTCAATGAATATTATCTGTATCGGTGCAGGATATGTTGGTGGACCAACAATGGCAATGATTGCAGCAAAGTGTCCTCAATACAAAGTGACAGTAGTTGATATCAATGCTGATAGAATTGCAGCATGGAATTCAGACAAACTTCCGATTTACGAACCGGGACTTGATGAAGTCGTAAAATCAGCTCTTGGTCGCAATCTGTTTTTTTCGACGAAAATCGCTGAAGCAATTGATGAGGCTAAGGTGATTTTTGTTTCAGTAAATACACCGACGAAAACATTTGGTGAAGGGGCAGGTAAAGCTGCGGATCTTCAGTATTGGGAAAAAACAGCCCGTGATATTATAAAAGCATCAAATTCGGATAAGATCATCGTTGAAAAAAGTACGCTACCGGTAAGAACCGCACATGCAATGGAGCGAATTCTCAATGCCAACGATAAGGGAATTCACTTTGAAGTGCTATCAAATCCTGAGTTTCTTGCTGAGGGTACTGCTGTTGAGGATCTGAAGAAACCCGATCGCGTACTGATCGGATCACAGCTTACCGAAAAAGGACTCGCCGCGCGCCAGGTACTTGTTGATATTTATGCAAACTGGGTTCCGAAAGAAAATATTCTCACAAGTAACGTTTGGAGTGCTGAGCTTTCCAAACTGGTTGCAAATGCATTCCTGGCACAACGTATTTCGTCAATTAACAGTATTTCACAATTGTGTGAATGTACCGAAGCGAACGTTTCCGAGGTTGCAAAAGCAATCGGAATGGATTCGCGCATTGGCCCACGTTTTCTCAATGCGAGTGTCGGTTTTGGCGGATCATGTTTTAAAAAAGATATTCTCAATCTTGTTTACATTTGCGAAGGTTACGGGCTTCATGATGTTGCACGGTATTGGGAAAGTGTTGTTGCGATGAATGAGTTCCAGAAAAAACGTTTTGTCAGGAACATGATCAGGGTGATGTTCAATACAATTGCAGGTAAACGCATTGCGCTGTTTGGTTTTGCGTTCAAGGCTGATACCGGTGATACCCGTGAGTCACCTGCAATTGATGTAACCATGCAGCTTGCGGCAGAGCATGCTAACGTGGTGATCACTGACCCGCAGGCACTCGATAATGCTGCGAAGGATCTTCAGGGGTGTGGCGATTGTACAAAATATGTAACGTTTGAGAACAATCCTTACGAGGCCGCAAAAGGTGCACATGCACTTGCGATTATGACAGAGTGGAATGAGTACAAGACACTCGACTACGAGCGAATATACAAGTCAATGGAAAAACCTGCGTTTATTTTTGATGGCCGCAATATTCTGGATCATCAGCGACTTTACGAAATTGGATTCAATGTGTATCCACTTGGAAAAGAGTGCTGGAAACATTTCTAATAAGCTAAATTTCGCCCCCCCCGCAGGGGGACTTTTAAAACATTGTAATGTCTTTAAGGGGGCGTGCTTTCAGAGGGCAGCTTTAATTATAATCTGATTACTTTTTTTGTATAATCCCCGGGGCTCCTTAAAAATCCCCCCGTATCCGTAAACCGGCAGTAAGTGTTCGATCAGCGAATAATCCGGTAAACTCTCTGTCAAGTCTGCCCCCGTTTCCCCGTACATAAAGAGTAAATGGAAGTACTTTCGGAAAATCGAATGTAAAGAGCAGTGTTGATGAGAAACTGCGGTCGGCGCAGTTCATATAGTAAAGTAGTGAACTACTTATCATTGATGTAAAAAGTTTTGATGTCGTTAACTCGGCAAATACGTATACTTTACCTGAATACAGGGGTGTAAATTCACCTGGACGTAATGAAGAAATTGCTGTATCGCCAAATCCGGTATCATTATAATAGACTTCAGATCTGAATGTCCATGTTTTTTCTTCACCAAATATTTTTGAAAAACCGGCGCTGAATGCCGGCATAGTTTGTTCAGCGTTGTTATCAATAGTAAGCGCAAGCTCCCCGTAGACGTCGGCTGTAAGTACATTTCCTGTTGCATCAAAACCGATATGTAGTGGGTTATCTGCACTAACATAACCAACGGTGCCTATATTGACATTTGCGATTGTGGCATCAAAACGCCATGCCTGGGCAATATTGTCTGCAAATGAGCTTACAGAACCATTCGCTGTGACTTTTGAAAAATCGGTAAAAAAGAACAGATTTGACCTCTCAAAAGGAATATGGAACCGAATACCCGGTTTTCCGCTTCGTATATCAACTGCACTAAGCGCGGCGATCTGATTTTTTTGACGATTAATAAAATCCTCCGGTGACCAGAAGTAGGATGCCCCCCAACTTATCAATTGATTTCCAATGCGAATAAAAACTTTCTTATTGATATCAAATGAGAAATGAAATTCTGAGAGCTTCAAATCAACCTGTGATGGATCCGCTTTTTGTAACTGGTAGTAACGTTTTATAAACTCAGAATTGGATGATGCCAGCAGAAAATAATTAAATGAAGTACTCAGGTAGAGTGAACCGATATCATCTCTTGATAATTTGGCAAACGGTTTTCCGAAAAAACGCAAGTTTGTCGCACTACTGTTACTTTCTAACAGGTACGTGGAAGTCCCTTCAGATACAAACGAAATACCGCCAAAAAATGTACGTACCGACTGATCCGGGACTGTGTTTACTTTTGTTATCACACTGTCAAATTCTGCCGCACTGAATGGATCATCCTCAACAGCATTTTCGTCATTGGCTGCAATGGAGACAATAACGACAACCAGGAGTATTAACAAAGTCTTTAAATAGTGCATTGCCTTTACCTCGATTGTTCCTCAAGAAATGCCTGTGAAAATGTATAATCTTTAATCTTGTCAGTGTTAATGTTTTCATAACTGAGAAGCGTTTTTTGCCCTTTTTCAAGATTGTTGACTGCCATTAATTTTGTAAACAGATACTTACCAGTTGTAACTTCCTTGTAGTCAATGTAGAAAAATGTCCGGAGCAGTGTTTTTGATGCCGAGTAATTTTCAACTTTCACCACAAGCCCATCACTCTTGCGTAAAAACCAGGTTTGCACCGGAAAGGATACATCAAGCGTTTTGGCGGTAAGGGATACAACGTCGCAGTCAAATTTCGAGACCGTTTGCGTTCCATCATAGACGACAGTATACTGTTTTAAAAGATCAAGCCGCCCAAAAAGGTCGGTACGTACATCAGTTGATCCGACATCATCTTTACGATTACGGAAAACAAATTCCCGCGTTGACGGAAGATAGAGGTAGAGATTGTCGCCGTTACGATAGTACCCTTTTCCTTTTTCACTTTCAGGATACTGAAAAAGGAGTGTAAACTTCTGTTCGATATCCCTGCGGAATACCTGAATCTTGAGCACCCTGTCTGCCTCACCCTCTTTTCTTTGCACAAGGGTAAAGGTGCTGGTAACGTCAGATCCCTCAAGGTTGAGTTTGCTTTGAAGGGATTCGATCAGTGCGACCGCCTTCGGGTCATTTGACTGTTGTTGTGCAGTTGTAACTATCACAAGAAACAGAAGTAATGTTGCTGTGCAATAAAATAAGTTTTTCATGATTATATACCTCAATGTGTTTTATTAAGTGCAGTAACTACCTGTATTCTGCCGCCATAACGTGCAGGAAAATATGAAAACAATGTTGTAAAGAATATAAGTACAACGGGTATGAATACTATATGCAAAATTGTTGGTTCAAATACCGGGTGTCCCTGATTCAGAAATAACCCGATAGTACCATTTGATGGCAGCGTGACAAACGTGCTGCCGAGTGTCATAAGAATGAGCCCGCCTGCTATTCCGGCACCAATGAAGAGAAGGCTGAGCAGAACATTTTCGGCAATAAACAATTTGACAATTGAATTCTGTTCACATCCGATTGCGCGTAGTGTTCCAATTTCAAGCATGCGATCGTTTATCGTCATACGCATATTGATAAATATTGATACAGAAATAATAAACAGCATGATTGCGGCAACAAAAATACCAAGTCCGTTAATTGCACCGGTTACTTGTGATACGATTCCGGTAACTTCATCGGCTGTGGAAAGTGTCAACCGTTTCTGATTGACATCACCGGGCTGTACTTTATATCGCGGTGATGCTGCAGACACTGCATTGAGAGCATCATTATTACTTACCGGTTTATTTGCGATAAAACCTGTTTTGTTGAACTTGTCAAGAAGAATATCACGCTTTGAATCGATGTCAACGGGTTTGTCAAAGTAAATGAACATTTTTGATGCCGTTGAGCGATCTGCGAGATCAAGTTTTTGCAGAAAATCAAAATGGCTGATTACAAGGTCTTTAAGGAAGTAATTGCCACTTGTAAAAATACCTGCGACTTTAATTGTTCCGGTATTGAATGCTCCGAGACGACTTCTGGTTGAAATCAGCAGTTCATCATTTACCGATAGTCCGAAGTATTCTGCAATTGACAATGGTATAAGTACTGTGTTAGGTTCACGGAAAAAATTATTCCATCCGGTATCGTTCACCACGATCTGGTTTTTATAACCATTGTCTGATGATACATTAATTCCGGTAAACGAGAGTCGCTTTGAAATACCCTTGTAATAAACCGCAGAACTCATAGAGTACCGTGTAATCACTGAAGTCCCATTGAATGCATCTCTGGTGATACTGTCTACAACCGGATAATGCTGGATACCCTGATATGTTCGCCCATTGACAATATACTCACCAGAAACAGTAATGTGACCAGCAGTAGATGTAAGAACATTCCGGGTAATATTTTTCTTTACTCCCTGCGTAATTGAAAAAACAAGAAGCAGCAGGATCGATATAAAGAAATAGTTGATACCAAGCGTGATGCTACGGCGTGGATCTCTGAATATATTTTTAAATGCAATTGACAAATAAAATGGCATAATGAGTTCCTTATTTGGCGGACATTGCCTTTAATGGAGTAATCGCCGTTGCGACCTTTATTGGATAGATTGTGGCAATTGTTGATACTACAAGAATTATCGCCAATGCTTCAATAAAAGGCAGAGGTGAAAGAAGCAGCGGCATTACTGCACCACCGGTCAGGTATTGCTGCATAATATCAGGAAGCATTATTCCGGTACTGAAAAACAGTATCAAAACAAAACTGATACTTGCTCCCGCAACCGCTGCTATTCCATTTAGAATAAATGATTCTGCCAGAAAAATCGACATAATAAACGATTTTTCTCCACCAATTGCTCTCAGTGTTCCGATTTCACCAGTACGTTCAAGTACATTAATGATCATCGTGTTCATGAGTATAAATACTACAATAAGGAAAATCAGGAATGTCGCGCTGTAAATTACAGCCCGGATTGTATCAGCAATATATGCAAAGAATCCGGATGCTTCTTTCCAGTCGGCAGTTTTAATGGCGAACCCCTTTTGGGATAGTGCATTCACAAAGGCCTTTGCATCAGAGGCGTTATTAAGTTGTACGGCGATAAGTGTGTATCCTGTCAACTCCTGCTTTACAAGCGATGACGTTGCAATTGAATCGAATGAGGCATCTGCAAGTCCGAAAATATCATCTTCATTCTCTGATTGTAATGCATCATTAAGGCTTTGCGGCATTGACTCTGATTGAACACCGGTAAAGTTATACAGTTTAGCATACGTTGCAGTATTAATGAAATTGATATAATTAAAAACGTTTGAGTAATATTTGGGTTTGTAAACTCCTGCAATTACTGAAGACAATGCATTTACCGATCCGCCATCACTCAGGCTGAGTAATGTTACTTTGTCACCGCTTCTGAACTCGGTACTGTAGTTATCCCGGTAATTTTTTACCTGAAACTCGCTGAGCACCACACCATCAGCAGGTCCGTTGTTATCATTGTTGAAAAAAGATCCTTCGATCATGTCAATATTAGGAAATGCATCAGTGTAGCGCTTAGGTTCGACAGCGTAGAAAATAAAAGGGACATCCTGTTTTTTGCCGTTTTTATCAGTTGACATAAGACCATAATTCTGGGCGATAGCTACATGGTGCCTGACATAACTGCTACTGTCAAGCCACAATTCGATTGCTGCAGGATTACTGATTACAGGCAGCGGCGTTGTAAAGGAAAATGGTGATGGTTTTTCTTTGGCTTTATCTGAATAGATGATTATGTCGCCGGTGAAATGGTCGATGATGGATCGTTTTGAATAATATCCTGCAGATAATGTAAATGTTTCCCCGACAATGATCAGAATTGTTCCAAGCATCACAAGCAAGCCTATTAACAGCATGCGAACCTTCCGTCGCATCAGGGTTCTGACTGCAATTTGTAAAGCAACCATACGTTATGCCGCCTTTGTTTCATCACTGATAATAAGCCCATCCCTGATTTTGACAATCCGTCCGGCACGCTCAACAATCTGAAAGTCATGTGTTGAAAAAATAAACGTAGTACCCTCTCTGCTGTTGATTTCCTGCATCAGGTCAAGAATTTTACCCCCGGTGACAGAATCAAGGTTTGCTGTTGGTTCATCTGCAAGCACCATGATCGGCTTTGTAACAAGTGCGCGTGCAATTGCCACTCTCTGGCGCTGTCCACCACTGAGCTCTCCCGGTTTATTTTTAAGGCTCTATAGACTTATTTGTGGGTAAAAAACAATAAAAAGTGGCTCTATAGACTTATTTGTGGGTAAAAAACAATAAAAAGTTAGCATGTGGATTTTCAAATAGTAGATTCTTTTTTACGAAGAAA
>JAAZBG010000060.1 GCA_012513915.1 Fibrobacter sp.
CTTTAGTCGCCGCATGCAACTACCCCAAACAAAGACATCGACATCCTTCTGCCGCACTTGTGGAAGCCGCAGGCAAAACAGGACTGATTATCAAAGAGCTTGTCGGGAAAAGCCATCCGCATCGCTGGCAGTCAGCGCGGCGAGGGGCTTTTCCCGTATTGAAGTTACTGTAATGCAAGGTTGGACGTCGGCGATATGACCTGAATGGAGGCTTAGCAGCAGTAGAAGTTGGCCGTGAAAAAACTGTCATCGCTCTGATGGTACGCAGCGTCTGATAAGCTGAAAAACTACAAGCCTTCAATTTCTAAAAACCACAATTGACCTTTTTGTATCCAATTGAATTCGTATGTTTTTTTAAGGGAAATATCAATTTTCTTTCCTCCAATCGGAGTCTCCAGGTGTACATTGTTTATTCTAGTTCCATTCGAAATATCATAATCCCAGCATTTCGCAATTTTTTTCTTTGGATTTACAAGCCGTTCCAGATCATTCATGACTAAAGCAACTCCTCGATTAAAATCGCCGGATGTGCAATATTGTTCCAGTAAACTCAAATCCTCATAAATATCCTTCATGAAAATATCGGTCGCCCCACGTTTTCCCCCTGATGAAGCAAATTCTCGATAACATTTCATCTCTACAGCAATTCTGTGACGGCCTTGGCGGGAGATCCCCTCTAATACCAAATCGATTTCACGGCTTCTGTGATTAATTTTATGGCTCGTTTCAAGTTCGATTTGTACGGTTTCATCTTTATCAAAACAGATAAGAGGAATAACTTGCTGCAAAATATACGCATACTGAAGCTGCATTGATGCTTCTTTGTTGATAGGCAACAGCTCAGAACCTGTTTTTTCGATGAACACTTGCCATGCAAATGAGATACTATTTCTAAGCCGTTCTTCAAAGCTGCCCATTAACAAATTCATAATCATTCTCTATGATTGGCTCTGGCTCGAATTTCTGCTACAATGTTTTTCCTCTGCAGTTTGTCGACAGTTCTCGCTCAGAACAATCTCCTTTTCATTTCAGTTCCGCATTTATCGCAAGTTGGTGGTTCAGCTTTCTTCCACGATGTAGGCGGATCAGGAGTGTAGCCTATTGTGTTTTTTTTATGCCCACACGCAGGGCATTTCCAGAAAAAAGGTCTTTGATAACTAACAAAATTGCTCATAGAGTTTCCTCCTGATGATTTGGGTTTCAGAGTCTCTCTGTTCTATGGTATACTTTATAAGACGCTTACATCTGAAATGATTGCCTGTGCACGGCGATGCCCAAGCCCCTGAGGAACGGTGTCACTTGCCTTAGTATCACTGAATCTCAGAGCGCTGCCGGAGAACAAACTCCGGGAAGCCATCCTCAAGAGCCGGTTGGCTGTTCCAGAGGCCATGCAGAAGAAGTCCAAACAACTCGTTCCAGTCTCCGGGAGGGGAGACCTTTGCTGCTTGAGGTTCCCCAAAAACGCCAAGACTTAATCCAGGTAATGGGGTTGCCAACCCGATGACATCGCTGCAGTCCAGATATAGATAACATTAATTCTGTAAATTTAGGTAGTAAAGTGTGTTGTTTAACGATCATAGCAGTGACATGTATGCTTGTAGAATATATTTTTCAATAAAACAAGGCTCGTCTCTAGTATTAAGGTTTGCTTTACATCCCCCAAAACACTTAGGGAAGAATACACATTCTTTGCACTTTTTCCGAATATAAGAACGCTTGTGGCGAGGATCGGATGACGCATCAAAAGAGTTAAGAGTACCTATGGCTTTACTAGAGACTCCAACAAAATGTTCGCAAGAAAAAATATCTCCAGATACATCAATAGTGAACGACCTGGGATTTGAGTTATTGCAGGGTTCTGTACGAGGCATAGAGTAGAATCTACTTCCGGCTGTAAGTTTTCGAGGGTTTGTAACTATTTTAAACAGTCGTCGGATACACTCCAATTTTTCTGCTTCTGATAATTTATCAGAAGTACCTGTTAAAAAGGCAGGACAAAATAAAATGTTATCCTTTGCAGAAAAGGCATAGTCAAGCTCTTTAACTAATTGCTCGATTAGAGAAAGGTTGTTTCGAGAAATGTTTAGCCTGATATGCACATTAATATTATGGTTGGATAACAAGCGAATAACATTTAATATGTGATAAAATCCAATATTATTTTCAGGACTATAATTTTTAATAGATTCATAATACTCTTGTGGGCCATCAAGCGTTATTTGCACATCGCGCAGGTTCCATTGTTCAATTTTTGTACTAATAATTTCCACTGTGAATAAGCTTCCGTTTGAAATTATATATGAGGAAAACGATATTCCTTCATTTTTTAATCTCGAAGAAATATCATCTATCAATGAAATGTTCAATAATGGTTCACCGCCAAACCATGTAATTAGCAATCCATTTTGAGGCTGATTTGCTTTGATGAAATCTATGATTTTTGTGGTATTTTCCGGTAGCATATCTTGCTGTTTTACGCCATGCTCATAGCAATAGGGACAGCGTGCATTGCATTTTAATGTTGTTGTTATTGTGATGCTTAATGGCCGCTTGGGATGCTTGACAAATAAATCTGCAATTTTTAGGTAAACCTTTAATTCATTAATCGTGTTGCTGACAATAATGCCGCTTTTAATTAACTCTTTTCGTAATTTCTTGCTAATAAAATCGCCACTTTGGTATTGTTTATATTCACTTGTAGATAACCGAACTAGTGAATTATAGAGTGTGTTAAAAATAAGATATCCTGTAGAGCTATGCGAGCAATAATTGAATATTGATGGTTTAATCTCTTGATATTTGATATTCTCAATATCAATATCAGTAGCATGTTGCAGTAATTGTTCAAAAGACAGTTTTTGCTTACTTTTCTCGCTGGGGTACGATGAAATGAGGAAGAGAACTGCTTCATTTGCTGAAATAAGTGTATTCATCACTTGCTATCCGTCTTAGGGTTAATCTACGGCAACTGATGCTTGTGGAGCGTTGACTGGATTTACTGGGAATTCCTATCCTCCCGAGTAAGGAGGGCACAAGCCTGGTCTTGTGACCATGTTGCACTGCGTCGGCTTCCTCTCAGAATATTTCAACAGCCATGAACGCAGTATGTCGCGGCATGATTTGTTTGGGGGAATGAGTGTCTCATCAACTATCTCTCCCGGTAAGAGTCAACGCCTCCAATAGTGCCAGCCTTTGTTAGGCTGTAATTTTAAGTTTCAGAAGTTGGGTGCTGGTTTCGAGGCGAGTCGCTTGTGCTTCAGCGGCTGATATGTGACGTTTCATCGTTCTGCGTTGGTTGCTATCTTTCAACAAGAAGCACGGAAAACGTCACTTTCACATGTAGAGGATGGAAGCTAAGGAATCCATGAATAGCGATTTGTGCTTTTCGTATTCGTTTTCTCGCTCTTTTCATTTTTAACTCGTTGCAAACAATCTTCAGTCGCATTCATTATGTTGCTAAGCAGGCCTAATTTTAAATATTCTTCACATAGCTTTGTGCTATTTACAATAGCAAGAAATTGTTCTTTCTGATTTTCATAGCCATTCGACAAGGCAGCAGTACATTGATACAAATCTTCTAAAAGAATTCTCACTGCCCCCTTCGTATCGAGCAAAGTAACTTTTTTATTGATATTTGCGATATCTTGATTAGCTGAATTCATGCTCTGTTGTACAATGTCAGCATTCTGTGATAAAACTTTTGCCATCTGATTTAACGAAGATTCAAGTCGGAATTCCATGGTGGATGAATTTTCAAGTTCAGAAAAGAGTTTGGCAGAAAATTCTTTTTGTTGGTTAACTAAGTCAGTCAACATAGAACTCAATGATTCGATATTACTTGACTGGGCTTGAATGCTCACCGTAATTGACTCATTTATTTGGCTCATGAATTCCTGGTTGTCTTGGTTTTGCCTATCGCTATTGGCTTTGTGTCGGTCGTCAATTTGACCCAGGATTTTCTGGCTTTCCTGTTCCTGCTTATCGCCTTGTGCCTTGAGCATGTCCTCTATTACACCTAGGAACTCCTGGTTGTCTTGATTTTGCTTATCGCTGTTGGCTTTGTGGCAGTCATCAATTTGACCCAGGATTTTCTGGCTTGCCTGTTCTTGCTTATCGCCTTGCGCCTTGAGCATATTCTCCATTACACCTAGGAACTCCTGGTTGTCCTGGTTTTGCCTATCGCTGTTGGCTTTATGTCGGTCGTCAATTTGACCCAGGATTTTCTGGCTTTCCTGTTCCTGCTTATCGCCTTGCGCCTTGAGCATATTCTCCATTACACCTAGGAACTCCTGGTTGTCTTGGTTTTGCCTATCGCTGTTGGCTTTATGTCGGTCGTCAATTTGCCCCAGGATTTTCTGGTTTTCCTGTTCCTGCTTATCGCCTTGCGCCTTGAGCATATTCTCCATTACACCTAGGAACTCCTGGTTGTCTTGGTTTTGCTTATCGCTGTTTGCTTGGTGGCTGTCTGCAATTTGACCTAAGATTTTCTGGCTTTCCTGTTCCTGCTTATCGCCTTGCTCTTTGAGCATATTCTCTATTACACCTAGGAGCTCCTGGTTGTCCTGGTTTTGCTTATTGCTGTTTGCCTTGTGCCAGTCGTTAATTTGCCCCAGGATTTTCTGGTTTTCCTGTTCCTGTTTATCGCCTTGCGCCTTGAGCATATCTTCTATTATACCTCGGAACTCCTGGTTGTCCTGGTTTTGTTTATCGCTGTTTGCATTGTGTCGGTCGTCAATTTGCCCCAGGATTTTCTGGCTTTCCTGTTCCTGCTTATCGCCTTGCGCCTTGAGCATATCTACTATTAAACCTAAGAATTTTTGATTTTCATGATTTTGCTTATCGTTGTTGGCTTTGTGTCTGTCGTCAATTTGACCCAGAATTTTCTGGCTTGCCTGTTCCTGCTTATCGCCTTGCGCCTTGAGCATATCCTCTATTACACCTAGGAACTCCTGGTTGTCCTGGTTTTGTCTATCGCTGTTAGCTTTGTGTTGGTCGACAATTTGCCCCAGGATGTTCTGGCTTGCCTGTTTCTGCTTATCGCCTTGCGCCTTGAGCATATCTTCTATTAAACCTAAGAATTTTTGATTTTCTTGGTTAAGTTTATGGTTCTGGGCCTTGAGCTCTTCATTTATTTGACCCAAGAATTTCTGATTTTCAAGGTGGTGCTGTTCATTTACATCCAGTAGTTGCAGGCGCAAGTGTTCGACTCCTACAAAACGCCTAACCCACAAGCAAATGCGTTCTATGACGCGATTGAAGAAATTACTCATAATTTGCCGCTATCTATAATTTGCAGAAGATAAATATTATGACGGTGGATGTTAATTGGTCAATTTTAAAAGTACCTCACAAATTCCGTGTTGGTAAATATGCCGCATTTGAATAGGAGCTTCAGATTCTTTCTTTTTCTTTGTAGCGAGTAAGTTACGGTAGGCTTCTGCCTCTTGTTGAATACTTGAATTAATTTCTTCAAGTCTGATTGTTATTGTCTTTACGATAGCGTCATTCCGAGCTGCTACTGTTGCTTGGATTTTCCCTCTTAGTCCGGTAAGTGCTTGTTTATGTATTTTTTGACAAAATGAATCGAAATTTTTTGTCCTTTTTTTGTCATCGCGTTCTTCCAAAATAATAGAAAGTTCTTTATCGGTTAAGACGAGCCTTTCATCAAATACTCGTCCAACATAACCAACCACTTCGTTTTCGATTTCTTTGGCTTTAGCCTTGACTCCTTCTATATCTATATTAAGAGCTTTTCCGCCAAAAAGTTGTTTATTTATTTTTTCCAATTCTGTTAACAGAGAAGACATTTCTGAATTTATAAGTTCTAACATTTTTGATTCTGCTGCATTCCATTCACTATGCTTGCGCTCCTTCATTTCAGCTAATTCATTCGAAATCTTAGTTGCATGGCGTTCAGTTTCATTAGGACCAGATCTATATCCTTTGCAACATCCTGAATCACTACAAAATCCGAAGAATTCCTTTATCTTATCTACTAATCCACAGTTCATAACACAGCAGTTTCTGATACAGCAACCACCCATTATTCATCCTCCTTTTTTTTAATTTTGCGTCGCATCTCTGCAATGAAGCGCAATTCGTCTTTGTGGTTAAAAGAGTAGCAACCTGAAATTTCACTGGAGCTTTTAATGTTTTTGGTGACTAAGGATTGTGCATGAACAATCACATTATCTCCGACAGAGACATTATTTGCCACACCAACCTGTCCATACAGAGTCACATTATTTCCAATTGTTGAATTACCTGCGATTCCTGTTTGCGATACGATAAAGCAGTTTTTCCCTATTGTGACGTCGTGTCCAATATCAATAAGATTCCCCAGGCAGGATGAAGCTCCAATAATTGTGTTCGAGAGGGTGCCGCGTTGTACTATGACGTTATTACCGATATTGGCATTGGTCTCTATATGCACCGTGCCGACTCCACAAAATATTTTTTGAAATTGCTCATAATACCTATAAAAAGCATTTGCTCCGATACTGCAATTAGAACCTATCTGTACGTTGTCTGCAATGCATACGCCACTGTAAATTACAGTATTTGAACCAATGGAACAATTATCACCGATGGTAACATTATCGTAAATACTGGCTCCATTACAAATCTGTGTATGTCGTCCTATAGTGACATTCTTTCCTA
>JAAZBG010000061.1 GCA_012513915.1 Fibrobacter sp.
AAAATTTACTATATCAATCAGGGGATCTATCCAGGATTATTTCTGTCCGAAAGTAAAATAGTTGTTTCAGATGAAGATGATTTTTTAAAACGACTGAAAAAACTCAACTTCTATTATTACAAACACGATCCTCACCAGAAGGCTTTTACCAGCCGTTTCCTGCGTGTGGCGGGAGTAACATTCCGGTTTGATATTTCCAGTTGACCTGGCCAGACAGATCGACTTTATTGTAATTTACAAAACAATAAACATTTCAGATAAATGCTGTTTCAATTTCTTCAGGTATGCTCTCTCAAACCAGCACCAGTAAGACACTGCTTTACATATGGATGTAGTGACAAATCAATGGTGTTTACGCTGATAGCCAGACATCTGCAGCAAATATGTACTCAAACTTCTTTACTTAAAGGTTCAATTTGATGTGTGTTTTTAAAAACCTGCTTTCAATAGCCATAGGGGTGAATTTTGTCTTAACCGTCAAATTGTGCCTGTTTTCAGCCAATTTGATACCACCATCTCAGAAAATTGTGCCTATTTTCCCGGAATTTTTTAAGCTAAATAATTGTATCACCACGGTGTAAACATTATTTAAAACTCATAAGTCAAAAAGATCGAATTACCTATCAGCAACCTGTTCTTATAGCGCTTATCCATCATTTTTAGTATATTCCATCATTAAATATTGCAGAATTATCAATATCATTGAGAAATGTTTTTTTTATGAAAGTTTTTTATGTCAGCAAGTTTGACTGGTTGGGTACCGGCCCCATGTCAACTGTTTCCACCATGTTTACACATGCCATTTCGCGTCAGAACATTAAAACAGTTTACATAACACAGTCAGAGAAATGCGAACAATCAGCTGCAACCACCGCTAATGATTTGTTAAACAAACGATATGGAATAGTTCCAGATAGCAATTATTCGATCCACCTTTTCAGGAAATTTACACTAATCAGGAGTTCTACACTTTTCTATCTACGTGCATTAAAATACATACTGCTAAATGCCCGCCCCGGAGATATTATTTACACAAGAAACAGCACATTTCTTCCATATTTGTATGTGGCTAAAATTCTGAAAAAATCGAAAATATACTTTGAGGCACATGGCTACCATGGAAGCCAAAATACCAGTAAAAAAAAATACTCCAACCGTTATAATCTGACCGAAAATCTTTTTATGGGTAGAATTGATGGGATTTGCAGTCTAACTAATGCTATGAGCCGATTATTCGAAAAGGACTTCCCTAAATTACCAATTCTCACTTTACCATTAGGAGCCAGACCTGTATCAGAGCAACTAAGAATTGACACATCAAAAGGATTTGCTGCCAGAAGACTATGCTATATAGGCAGATGCACTGATAACATTGATACTCTAACTATTTTTAAAGCCATCTCCATTTGCAAATCTAAAGACATTAAATTTCTTTGGATCGGAGTCACTGCGCAACAGAAAAATAAACTTAATCAAATAGCAGATGAGTTTCAAATTACAAATCAAATAGAACTTATTGAATGGCTTAGCTATCGTGAAATGTGCGAAACAGTTCATGCCAAAGCAAGTGCAGGCATAGTTGCTTATACAGATTCATATGAATCAAACGTACAGATTTCACCAACAAAACTTTTTGACTTTTTTTCTTTTGGAATGCCTGTTTTAGGATCAAAAGTAGGTGCTGTAGAGGAAATTACAGGAAAAGATCTCGATAGTTTTCTTTACCAGCCTGGTAATGCATCTGATCTTGCTTCAAAAATTACCGCGTTATTTGATTCTTTCCAGACATATTGCAGATGCTGCAAGATATCCTCTGATATGGGTCAAATCTATACCTGGGAAAACAGGGCTAAAAGATTTCTTGATTTTGCGTCCACCAAGTCCGGCATTATTTAATTTTTTCCTCCATCATTTTGCACACCTGACTAATGCAGCATTCTTTTCCAGTCTTTGAGCAGAAACAGGATTTGGATTATTTTTTAGATGAGTATTAGTTCAGGTTTAATCGGCGAACATCAAATAGTCGGGGGAAATTGTTTTTAGGTTACTTGAGCATGCAATGGTAATAGATGTATCTACCTACGGACAGATTAAAAAGGTCTTCGGGGTGTAAAGAAAGAAGAATTATACAACTTTTAGTGGGTACACCAACCAAGTGCATACGCATATAGAATTAATTATCTATCAAATAGGGGGGACATTTTTGTGGCTGTTAAGTTATTAGTAATTAAATATGGCAGATACTTGTGCTGCGTAGTAGTTGTATTCACAATATTACTACTCCCGGCATGTAAAAAAAACAAACTTACTCTTACGTATGAAAAACATATTTCAATTGTTAACACAAACGATACAATTTATTCAATATTGGGTAAAAAACCTTCCGGGAAAAATTCTGACAAGCTTTTAGTAATACTTCAGGGATCCGAACAGAAATCTGTAAAAAGACTCATCGGGTATGGTGCAGAAGCATCGATGTTCGGATACGACATATTACTGATAGAAAAATTCGCGTTTTACAATAAAGACCTGTACTGGCAGACAAATTGCTTTACAAGAAGGGTCGATGATATATGCGCAGCTGTAAATGATGTCGCACAGAATGTTTACCATGATTCACTGAAAAATGTTCTGCTGTTTGGCGGAAGTGAAGGTGGTGTTCTGGCCCCGCTGGTTGCCCGGAGAATGCCGGCTGTTAAACAAGTGATAATCATGGGAGCCGGAGGATTACCTCAAGCAAAAGAATTCGAAATATTATTAAAAAAAGGGTTCAAATGGAAGCCGGACTTTTTTAGCTCTAACGGGATAACCAATCTGGAGGAACTTCAAAATAAATTTGATGAAATTAGAATAAGCACAGATACATTACAGGGATGGATGGGGCATTCGTTCAAGTACTGGAAGATGGCTCTTGACGATACGACTTCATTTCATGCGCTATCAAATATAACGATTCCGGTTCTTATTATTTCAGGAACTGATGATGAATCGTCACCTGTTGAAAGTACTCTTTTTGTAAAAAATCAATTGAAAGATCATTCAAACATAAAAGTTGTGACACTTGATGGTCTTAATCATGCATTCACGACCGTTAACGGAAAAAATATGATGTCACAAATCTATAAGGATGAAATTATTCCATGGTGCAAAGACGTCGGTGCCTTTTAGTGCGCTGTATATTGCGCATTAAAAAATCAATCCACTGGCATGAAAGTGGGCACCTGGGCACATATTCTTCAGTCAATGATAGTATTTACTATCAAGAACTGATGCTTCAATTTGCATGTAAATACTTACAAACAAATTAAGTCATAAAATTAGCTTTTCAGAAAAATGCTGTTTAAATTTTTTCAGGAAAGCTCTCTCAAACCGGCACCAGTAAGACACTGCTTTACATATGGATGTAGTGACAAATCAATGGTGTTTACCCATCGCCAGTCTTCATGATGACTATCAAGAACGGGTGAAAAATCCGGATCTTCCGGATAGACAAAGAAGCAGCTATTGATACTATGCACCGCAATGCCGCAGGGACCATCATCGAAAATCGTTTCATCAGTATGTACAATCGGACCTACATGGACCCGAATCCCGACTTCATCAAGAGCTTTACGTTTTGCTGTTGTAATCATTGTTTCACCCTTGATCACCCGCCCGCCCGGAACCCACCATTCACCCTGAGCCGGAGCATCCTTACGCTTAACAAGCAGAACACTGCCATGTGAAACAAGCGCAATGTCAACGCAGGCGATCGGCATATTGATCAATATCTGATTGTAAAGTTCCTGTGGAATAAATCTGGGTATATTATTCTGCGATATTGAACTATTAATCATAAGGTTCCCCTTTTGGCTTAAGCTGATAATCAGACACCTGCAGCAAAAATGTACTCAAACTTCTTTACTTAAAGGGTCAATTTATTGTGTGTTTTTACAGTATACAACTATTTTATTACAATGACGCAGTGTGCTGCTCTTGCAAAAAATTAGAGTAAATCGTGTAAACGTACATTGCAAGGGTCTGCACCATTTTTATTTTTATACTGAAATATTTCTAATTAAGCTCATAACTTAAAAAGAACAAAATACTTATCAGCCGAAGAAGGTGGGATATATCAATCAAGGGATCAACAATAATAACAGGGGGAAGCCTGAAGCTGCCCCCTAATTAATTAAAATCATTACCGAATTCTTTTACGTAAAAAAGCGAGTCCGAGAATACCGATTCCAATAAGGGACATTGTTGCCGGCTCCGGTACACTGGGTACGACATTTTCTCTGATACCAATAGTAAAATCATCAAAACCAAAATAGTCTGTACCAGCTGCTGTATTACCGAATGTGATAGAAGAATAGGCATTTTCAACATCATAGAATCCAAAATAACATACTGAACCACCACGAATGTTAATTGAATTCGGCATTGTCAAAACAGTGGATAATCCACTTGTCATATTGAGAGTAACCTGCCCACCAAAATCACCAATATCGATTCCATAAAAACCAAAAGCAGAAATCGCATTAGAAAAATTGATCGTAAAATCGTCTGTTGCTTCATAATAGTTTGATCCGGAAATCGCATACCGTCCGTTGCCATTGGTGCTGCCCGGAGTAACCGATGTAACTGATCCACTTCCGGTAATTGTCGCAGTACCAGCAGTACCGAAATCAGCAGCGATCGGTGCATTACCAGATACACTTTCAAAATTGAACACCTCAACACCCTGCAGATTAGAGAAAAAATCTGCACGTGTAGCATCAGCATTTGCCCATGATGTCAGTGGAGTACCTTCTCCTAATCCTAAATCTTCACCAAAAAACGTTACCGGTGTTGACCAAGCAGCTGTTACAGCTGCGGTAATGAGCAGACATGCAAGTCGATTCATGTAGAACCTCCATAAATAAGATTTAATGAATAATAAATGCTACAAGAGTGTAACAAAATGTATGCCAGACCAAATCTTCGCTCTATGTATTTAAAATCAAACCAGTTATAGCTTTAGTTGTAACACAAAACGACAAATGTCTAATTTTCTTACAGTTTATAGCTGTTTTACGAAACGATGCACTGACCCTGCATTGGTACTCTTAACATAAATCTATTTGATACATATAGTTGTGGCTCCACGGCTTCACTGTCTCTTTGTAATCGCTTGCATGAAGTATTCTTTGAGATAGCTAATGGTTTCGATTCCAATAAATGGGGAAACATCCACTGATTGATGAAATCATTGCGCTTCATATCAGTGATGCTTTCAGTCGCAAAAAGGTTTCCCTACAGGGTTCTTCAGGAACACTACAATCCCACTATTGAAATGCGACTTATCATAAAAACGCCACCTGTAAAATTTTCGTTTTTCACGATTATTATTGTTTGTGGCAGAATTAACACAATATTTTTTTAACTTTTTTTGAATAGCAGACCAAAAAAGTAATTAGCGCAGAAAAATACAAAAATACGGGAAGCAAAGACAGTGGCAATTCAGGGCATTAGGGATTAAAAGCGAGCCCAGACTACTTGCCACCCCTCCCCACCACTCTCACATCCGCCATATCTACTTGTATCACTGCTGATCCCAAGCTGTCAACCTCGACAATTAACTGTTTACTATTTCTTATTGACACAACAACACCGCAAACACCTTTAAGCGGTCCGGAAACGACTTCTACCTGAGATTCAATGGCAAACGTACCTTCGAGTGGTTCCACACAGATACCATGTTCAAGTGCGAAGTATATTGCGCTTAGTTCACTCACGAATTTTCTCTGATTTTTCACTTCGATCAAATTTACCACGCGTCCGGTCATAAATATATTCTGAGGGACCTCCTGCGCGAAACAGATATACCCCGGAAACAGGGGAACATCAAATACTCTCTTTTTGTTTGTTCCGGGACGATAAGTAACCTTTTTGTAAATTGGCAGATAATACTCCACGTCATTATCAATGAAATCGAACGCGAGTTGTTTTTCCTGACGAGGCTTTACTTTTGCGATCCACCACCTGAAATCAGCCTTATCTATCGGGCGCACTGGAAACCGTGACGGAGGAATTTTATCAGTATTCATATACCTGACACTATCACCCTTCAAATCCATCCGAATAATTTATATGCAAGTATGCCATAATACTCATGTAAAATCACCGTAGACCGTTCCAATGCATCTACTTTTGGGAAAAAATCGGTGGAACCACTGATCATTCTCCGTGATATAGAATAATCTGTCGGCGCAGTATAGATTGTAAAGCCACCATATTCTTTAAACACTGCTACAGAGCGATACATATGTGATGCAGTCGTGACAAGAATGATTGTTCTTCCTACACCCATTGAATCAAGTATTGCAGCAATATACTTTGGATGTTCATGAGTATTTCGTGCTTTATGCTCACGGATGATCGCCCCTGAATCAACGCCAATCCCCTGAAGCACCAGCGCGTTCCCCTCTGCTTCACTGGGATACTTAAAGAAAGAGGTTCCAACGTCTCCACCGGTGGTAACAAGCCGCTTACCATACCCCATTTTGAAAAGTCGTGCTCCCAGAAGTATTCTATCACCGGCATCATTTATCTCCGGATATTTACGGGGAGGTACAAAGGGTACACCTCCTCCTCCAAGCACAACTATCGATGCGTCAGTACCGATTGGTGGAAGCGATTCTTTTACCTGGTATTCAAGCGTAGTGCCAAGAAGATGTGCTATTGGCGGAAGTGAAAAGAGTATAAGCACCACAAAAGAACTGAGCGTTAAGATCCGGGCTGATTTAGCCTTTTTAAGAAAAGAGCACAAAACCGCAAAAAAAAGAAGCGTAATTGCGAAGCCAAGCGGATACAGTGGTAACGCTATGAATTTTATAAGTATTGCCATTGAATTTCAACCTTGATTCTTTGCTGATAAACCATTTTTACCATCAAATATAATTTATAGGAACGTTTTAAGTTGGCAAGAGTGTTTGTAATCCTTGATTTTTCACCTGCCTTTCGTTACTTTATATGTCTATTATTGTACGTTTAACATATTGAGGTGCCCAAATGGCAAGAATTATTGACGAAGTTTCACGGACATTTTCCGAGTACCTTCTTATCCCACGCCTCACCAGTAGAGAACATCAGCCTAAAAATGTTTCTCTCAAAACCCCTGTAAGCAGATTCAGACGCGGTGAGAAACCGAAATTTTCTATAAATATCCCGTTCGTTACCTCCAGTATGCAGTCAGTCAGCGGTTCTGAAATGGCAATCGCGCTTGCACGCATTGGTGGCCTTGCGTTTACGTTCTGTTCACAGACGATTGAGCAACAGGTAGCCATGGTAGCAAAAGTAAAGATGCATAAAGCCGGATTTGTACAGTCAGATTCAAACCTCAGACCTGATAATACACTTGCAGATGCGCTTGCCTTACGCAAAAAGAGCGGGCATTCAACCATGCCGGTTACCGAGGACGGAAGCGGGAATGGAACGTTTGTCGGTATTCTTACTGATAAAGATTTCTGGGAATTCGAGGATAACCTGAGCGGACTTGTACGTGACTATATGACTCCACTTGCAAGTGTTGTTTACGGAACAAGTGGTATCACCCTTCATGATGCAAACATGCTGCTTCGTAAGCACAAAAAGGAATGTCTTCCAATTCTTGACAACAAATGCAATCTTCAAAGCCTTGTATTTAAAAAAGATTATTTTGACCACATGAACAATCCGTACGAGCTGCTTGACGCACAAAAACGTCTTGCTGTGGGTGCAGGTGTCAACACGCATGACTATGAAGCCCGTGTCCCGGCGCTTATTAAAGCCGGTGCTGATGTACTTTGCTTTGATTCATCGGATGGTTACACCGAGTTCCAGAAGGACGCAATACTCTGGTGCAGAAAAAAATATGGCGATTCAGTCATAGTAGGCGGCGGAAATGTTGTTGATGGTGATGCTTTCAGATATCTTGCAGAAGAGGGACAGGCTGATTTTGTCAAGGTTGGAATCGGCGGAGGCTCAATCTGTATTACACGTGAACAAAAAGGTATCGGACGCGGGCAGGCATCAGCACTTATGGCTGTTGTTGCAGAACGTGACAAATACTACAACGAAACCGGCATTTACATTCCGGTATGTTCTGACGGTGGATTGTCAAACGATACTCAGATCATTATTGCACTTGCAATGGGTGCTGATTTTGTCATGATGGGCAGATATTTTGCAATGACGTACGAAAGCCCTACTCCCAAAGTGTCAATTGGCGGCCGTATGTACAAACCATACTGGGGTGAAGGTTCTAACCGCGCACGTAACTGGCAGCGTTATAACCAGGGAGCAGAATCCACCGAGAATCAGCTGAAATTTGAGGAGGGTGTTGATGCCTATGTGCCGATAGTCGGTTCTGTCAAGGACGTTACAAGTGTTACCCTTACAAAACTCCGATCAACAATGTGTAATATGGGTTCTTTGAATCTTAAGGAATTTACTGACAATGCAGTTCTTACCCGTATATCAGAGCAATCATTTGTTGAAGGCGGTACATCAACAGTAACTACTCTTGATAAAGAGAGACCCCGGGACGTCTGATCCATACTGATTTTAACTATCGTAACAAATATGACGCGCATATGCGCGTCACTACTTTCATTTCTGTATTTGTGATACTGTATATGTGGTATGTAACACCCGGTAGCAGCGTCACCAATCTGATTTATTTCACCTGTACACACGCGTATCAATGCTTATTACATACCAGGAAACGTGATTTTATGCATGCAGGCAGACAATAAATAGATTAATTCTCCGAATACACTGAAAAGATTCTGAATTGTGCAAAATTTGAGTGCTTTTTTTTAAGCAATAATTTAAACTATTATGCGAATACATTAAAAAATTACTGCGACTAATCACTTACACAAATACAATCAAGGAGCGTTACTGTGAAAGCTGGATTTATTAAAAAGCCTATGTTTTCAATATCAGTTCTTACCGGTATCATCGCAACCATATCTGTTATCTACACGACCTGTTCCTTTGCAGAGGGGGAAAGGCCATCACGGGGTTCAATTGCATTCGGTGCTGACAAACAGCCTGATATTAAAATTCTGCCCCAGCTTGAAGGTTTCAGGACTGTTTTCGCAGACCTTGCTGAAAAGGTAATACCCACCGTTGTGCAGGTTATTCCGACCAAGATTGACACAATCGTATTTACCAACAATCCATTTTATCAGTATTTTGGTGATCCGTTTGGATTTAACGAATTCTTTGGTAACCCCCGCGGTCAACAGCCGCGCAGACAACAGCCGCAAATGCAAAAAAAGGAGTATCGGCAGCAAAGCCTCGGTTCCGGTGTAATCGTATCAAAAGATGGCTATATTATGACAAACTACCATGTCGTTGCGGGTGCCAATGAAATACAGGTAAAGACATCTGACAACCGTAGTTTTGAAGCTATGATCGTCGGATCAGACTCACTTGCCGATGTCGCTGTTCTTAAAATTAAGGAAAAAGTAAAAGATCTCCCAGTTGCATACCTTGGTAATAGTGATGAGATTCGTCCGGGTGACTGGGCCGTCGCAATCGGTAACCCGTTCAGCCTGTCATCATCGGTAACCCTTGGTATTGTATCTGCACTTGGGAGAACGGCAAGCAATAATAGCAGCAGTTATCAAAATTTCATTCAAACTGACGCTGCAATCAATCCTGGAAACTCCGGTGGTGCACTTGTAAACATCAAGGGTGAGCTCATCGGTATCAATACCATGATCTATACCCAGTCTGGTGGATATATGGGTATTGGTTTTGCAATTCCGATCAACATGGCAAAAAAAATCATGGAAGACCTTATCTATGAAGGAAAAGTTTCCCGCGGTTGGCTTGGTGTGATGATTCAGGAACTTGATCAGGCAACTATTGAGGGTTTCGGCCTTCCTCCTAATACAAAAGGCGTACTTATTGGTGATGTCTTCAAAGATCAGCCGGCAGCAAAGGCAGGAATCAAGCGTGGTGATATAATTCAGACCTTTGATGGTAAAGCTGTTACAAACCCCAACGAACTGCGTAATGAAGTAGCAACAGTGAGCCCGGGAAAAAAGGTTCCTGCTGAGATTCTCAGAGGCGGTAAAAAACTAACTGTTAATATTACTTTATCAGGACGCGATAAAGATGGGGAAAAAGCAGAATCTGAGGAGACCAAGGTTGATGCTAACTCTCCGGCAACAGACAATGCAGCTCTGTTAGGAATTAAAACCGGAAACCTTACTTCAGAACTGAGACAACAACTTGATCTTGACAAAAACACACAGGGTGTTGTAGTGCTTGAAGTAAAGAGCGGATCACCTGCTGAAGGGGCCGGGATTCAACAGAATGATGTTATTTTACAGGCTAACCGGCAGGACATATCAAATGTTGCTTCATTTAAAGCTGCAACCAAAGGTATAAAAGCAGGCGACTCTGTACTGCTTTTGATTCAACGTGAAGGAAATACTTTTTACAAGGCATTTAAACTGAAAAAATAAGCAGATTTACTCCTCCCTTTATTTAAAAGGCATTCTTTACAGCACTTAGAGAATGCCTTTTTTATGATATGCCGACTTCAGAAAATTGCTTATCCCTGATTCCACTTGACTCTATACATTAGTGAGAGTTATCTTTCTATTTACCATTAATGCAGCAGTAAATTTCTGCATGTTTTTAAAATTAGCCTTATATTGCACATTGTATACAATTTTAATCTTCAAAAGAGAGGATATCTGATGAATAGAAGAAGTTTGATAGGAATTTTCAGTTTAACCGCATTATTAATTGCCGGCTGCGGTGTTTCTGAAAAATCGATCCAGGATGGTCAGACCAGGATCGATGCACTCAAAGCAAAAGGTGTGCCGGATTCTTTACTGTCACAGTCAAAGCTGTATCTCCGCATGGCGAGTGATGGCATACTTCACAAGAACAGTTCAGAATCATCAAAGGGTATGAGTGAATTTAAAAAGGAAATTTCCAACGTTGAAAAATCCGCAGCATCAATAATCAGTCAGCTCGATTCTGAAATCAGCGCAATCCGTAATCAGGTAGAATCAATTAAAGCACGGCTTACCGGACATCAGGTTTTCAAACTTGACAGTGCAATTAAAACTGTGGATTCGCTTCTTGGTGTCAACAATAAAGCAGATGCTGTCGCACAAAGCAGAAAAATCCAGAAACTGCTTCCGGTTCTTATTGAGGATGAAAGAAAAGCCAATGAAATTAAAGATAAAGTTTTTGGCACCTGGACTTGTACCAACGTAGCAAAACACTCTGAAGACCGGACTGTTAATGCTGTAGAAAAGAAAATTTTTATTCTTAACAGGGATGGTACTGCCAAATTTATTGAGAAAAAATCCGGTAAAAGCGGTCCCTATCTGAAAGAAGACTATGAGTATAATTCATATGGTACATTCGGGTTCATGGGTGATACAATATACCTGTCAATCAACAGATTCGTAGCTGTAAAGCAGAATTTTACACGCATGACAGATATAAAGAAAAAGGTCTGGACACCAGATAACCATCCGCCATATGATACAATTATTACAGACAAGAGCCAGGATCGCTTTGTTGCATACCAGGATCTGCTTGCTGATTTCGTACGATCAAAATAAGTACTACACTGCGTGTGATATTGTTACGACAAGGCATTATTGCCTTGTCTTTTTTATTTATCAGAACTTTCGTTGTAACTATCAGCTTTTTTCTGAATCAGTGATGTCAGTTCATTAATTGTTTTTGTTTTTAATAGTTCTGTAAACTGCTCCCGATACGTACGTACCGTTGACATATCACCAATTAAAAGATCCCATACCTTCCACTGCCCATCACCCTTTTGCATCTTGTAAACTACTTCCGTTTGCTTATCATTATACCACAAACGTGCATTTAATGTCACTTTTTCTGCAGATGAATCCTTTATGGTATACATTACAGAATCAGCCTGATACATTTCAAGCCTGGTAATTGAAGCATTTTTTACCAATCGTTCAAACTGATTTACAAAAGAACTTCTTTGCGCTGTTGATGCACTATCCCATACACTTTTTGGCAACGCTCGCTGCCCCATCACCTGAAAATCGAATATATCATTAACCAGTGCTATAATTTTGTTTTTATTTTCCACACTTTGTAAAGTATTATATGCCTTGATAGCACCTTGAAGCTCTTTATCTTTGCTTTTGATTAATTCAACAGGTCCCTGCCCTGCAA
>JAAZBG010000336.1 GCA_012513915.1 Fibrobacter sp.
ACTCCCAGCGGCAAGGGCGCGCGGACCGACGAGGGCCGCATCCGCGCCACGGCCGTGGCGCATGGAGTGCCCTGCCTGACCACGATCCAGGCCGCCGACGCGGCCGTCCGGGCGATGGAGGCGATGCGCGAAGAGGAGATGCAAGTCCACGCCGTCCAGGACCGCTTCCCGAACTACGGTGCACCGCAGAAGCCTTTTCCGTAGGGAGGGGGCCATCGCCGGGTGGTTGAAACGGCCGTTGAGACCCTCGGAGGCCGTCGCGCGGGTCTAGCCGGGATCGGAGACTGCAAAGACGCGGAGAGACGCAGTCGCGGGCATTGCCGCGAGCGTCTTGGCGCAAAAAGGGACCTGCGCGCTTGCCCGATCGGTCCGGGACGCGTATAATGCGTCATTAGGGGGCTTGACAGCCGCTATGTCTTGACCTGGAGGGCTAGGTATGTCTCGACCATGGATCGGGTGGTCTGTTGGCGCTGCGGTGCTGCTCGGGGTGTTGATCTTCAGCGAACTTGCCTTGGCCCAGTTTGCCGATTCCACCCGCCGCAGCATGGGAAATCTCGCCCCGAACCCATCGCGGCGGAGCATGGGAAATCTCGCCCCGAACCCATCGCGGCGGAGCATGGGGAACCTCCTCCCGGAAACCCGGCGAAGCCCAGCGCCCGAATCGTCGGATTCGGGAAGTGCCACGGTTGTGTTGCCGAATCCTTATTACCCGGGCTACTATTACAGCCCCGGCTATTACTACGCCCCGTATGCCGTTTACCCGGGCTACGGGCCCTATGTCTACCCTTACGGCTACGCGAGAGATTATTACCACCCGCGGGGCTATTACCACCGCTACTACGTGGCGCCGCCACCGCTGTTCGTGCCGGCACAAACCCTCTTCGGCCCACAGGCCACGCGCCGGTTCATGGGGCGCTGATCCGCGCCCGCCATGTCAGGTCGACGGCCTAGGGCGCGCTGCTTCTCTTGTACAACGCCTTTGGCGTTGGGGTGACGCGGCGGCCTATCTCCGTGCTGTCGCCGCCAACGAGTTAAGCAGCCACGCATCGCCTGCTTTTTCTGCAACATAGCACTTTCGGCTGGTGTGTAAGTTACGACGACGACTCCAGCTCTAAATACAACCTCCCAAACCACTTCCGGCGAGCCCCTGCGCCCGACTTCTTGTGCAACACGCGAAGTACGTTGCAGAAATGGCAATTCAGCCGCTAACGCGGATTATTCATGAGCCGGCGATTTTTCGATGCGTCGCGCGCGCCGCTGTAACCCGACGCGTAAGCGAGGCCAACTCGGGTTACCCGCCCTCGCTTACGCTTCGGCTTACGATCGGCTCATGCAATAATCCTGCCTAGTGCGGTTATTGCAGGCACAAGCAGTCCGAATTGGCCGATCCCATAGACATCCCGACTGGCGCAAACGCAAGCGCGATTGTGAGAGCCCGCATCAGCCAGTCACACCCTGGGAGAGTGGCCGCGCAGCCAGTACATGAGGATCGTCGCCGCCACTCCGACTGCCAGGAAAACGACGCCCAGTACGGCGTTGGTCAGTGGATTCATCGCTTGTCCTTACTTCTCCAGT
>JAAZBG010000062.1 GCA_012513915.1 Fibrobacter sp.
ATGTAAATCAAGTGTACCGTTTTCCACTTGTGCAAAAGGCAGGCAAACACAAATCAGAATGATACTAACTGTTTTCTTATTCATTTTTTACCTGTTATTTTAAATTCTGCATAATCGGCAACAACGACACTTTTTGTTGCATCACCATCAGAGAGTATTCCAATGCCTTTTAGTTCAGGACACTTATCAACCTTGTAAATTTTTTTAAAGTCACTTTTGACATTAACAACAACTTTTTTCCACTCGCCCTTGTCTTTTGCTGACCAAGTATCTGCAACCACCATGTACATCTGCTGAATTGGATACAACGCGGGATCTTTACGGATAATCGTTCCCTTCGGTACCACCGAACTATACACATACTTTATACAATACGTTTTTATTTTATCTTTAAAAATAAGATATACAGCACACCCCGAGTCATTAAGCCCATTAATACGTTCATCAGCACCTACCGGAGGTGTTTCTACCCGCCACAACCAGGATACATACTCTACATTTTGCATTGTGTCAGGCAACTGATAACCATAGCGTACAACCTTTTTTTTTGGATCATAATGAGAGTGAATGTATTCCATCCCGGAATCACTTATCATAATTTCATAATAATTTTTATCACCAGACAATTTATCTATTTTTGTAAATTGATGTGCATATAAATTATATGTGTAACCATCAGGATTACCGGGAGCCTTCAGGACTGTTTCATTTACGGTAGTACCCGGATTTATATTATTGCCGGATTGTACTGTTTTGATTTCAGCACTAACTGGCAAAAGCAACCCTGAAAGGAACAATGCCCGATACAAAACATTTATATGTAGTTTTTTATTTCTCATGCACCACCTTCACTAATAGACAATTCTGCATTTTTAATATTTCCAGGTAAAATGTTCTTTTGCTTTTGTGTTACAATATACTTTATTTTATCAGCTATTGGTTTTACCGTTTTCTGCGGAAAATAATTATTTGCAATGTGATCTTTTGCGTTTGCTCCGATTTGCAGCGCGAAGGCTGGCCTATCAATTAATCCGGTTACACAATTCGCAAATGTATTTGGGCTTGTATCCTCAGCCAATACACCGGTTCTTCCATTGTCAATTAATTCAGGAATACCTCCAACAGCAGTTGCAACAACCGGTTTTCCTAAAGCCATAGCTTCCATTAATGCATTTGGAAAACCTTCTATTGAACGTCCTCTTGAGGTCATTATAACAATATCACATGAATTGTAAAATGCCTGTACATTTGAAATATATCCGAGGAATGTTATTGATGAACGCAGATTAAGTCTGTTTGCCAGCTCCTGATATTTCTCACGCCACCCAAATTCACCGGCAATAAACACTCTAACAATTTTTCCTGATATATCAATTTCCTTTACTACATCAATTAAAAAATCGATGCCTTTATCCGGTGATGGCCGTACGGCCATCCCAAGTATGGCATCATAGTTCCTGTCTCCGGAATTTTTAATAAGGTCCATTTTTTCTGATGTAATCATTGATAGTCGCTTATCCATACCATTATAAACTATAGTAATAGGTATTGGTACCAGATCCCTCACAGACTTCTCTACAGACCTGCAATTTGCGATTACTGCATCGGGCGTCATCAGTCGTGCGAGTATATTCAAACCAGTTCGAGCAGCACTGCCATGTACTCTGCTTCCAAAACGCCATATACATGGGATTGATAATAGCCGGGCAGCAGGCGCACCGATGATCCATCCTGTTGCCCGGCTTGCAAATATCAGATTTATTTTTTCTCTTTTAATTAATTTGCAGATATACAGTGACGTTCTCCACCAGCAGACCATAAACTTTACAGCATGAGTTATTACTGCAAAAGCATTAAAGGGACGTCCATACTCATATGGAAAGTGCGGACAATACTCAATGTGACAATCTTTATTTTTTGCATCTTTGTAAACCTTGTCACCCGGTCCGCTTACAGCAATTACATCAATACCATACTCCGGCATCTCTTTTATGTGAAGAAGCGCCTGACGTTCTGCTCCGCCAAAACCTTCCGCTGGAATAATGTAGAGAACTTTAATTTTCTGATTCATAAAACATTATACCTTTTTACAATCCATTTATGGTAACTCTGCCACGGCAGACAATTTCTCACATTGTTCATTAATGCCCGTTCTTTTATTTTCATAAAAAAACAGGACAAGTCCGGTAAAACAAACAAGTATCTGACGAGCCCGTCGAATAAGTGCAACTGAAATTCCGGCCGATGCCGCTAATCCTATTTGACTAAATGCAAATGCCATAGAACATTCAAATGCACCGGCACGTGCCGGGACAGCTATAAACAGGACATTAAACAGTGTTCCAACTGCATTGCAGAACAATAACTGCTGTATTCCAAGATCAATACCTGTAAATTTTGCTACTACGTAAATCTCCATCATCATTATTACATGTTCAATGAGATGATATGCAAATGATTTACGTATGGCTGCATTCCGAACTTTGTCATTCAAAAATTCATTCAGAATTTCTTTGTGATGTACGGATTTTATGATAGTTATAACATTCTTAAGAATCGTTTTCCAAAACACGATAACACCAGTTAAAAGTATCAGCATAGCACCAAGCAGAATAACCATTCCTGTAGTTAACTCTGCAAGTGAAAAAGCAATCAATATTCCTGCAATTGCGAGTACAAAATCGGCTACGACATCTATTGTTTTATCAGCAGCAACAATCATGGTGCTGTTTTTTAAACTACCATATACACGGGTTTTAAATGCACGTAACGCTTCACCGCCAACTCCTGATACCGGTAATACCTGATTTATAGCCTGACTTTGTATACGTAACAGGAAAAGGTTCCAAAAAGAAACACATTTACTGTTATACTGTTTGTTTAAAAGGGCCTGCCACCCTTTAGTAGCAAATGTATTCCATACAAGAAACAAAACCGGTAATAACAGAAACCCCCAGCCTATTGACATTGACAATTTAAGCGCACTGATTACTTCTTTACGGAATTGCCATATTACCAGACATAGTACAGCAAGAAAAAACACTCTCAATATTTTTCTGATATAACCATACTTTCGAAAAAAATCAGGTATAATCATAATTATACTTTTACTACTATTTGAAGAAGCTGCTTTCATACGCTCCTGCGTTTTCTTTCATGTGACATTATTACTGGAAGAATCGTCAGGGATGCAACAAGACATGTTGACATTCCAATAATTGCCAATTCGCCAATTGATCGCAACCCCGGATGATTCGCTGTGATAATTCCTCCAAAACCAACCAGGTTTATTAATGTACAAAGGAAATTCGGACCTCCGGTTTCAATAAGAAGTTTACTTATCGGAGAATTTGCATCACTATTAAATCTGTGATAAATGTGCACCGCAGCATCAACACCAAGTCCAAGAATGCTTGGCAGTATTACCATATTGAAAATATTCAATTTTAAAGAAAAAACGCCCATTATGCCAAGCATCCATAAAATCCCTATGCATAGCGGAGAAAGGATAATCAGCATTGACCTGACTTTACCAAAATCGCTGAATACAATTCCTGCGATAATTATAAACGCGGCAATTATCGCAATTATTGAATCCCTCTTGAGCAGGTTAATCAATTCAACATAAACAAGCGGCTCACTTACTGCATAAAATTCTTTACTGTCAACAGTCAATGTACCAACAGCATGTGCGAATGCTTCTGCATTGTGAAGATCAAGAAGTGAATTACGCTGATAGATATACATCAACTGACCATCAATATTCCTGTTTCCATAAAACAGTTTTGCTATTTCTTCCGGAATGTCTTTTTCTGTAACCGGTTCTGTTACAAGAAGTTTTTCCATCTTCTCAATAGAACTTTTTTGTTCAGGCGACATACTGCTTCTGTTATGTTCGAGTAATGCTTTTATATCCTCTATGACCGCAATTTTTTCATCCTGATTAACAGGTATTATATCATTAATCGTTTTTACATCTTCCACTATTGATGTATCATCCAGTAAACCCTTGCGTTTAATCAATTCTTTAATTTTCAGCGCTTCCTGTGCATTCTTTACAACAACAACCGCCGGATCTCTTGCAGTTGTAAATACATTCAGCACTTTTTTGTTAAATTCACGCGTTGCACTGATTTGTGAGCGAAGATTTCGAAAATCATATTCAAATTGAACTTTCTTTAACATTACAATACTTACTATTGTAAAAAATGTAATACCTATTGAAATCATGGTAATGTTACGTTGAGACCTGCTGTCGCCACGTGCATTTATTATTGTAATTGTGCTGTTTTTTATTCCAAAACCATGTGTAAGATCATTTACGACTGTCAGAAGTGCTGGCGTAAGAATCATATATGCTACATAAGCAAGTAGTATTCCAGTTCCGGCAATAAATCCGAAATCCCTGAATCCAAGAAACTCACTGAATGTTAACATATAGAAAGAAACAATCACCGTCAGCCCTGATGTCAATGATGCTCTGCCGCTGGTTTGAATAGCAGTTTTAATAGCATTGAAATGATCGACGCCATCTTTTCTTGTTAACATGTAACGATTTATTAAATGTATACCAAAATCGATACCCAATCCAAAGAGTATTATAATGAGAAACGCTGTAATCAGGTTCAGATTACCAATTGTCAATACGGTTAATGCAAAGGTCCAGGCTTCACTCATGATAAGTGGAATCAGGACACAAACAATCAGAGTAATTCTCTTAAAGTAGAGTAGCAGTAATATCAGAATGATTGAGACACCAAGCATGGTACCATTTGACAAGTCACCAAGTATGGTGTTATACTCATTTAAACGGCTTTTATAAGAGCCACCGATACTAATTGTTACAGAACTATCTGCAATATTGTTAGTAAATTCAGTTACAACATTTTGTAATTCGCTATATATTTTCTTGGCAAAAGAGATATCGCTTGTTATTCCTTCAGGGTGAATTACAATAAGCAGCATCTTTCCATCATCACTGATATTAGAGCGCTTATAGTTTGACTTTTTCTCATACTTTTTTTCGATATCAC
>JAAZBG010000063.1 GCA_012513915.1 Fibrobacter sp.
GTTCGGGGTAGCCGCCTCCGAGTAACAGGCCATCACAGTTATCCGGGAGTTTTTGATCATGAAGCGGCGAGAATGGAACCACGTCCGCTCCTGCAGATTCAAGTGCCATCACCCATTCCGGATAGTAAAAGCAAAATGCTTCATCCTTTGCAATTGCCAAACGGCATCGGGGTTGTGGCGGATAAAAAAAACGGTAGTAATGTAGCGTATGGACTGTGATGGGTCAATAGGTTTTAATGGTGATTTTTTTTGCCAGAACTATATTGTGATGACTAATCAGCGGATTTAACGTGAACAAAATTCTGTACGGACCTTCGGACAAATTATATTTAAAATGACATTTGCGCCAGTTTTAGTCCGAGATGCACCAACATCAACAACGCGGGCAAAGCATATTGTTCTTGACCTGCGGGGAACCCCCGACTGATATTATGCGGTGGAGAATGATAAGAAACGATATTTCCATGAGTGGCTTTTTGAGTTAAATCTTCAATTTCAACTCAAGTGGCGGAGTGTTTAATTCAGAAGAAACCGAGTATAATCCATTTTATACAGGTTATAGATTATTTCTTGACAGGATACGTTTTTGAAAAAAGTCCCTTTCTTTAATAATGTGTTTGCAATTCTGCGAGTTCTGAATGCAGATTCAGTAGTCAAAATCACCGGTTCCATACTTTTTCCTGTTATGGTTATTATATGTACACCATTTCTTCTTCAAACGCTGCACTACGATGGCAATGAGAAACTTTTATGGTGGTATCAACATTTTATAGGTGCTTACTACTGTAATGTTTTTGTTGTAATTATGTTGTTTCTGTTCGGGTATCTGGTTTTTAATTCGACCTACAAGGCTGCACTTGGGGTTGCTGGTTTGAGTTTTATTGTCGGGCTCATCGACTCTCAAAAAATGCGAATTCTTCACCAGCCGTTTGTTCCAGGAGATCTACTATTTGTCCGGCAATCGCTTCTTATTGCAAAACAATATGCTGCACCGGTAATTGGGGCGCTTGTCATCCTTTTAATTTTAGTGATTATCTTTATCAGAGTACGAAAGGGGCTCTGTCATTTTCCAATGCCTCCAGCGGTCCGTCTGGTATCAGCAGTGGTATACATGGTAGTTTGTATATTTATCATTAAAAATTATAATTATACTATCGATTCACTTAATAAAAAGTATAAGGTTTGTAATGAGTTCTGGAACCAGTTAGGAAATTATCATAAAAATGGTTTCTATTATAGTTTTGCAATGAATATTGCATCGATGAAAATTGAAAAACCCAATTCCTATAGCAGGGAAAAGGTTGCAACCATGTTCGATCCCTGGACAGAAGATGATTCAACAGGTATTCCCCAAAAGAATTTTTCACCAGATGTAATAATTGTGCTCAGCGAATCATTCTGGGATATCACCAAAATCTCAACGCTAAAGATTCCACATGATCCGATAAAACATTTCCGGAAAATATCCAGTAAATATCCTTCCGTACGGCTGCTTTCTCCATCATTTGGAGGGAATACCTGTAATGTAGAATTTGAAATACTGACCGGAATGTCACACGGATTTTTCCCGGCGGGTATGACAGCATATAATCAATCAATAACTCATCCGGTTCCATCTTTGGTAAGAGTCTTTAAAGAGAACGGTTACCGGACCACTGGAATACATACGTTCAACCAGTGGTTCTGGAACAGAACTAACGTATATCGCCACTTGGGGTTTGACAGGTTTATATCACAGGAATCGATGGACAAGCCAAAATATAAAGGGTTTTACATCAGTGATGAGGAGCTTGCACAGCAGATAATTTCAACTGCATCAAAAAACGATCAACCTGATTTTATTTTCGCAATATCCATGCAGAACCATGGTCCGTATGATCGCAAGAGGTATGACACTCTTGATTGTCCAGTTTCATCAGGATTGAGTGCTGTTGCTGACCTGGAACTCAATTCTTATATTCAGGGAACAATTGATGCTGACAAATCATTGAAAATGTTGACACATTATATTGACACCACCAGGACACCTACACTATTATTCTTCTTTGGCGATCATCTGCCTGGTTTCTCTAAATTATATGAAGAGACAGGGTACGGCGAACGGATCCGAACAGATACGATCTGGGCCCATACTACCTCATCTGCCTGGTATGCAAATTATAAACTGAAAAAATTCCCTGATACATTGATAAGCACCTGTTTTGTTCCTTTTTTTGTTACTGAACTGGCAGGTGTTTCTGTTCCGGTGTACTACAACTTTCTTAACGAACTCCGGGAAAAACAACCGATCTTCAGTCTAACACATCGGAACAGTGGTATTGTTAAGAATGATAGCAGCAGTCTTTATCTGGACAGTTTGTCACGATTATCGCGATTGTATGTGTATGATCTGTTGTTTGGGAAGCAGTATGCAAGCCGGTATAACAATTTAAAAAACTACAATAATTGAAACCGTTTAACTAACGATTACAGGACATCATTGCACCCCTTTAAAAATGAATGTACCCTGCCCCAATGGAATCCTGGGAGTATATAGCGAGCGATACTCCATCCCTACTGCGGTAAGTCTGATACGAAGCCGCCGCACGAAACGTAGCATCGAAAGCGATATCGTTACTTTTTTTATCTCCGGGAATACGTGAACGAGCAGAACGACCAATGCCAGAAATACCAATTTAAACGTATATCAGTATTTGTAACACTAACTATATTTGGTGTATATAATCCGGCAATCAGTTTTTACAAAACAGGTAGTTTCGTTTTTACTATTTTAATCCAATTCTGATGATTATTTCAGTAACGCTTTTAATGTTTTATAAAAAAGGAATTTCAAACTATGTTCGCCTTAAAAAAACTTGTTTTTATAGGAGTTGCAACACTTTTTGTAGCATCATTTTCAGTAAGTGCTGCATATAATTACTCCGAAGCATTTGAAAAATCAATCTACTTCTATGAATGTCAGGTGTCCGGTGAAAAGCCATCCTGGAACCGGTGTGAGTGGCGGGGAAATTCGGCCTTGAATGATGGTAAGGATGTAGGGGTTGATCTGACAGGTGGATGGTATGATGCAGGCGATCACGTAAAATTTGGTTTTCCTCTGGCCTATACTGCAACAATGCTGGCACTCGGTTATGTAGAATATGAAGATGTCTATGTAAAACAGGGCCAGAAAGAGCATTTTCTCAATAATTTACGTTTTGTTAACGATTACTTTATAAAATGCCATACCAGCAAGTTCGAATTGTGGGGACAGGTCGGTAACAGTCATTTGGACCATGGCTGGTGGGGACCTGCAGAAAAGATGACCATGGAACGCCCCGCTTATAAAATTGATACGCAGAAACCAGGATCAGATCTGGCGGCTGAAACCGCTGCAGCCATGGCAGCGTCGTCAATCGTATTTAAAAGATCGAATGATGCAGTCTATGCACAAACGCTGCTCAAGCATGCAGTTGAATTGTATGAGTTCGCTGAAAAATACCCGAAGAAGTATCATGAATCAATCGACAATGCACAAGGGTGTTATCAGTCATGGAGCGGATGGTACGACGAACTGGTCTGGGCCGGAATCTGGATCTACCTTGCTTCAAATGATGTCTCCTATCTTGACAAAGCAGAACATTACTACGATTCCCTTGGAGTTGAAAATGGAACCACAACCAGGAAGTTTAAATGGGCACACTGCTGGGATGATAAAGGATACGGATCATACGTATACCTTGCCCGGCTAACCGGTAAAGAAAAGTACATTACCGATGCAGAGCGGTGGCTGGACTTCTGGACTTGTGGCGTTGAAGGTAGTAAAGTACCGTATACTCCCGGAGGGCTGGCATGGATTGACAGGTGGGGAGTATTGCGGTACGCATCAACCACCTCACTCTTTGCGTTAATATACAGTGACCATCTACGGGGAACCGGTGGTGATGCAGAGAAAATTAAACGATACAGTGAGTTCGGAATCAGTCAAATCGATTACATATTGGGAAAGAATCCCTCCAACAGAAGTTTTGTCTGTGGTGTCGGTAATAACCCTCCTGTCAATCCACATCATCGTTCAGCACACGGGAGTGAATTATTTGTAATGACAGATCCGGTAAACAATCGTTTTAAACTGGATGGAGCACTTGTTGGAGGCCCGGATCAAAATGATAAATATACTGATGACCGTAACAATTATGAAATGAATGAAGTGGCCTGTGATTACAATGCAGCCTTCACCAGTGTTTTGGCCCGGGTAATCGGTGGTGAAAGTGCCGGCAACAAAGGCATCACATCAATTGAACCGATACAAAAATTAGCTCCTCAGGAACAAATCGGTTTAGACATTCGATCAGTTAACAATCAGGAAATCATGTGTGCATTTACACTTCCGAAATCATCACCGGTGACCATATCACTCTTCAGTATTAATGGTAAAAAACTCGCAAGTCTTGATGATAAAACATTGTCATCAGGTGCACATTCACTACGCTATATACTACCGGCATCATTAAACAGCACCTATATTATCATGGTGAAAGCCGGAGAAAATCGCTTCTCAAAAATGGTGACCTTATTCTAACCTTGAGTTTACTCACGGGTAGTAATAGCAGTTATCTGATTCAGTTATTTGGCAAGGGCACTCTAACTCAGAGTGCCCTTGTCGATTTTTCAACCAGTTACCCGTTTGCCTGACGTTTAATCCAACCATCATGCAGTTGATTCCATATACTGCTTGATGATCCTAATGTTGCAGCTTTTTTGCGGGTGACATAATGGTATTACATTACTTTTTAGAAAAATTCAGATTAACTATGAAAGATATTAGGACTAATCAGTTCAATGGTGATCACGAAATTTAAACTAAAACGCTTGAAACTTGCCTGAAAATGCGGTTTTTGATATAAAAAAAGCCGTTTTGCACGGCCTTAAACTTTTTAAATGGAGCTGAGGGGGTTTGAACCCCTGACCCTCAGACTGCCAGCCTGATGCTCTCCCAACTGAGCTACAGCCCCAAATTCTGTCATAAATTACAACAACGCACCATACATGTCAACGGTAAATTCAAGATATTAAAATTTTTCCATTATAAAATGTGATCGTTGTCTGCAAACATTCCTAAAAGTAAACTAACCATTTTTATAACCATTTGAAAAACAACCTAATTATGAACAGTTCAAACACACATTAAGTTTTTATCTGTTGCGTTAAACATGATATATATTTACAGAAAGTTACTGAATGATATAACCAGTTTAAGCATAATGAATAAGATAAAGCATCCTAACATCTATTTATATAATGACTTTCGTGCATTTCTCCGTGATTATTTCACGTATCGATGTCAAATGCAGAAAAACTATTCACACAGAATTATGGCAAAGGAGCTCGGCTTTCCATCACCAAACTATATAAAACTTGTTATGGATGGTCGTAGAAACATCGGACTGCGAAGCATTGATCGTCTTTTATGCGGACTTCAATTGCGTGACAAGGAACGGGAGTATTTTAACCACCTTGTTCTCTTTACCCAGGCAAAAACAAACAACAAAAAATGTTATTCTTACGATTTAATGTTATCATTCAGGAGCCCGCTCAATGCCGCAGCAATTGCTTCAGGTACTTATCAATATTACAGTGAGTGGTATCATTGTATTGTTCGTGAATTGATAACACGGGAGAAACCGCCGGTTAATGCAGTATCAATCGCAAAAAAAATTAAACCGCATCTTACCGCATCACAGGTAAAGAAATCAATCAGCCTGCTTCTTGAACTGGGTTTTATTGTCGCCAATGAGGATGGCACCTACTCACAGTCATCTCGTGCTCTTGAAACAGAATGTGATGTTGTATCAATCGGTATTCGTAACTACAACCTAAAGATGATTGATATTGCAAAAGAATGCATTGACTCAGTGCCTCAGGATAAAAAACGCATTTCATCGCTGACAATCAGTGTCTCAGATGATACACTACCTCGCATAAAGGAAAGAATTAAAGAGTTTGAGCAGGAACTGGTTGAGATTGCCCGTGAAAGCCAGGATCAAAAACACGTTTATCAGGCGAACATTCAATTTTTCCCATTAACAGATGAAGATTCATAAATTAACATAAAAAAAAGAAGAGAAGGTACCATCAAGTATCTTCTCTCCCGAACATTGCATTTTAATAGCAGGTATTTTGTAAATTACTTACTAATACCCACCTGATCCATCACACTGAAAAGTTTTGCTTTGTTTGCTTCAGACATCTCTACCATTGGTAAACGTACGCCGTCAGCAGCAAGACCAATTTTGCGCATTGCAGTCTTGACAGGTACCGGATTGGTTTCATAAAAGAGTGCACCGAAGAATGGTAGATATTTTTCATGAATTTTTCGTGCTTCAGCAACATTTCCATTCATAAAATTCGAGATCATTGTGTTTATGACATCAGGGATAATATTGCCCGCAACAGAAACGACACCTTTTGCACCAACAGCCAGCATTGCCAATGTTGCCGGATCATCACCACTGAGTATTGTCAGGCGATCACCACATCTGCGATGAATCTCTGATACGTGCACCATGTCCTAATTACCCTCTTTGAGTCCGATAATGTTATCAAATTCCATTAATCGTTCAACCGTCTCGGGCTGCATATTTACCACACATCTGGCAGGAAGATTGTAGAGACAGAGGGGGATACTGATACTTTGTGCAATTGCCTTGAAATGCTGATACATACCTTCCTGAGTAGGCTTATTGTAATACGGTACAATGCAGAGAACGCCATCAGCTTTAAGCGCATCGGCATGTTGCGCAATAGTAATAGCTTCCTGTGTATTATTTGAGCCAGCACCGGCAATAACCGGAATCCGGCCTGCCGCAGTTTTGATTGCAATTTCAATGATTCTTTTATGTTCTTCCCATGCAAGTGTCGCTGATTCACCAGTTGTTCCACACGGAATAATTCCAGATACTTTTTTACTGATCAGGTACTCAATATTTGAGGCAAAACCATTTTCATCAATTTTTCCATCCTTGGTGAATGGAGTTACAACTGCCGTAATACAACCAGACCACATCATTAAATAACCTCCAGATATTGAATAGAATTCGTCCGTTTTGACGGTTCAAAAGCAAAAAAGCTGTAATAAGATACATTATATTTGATGCAATGACTACAATTTTATATGAGACACCACATCTAAGATGTCTCATATACAGGGGCCAATACGTTATTTCATCAGTTTACAGATGGCATCAGCGATAATTTTGATACCTTCATCAATTCGTTCCTGAGGTGTATGCGAAAAAGCCAGTCTGAAACTGTTATTTTTTACACCATGCGGATCAAATGCATTTCCAATAACAAATGCAGCACCTTTTTTTATTGATTCCTGAAATACGTCTGATGAATTCATTACTTCGGGCATAGTTACCCAAATGTAAAAACCACCTTTGGGTGTAGTCCAGGTAACACCTGATGGCATATATTTTTTAAGTGCGTCAAGCATAATTGATGACCGTTCTTTATAAGCCTTACGCAGCTTCTGAACGTATGGCTCAAGCATTCCTCTTGACAGGAATTCATTTGCAAGCACCTGGGTAAACGTCGATGTACAAGCGTCCATGGATTGCTTGGCAAGCTCACATTTTTCTACAATTTCTGTAGGCCCCAAAAGCCATCCGAGCCGGAAACCGGGTCCGAAGATCTTTGCAAATGATCCTGTATAGCAGATAGGTACAGGTTCATTTCCTGCGGCTAACGCTTTCATCGGTTTTGTTAAAGGTTTACAGGATTCATCAAAATACAGTTCACCGTATGGATCGTCCTCAAGCAGAACGATATCACGTCCTTTTAACACTTCAAGCAACTCACGAACTCTGTCCCGGCTATAAATTATACCGGCTGGGTTGTGAAAGTATGGACAAAGATACAGCATTTTTGCTTTGGCACCGTTTTTGTCAAAAGACAATTTTAACGCATCAATATTAATTCCTTCACTGTCAAGATCAACTGCATCAAGTACTGCACCATAGGATTTAAATGCTGCAAGAGCCCCGATAAAACTTGGCTGTTCTGTAATCACGACATCATCGGGATCAACAAGTACTTTTGTCAGTAAATTGATCGCCTGTTGTGCACCGGTCGTGATAATCAGCGATTGCCCGTTCATCGACATACCTTTACTTTCAAGATACTTTTTCAATGACTCAAGCAGCGGAGGAAACCCTGATGTGGGTCCATACTGCATCGCAACCTGCTTCTGCTTCTCGCTCAGACCATTATAAATCTCATCAATCACATCAACGGGGAATAGTGTGTTTGAAGGCATACCACCAGCAAAAGAAATTATTGATGGATCCGCAGCAAGGGCCATCAATCTGCGGATTTCTGATGAACGCATCTGCTGTGCGCTTTGTGAAAACTGTATCATGTGTACTACCTTTGATTTTATAAGTATTTCAAGAGTTTAGAAGTACAAATATAAATTAAAATCTACGCTAAACAAAAAATTTAGCACTGATAGAAGTATTTTTCATTATCATGTAACTATGGTTAACGGAATTTTACATACCGGTCAACAAAATCTATACATAACTACACAGATTTTAAAAAATTGTAGAGCGTTTTACCAAAGATGTAATATATTTATTAAACAAACCGGATTATAAAGGTGATTTCCTGACAGGCTAACATATAACCGGCAACGTACAGAACTATCTAAAACAGGCAAGGTTTTATACAACACATGCGTAAAATCAGAATAGCAATTCAGGCATTTTTTTTTCTGGCATTTATAATCTTTTTTTTCTTACTAAACAAATATCCAACTGCCTACACTGTCGACAGCGACTTTTTTCTAAAACTGAATCCACTGACAACACTTCTTGTAAGCATTGCCTCCAGACAGTTTTTTTTCGATCTGGTACTTATTTCAGGAATTGTTTTTGTGGCTACGATAATCTTTGGAAGAATTTTCTGCGGAGCAGTTTGCCCGCTGGGTACTCTTATTGACATTGTCGACGCTGCACTTCCAAAAATCCGGTCAAATGAACGTCGCCCTGCAATCTATCTTCATCGATTGAAATACATACTTTTGATTATCACTGTTACGTTAACTGTATTTGGAATTCTCGTTCCACTTTTTTTCGATCCTATCCTTCTTATTACCAGAATCTTTACAAACGTTGTAAATCCCGCACTAAATGTAATCATCAGCGACTCTCATCATGCTATAGGATCCGTATTTCCTGATGCCGGCAGCTATCTGAATCAGACATTTACAACAAAAGTTCCTCTGTTTTCCGGTATTGGAGTGACTATTTTCCTTGTGTTTCTCATCTTTGGTGGTACCTTCTGGGACAAACGATTCTGGTGTCAGTATATTTGTCCATCAGGAGCTTTTTTCGGCCTACTATCCAACTGGTCAATTTACAAAAGAAAAGTTGACGGATCAAAATGTAATTCCTGTGCCCGTTGTGCAAGAGCATGCCCTACCCGCGCGATACCTCAAAAAGATGTCAAAAAGACATCTGCATCAGAATGCATTCTCTGCGGTGTTTGTGTATCAATGAAAGATGAATGCAACAGGTTTTCTTTTGGTAAAATTTCCAAAAATGAATCAGTTCCAACCGATGTAAAACGCCGTCACGTTCTTGGAGGACTTGCGGGAGGTCTTATCGCACTTCCAGCATACAAAGCGACAGCATCGTTGAAGCGTGATGACCATGGGAAACTGATTCGTCCACCGGCATCACTACCCGAAACAGAGTTCCTCGCAAAGTGTCTTGCCTGCGGTTCATGTATGAAAGCATGTCCTACAAATGCACTTCAGCCATGTATGTTTACTGATGGTTTTAATAAACTATACACTCCAAAGATTGTCCCGAAAATCGGAGGTTGTGAAGGCCAGTGTGCAATCTGCGGTAATGTCTGTCCTACAGGCGCAATCCGTAAAGTATTACCAACAGATAAGCCTTATATTAAACTAGGTACAGCAGTCCTTGACAAAAACAAGTGTATCGCATGGGAGCAGAACAAGGAATGCGTTGTATGCGATGAAGTCTGTCCGTTTAATGCGATTGACTCTCTTGAACTCGAAACGACAGGGGGGAAATTCACCGTTCCCGTTGTCAAGGAAGATCTGTGCATGGGATGCGGTATGTGTGAACACCACTGCCCCGTCAATGATCAGGCAGCTATTGCCGTAATGCGTTTTGGTGAGAACAGAAAATCCAGTGGTGATTATCTTACAAAATCACAACGTGAAAAAATGGATATTGAAAGAAAAAAGACCGGTCATGAATCACTTGATAATATTCCACAGGAGAATAAAAGTGATTTGCCGGTGGGGTTTGAGGAGTAGCAAGTAGCAAGTAGCAAGTAGCAAGAAGTAAGATGTAAGATGTAAGATGTAAGAAGGGCTTGACGACAGCAGATTTTAACAAAGTAGCAACATTACAATAGGGGAAATAAATAATGGATATTTCGAGACGTTCGTTTATAGAAGGGGCAATAGCCGGCGGCGTTGCGGCCGCAGTTGGATCAAATGTATTTGCGCAGGCAACAGGTAGTAAAAGCGAGGTTTTTGTAGGCAAAGGAACTGCTTCTGATGTAATGCCTAAGTTGTTTGATAAACTCGGTGGAATTTCACGATTTGTAAAAAAAGGTGCTCGTGTGATGATCAAGCCGAATATGAGCTTTGCAAATCCTCCTGAATGGGGCACATGTACATCACCGGAAGCTGTGTACACTGCCGCAAAGCTCTGTCTTGACGCAGGTGCATCACGGGTGATTGTTTGTGACAATACACTCCATGATGCAGCACATTGTAAAGAGAAAACAGGTATTGCTGAGGCGGTGAAAAGTTTAAAAGGTGTTGTGGTATATACTCCGAAACAGGATTCAATGTTTATCACTAAAACAGAGAGCAAGGCAAAACAACTAACCACAGCAGATGTTGTAAAAGAAGTGTATTCTGTAGATTTCCTGCTTTCGCTACCTACTGCGAAATCACACAGCGCTGGCGGGGTATCCTTTAATATAAAGGGACTTATGGGCCTTGTAAAGGATCGCGGGATTTTTCATCGTGATTACGAAATGGCAACAGCCATAGCTGAACAGCTCTATTATATCAAACCTCACCTGTGTCTCGTTGATGCATCCCGTGCACTCATCGACAATGGTCCTGCAGGTCCGGGAAAAGTGAAACAGCTCGACACGTTTATTGCTGGCACAGATCCTGTTGCAGTTGACAGTTATGCAACCACTCTTGCCCCCTGGTATGGTAAAACCTTCGAAGGAAAACAGGTAAAACATTTAAAGGAAGCTGCTGCACTTGGTTTTGGTAATGTGGAATCATCAAAGATTACTGAGATTATGGTATAAGGAACAGGTTGAGATTAAGGTTAAGGTTGAGGTTGTGAAAAGGTAAGGTTATTTTATATAAGGATACAGATACTAAGATGCGCAAGCTGTTACTGATTTTAATACTGCTGTTTACATCATTGATTACTGCAAATCCGCTTTCGTGGCAGACATTTTCCAATGGGAAAATAAGCTGGATATATAATGGAACATCAATTTTTATCTATTCATCCGATTCGCGTAATGTTTATCCGCTTGTACTTGATCAAACGCGCACAACTGGTGCTATCCATGACATTATTGAGTATGAACAGGCATTATTGATATCAACCGATGCTGGCATTTATCAGATTGATATGTCTACGCAGGCTATTGAACGGATAACATTTTCGGATGATATAAACCGCACCGGAAAACTTGCATCTGATATAGATTATCTTTGGTTGTCAACTGACGACACACTCTTTCGTTTTGACAAACTTGGAAGAGAATGGCAATCTTTTTCTGTTCCTGAAAAATTTGCTAAATGTGCAATTATCAGTGATGGGACAACGGTAGAGTGCCTGGGGCAAAAAATGCTTTACACCTTTACTATTGGTACAGAGAAGTGGAACCGTTTTGCATCAGACATATCCTCTTTCGACTCTTCCTATTTTATTAAATCATCACGATCAATTACTCAAATTTCGGGGAACCGGTTACATATTTATGTGCCAAATACACAAATCTGGGAGTTAATAAAGTCGGATAATGTAATCCTTGATGCGTGGGTCGAATCGGATATCACTTACTTTTCAACCATTGACAAAGTATATAAACTGGAAAAAAATACCGTTCTGAAGCAATTGGATATAAATATTACCGAACCAATTATGTCGTTTACAAAAAACAACTTTGACATGTGCCTTTCGATGAAATCCAGACTCATGTTTTATAACACTACCAAATCAGAATTTTCATTCCTTGATTATCCACCAGCAAAAGAGGATGAGCTTCCCGAAAAAGTTGTTTACAAATCTGATTTACTGTTATTTTACAAAGATGCAATCTCTATTTATAATTTCAGTAGCAAAACATGGTCCGGAATTGAAGCGAAACAGAACAACTCACAGTCAAAAATAAGCTGGACCGATGCGGGTCCGATGGTGCAGTATAAACCGGGTTTCTACACAAATATCAAAGGTTTTGTCGAAAGCAAGACATCATTAAACAGTGCAGGGTTTATTCACGATTCTGTAAGAGTCGGATGGGATTCTTTGAATAATCCTGTTTATGCTCCGGATTCAACTGACAGTACACTTCTTGTCAAATGGACAAAGCCTGATTTCATCGCTGATGTAAACATTCACACTGCAGATGCGGATGGCCGGTCACTTGACATTTCATTTAGTAATACAAACAGTTCTGTTCCTGCAACAAAACTTGCTATTTATAAAGGTGCATCAGGTGATATTATTCAGTCAATTCGTGCCGGTACCTCTGAAACAGATATTATGAAATCAAAATTATCAACACCGGTTTCGTATGAAGGATTACAGATCGGACTTGATACGAAAAGTAAATTAAAAGACAGAGACAGGAAAATTGCAAAAATCGGAGCCGGTATCGGTTATATAACATCCCGATCAATCTGGAAAGTATTGAAATATCGTCCCGATGGCAATTACCAGCTTGAGTCTACTCCTGTTGACACGCTCCTGACTACATCCGATTCAACTTCAATTGATTCATTGGCAGTCACACAAATAACAGATTCATCGACACAAACAAAAGATACGATACAATTATTACCCGGAACAGTGAGAGTCTGGGTTGATGGTGTTGAACTTGATGCGAAGTATTTTGCCTTCTACCGATTAACAAACTCTCTTCAGATAAGTATGGATGCGCCGGTTGATCCAAGTTCACTCATTGCAGTTACCTACAAAGTACAACCATTGCCACGACAGGGAAATAAAGAGATTGAATTTAAGCCCTTTTATAATTTTGGTGAAACATTTTATGGAACCGGTACCATTTCTCCCCTACCCTGGCTTTCGGTACGCGGCGGTGTTGAGACCATTAAAAAGGATGCTACTCAATCTATTGTAAATTTGGCTGTACCAGTTGAATATCGTAAAGAGAATCCTGATTTACTTTTAAAAGTGACACCAGAATATTCATTTAATCCGCAAGCAAAGAGCAGTGCTGGTGCAATAGATATCCAGAGCAGAATCGGTAAAAATCTCGGTATCACTTTTAATGGACTTGTTGCAGATACCGGATTCTCAACTGCGGATACATTTACACGCGGTTTTGGAAAAATTAAAAATGAGTACAATTTTTCGGCAAATTATAATATCACACCTGAGATTCCAATAACCTACTCACAGCACCGTTACTCTGCCCTTTCCGGAACAGAATCGGGATATAATGCACAAACCGGTGTTCATTATCAGGGTTTTCCATTTCTGGATTTTGACATTTCAAGAGTTATCCTTGATGACAATTTAAATGATACAAATGATCTCTTTGATAGTATTTTCCATGTTAAAGACCGCTTCATGATCAAGCTATATGAAACTTCATCACCATACCTTGCCAAACTTACACACTTTCAAAAAGTCAAGTATGAATTGACCCATACACAGTACCGATATAACAGTTTTTTTGATAATAACTTCAATTCCGGGCGTTCAACCGTTGGTAAATTAACTCTCAATCCGGTGCAACCCGTTTCCTTAATACTCAATACCGAAACAAAAAATGGTGATTTAGGAAATAATTTAACCAGTTATATTGCACCATCCATTCAGCTTGTCACCGTGGAATTTCCAAGAGGTGTCAATTTCATGGGTACCTATTCAAGTGTTGCCAACAAATACGCAGATATTGACAGCAGCACTATTGCTGTAAACCGTCAATTGACACTTACACTCAGACCGGGACGATGGCATAATAAACTCGGCTGGTTCTCACTTAACGGATCTTTGAAACAAAGTATTAATGCGTCAGATTCAAGCTGCGACCTTTCAACTGGCGACTATCTCACAGGTGCTATAGGTACTCAAAAAAAGCAATTTGACAAAGGTGCCGGCTTTAACATTTTTCTAAATGAAACATTCTTTTTGTCAAACCAGAACACCTGGTCGAAAAACGATTCAACAGAAACATTCTCGTCTAATAATAATTTTAAATTTTATTTCGATTCAAAAAACAACTGGAACAATACTGTCAATTTTGCCACTGATTATGATAACTACTCTTTCAAAGGATTAACAGAATACTATTGGAGAGCATTACCCTGGCTTCAACTTAAACCTGCGTTTGAACTTACCTCTGCTAATGACTCATCAGCTTCCCAACAAACGTTCTCTCCATTACTTGAGGCCTCTCTTTCAATGAATAAATGGCATTTTATACGATCACTTACGAATCTGCACAGCCTGAAAGTTCTATGGAACAGAGTTGACAATGTTCCGGATGAGCACCCAAAGCTTGAATATGTCTTTATGTTGATTTTACATACTTTGCCAAACATTACGATCAACAATCAGGAATCGTTTACATTCTCAAATGGCGGGTTCAGTAGTTTTAAAGTCAATCTACAGTGCACAATTACTTTTTAATAATATTTACAAAAGGAGTACTAAATGATTCGCAGGTTATTAATCGCATTTTTTGCAGTGGTATTAATGTTCGGTTGCAAAATCGTTGAGGAGGAATCGGGCGGCGATGTATTCAATGAGTCAACATTCAGAATTTATGAAGCTGATATTCAGGGATGGTCGTTTGAATCTGATTGGGAATGGGCAGAATTTCTTGCCAAAACAAGTGGATCAACAAAAGGAATGGATGAACTTGTTGATGGTGACGCGCCGATGTTTGTTGATGCCGGTTTAATTAAGGGTGCAGCACAGCGTCTTATTAATTCTAACGATGAAAAAAATGAGATTTGGATCATGACCTACCCTACAAGAGATGCCGCAACGAAAGCATTCAATAACTATATTGCAAGCGATAAGTTTACAAAATCACCAGATGCAATCGCAGGTGCATCAAGATCTATTGCACTGCTTGACAATGAGTCAACGGATGGGTGTGCATGGATTGCAGTATTAGGGGAAGTTGTAATTCTTTCATATCATACCAATTACAATAACGATGCAAAGGCTGTTGTTGATGCGGCAAATCTTTACAATGTATTCAAGAAAAAACAAAATTAATAACACGTTCAGGGAGTTACTATGTCTATTACAAGAAGATCATTCTTAAAAGGCTCCGCTGCGACGGCAGCAGTATCTATGGTTGGCACCAGTGCACTGGATGCATTATCAGCTCCCAATGCAACGCTTGCAAAAGGTCCCGGTAATAAATGGGAAGGACGAGTTGTTATTAATTATAACAAAGAAGCAACTTCCGGAATAACTGTTAATGAAACGATTGTAAAGAAGATGGTCAATGATGCAATTTTATTATTGACTGGTGAAGCGACTGTCGGCGCTGCATGGAAATCGGTTTTTCCATCAAGCCTGACAGCGTCATCAAAAGTTGCTATCAAGACTAATATTCTGAATGCCGGAAATCCCTGTCCTCATGCATTTACCGTTGCAGCTATTTGCGAAGGCCTGCAGCAGATGGATTTTAATGGAACAAAATTCTCTGCTGCGAATATTACTGTTTACGATATGAACAATTCCAATTCAATGGATACAGCCGGATATACTGCGGCACGCCTCCCAAATATTGCACGAGTTAAAGATACTGCTGCAGTACATGGCGATGGTGCTCTTAATAACAGATCATATGCTAAAACATTAAAGAACAGTGATTTTCTGATTAATGTTTTCAGCCCTCGCGGTCACAGCATCGGAAGTTCCTTTTCACTTGGCTTTAAAAGTCATTACGGAACCTATTCAAATCCTGGAGGTATGCATGGTTCTGATGCACCTGATTATTTAAGGGATATTAATTGTACTGGTCCGGTTTTCAATAAAACAGTACTCAGTATGTGCAGCGGTATTTTTGGTATGCTTGAAAGCAAAGGCCCTACCGGTTCAATAGGAAATTACTCAACCTACGCACAAAAGATGGATCCCTCATCAACCAACACCAATCCTACAACAATAATTATGAGTACCGATCCTGTAAGCTGCGAAATGCAGGCTATCAAAATGATGCGAATGAATAATGGTAATTCTTATGCAGTTGCAAATCTTCCAACATATCTGAGAGCATCAGGAGGTGTTACAGGTGCGCTAAGCCAGACCTATAATATCGGTACTATTGACGAAACAAAAATGGATATCAGAACAATTATCAATGGTTCGGATGTTACACCGGTCAGGCAGATACGGGAATCTATGCAGAACGGTGCAGAAATCAGTGCACGATCAATTAAAACACAAAACATCTGTTTTATACACTACACTGTACCACTTTCATTTGTTAGCCAACCGGCTAAAATAACCATTCTGGGACTTGATGGTAAAGTGGTTCGTGAATTCAAACAAACCGTTCAGGGTGCCAAAAACCACTTTTCATGGGATCAATGTGATGCTGGCAATAGTAAAGTTGCAGCAGGAGCATATCTTGTTTCTTTTAAATCCGGATCATTGAAAATGTCAACCAGAGTCACCATTTCCTGATACTATTCACTGGCTTTGTTATGTAATACAGAGTCAGTGAATACTTTTAAATTATTGTAATTGGTCAAATTTTGGTAATTTTTTATTAATTTAATTATTTTAAATAAATTACATGGATGTTTGTAGTTCACTTAATGAGTGAATACATTTGTAAAACGATTTGTACTCGCGCCCTGAAAGACACGCCCCCAAATCCCCCGCAGGGGGACTTAAAGACAATTAAATGTTTTACAAGTCCCCCTCAGCCAGAGAACTTTGGAAATTTCTGATGAGATGGGATTTAGGAGGTATGTTTCAAATATAATTTGATTTCACTGAGGAATTAAAGTTCTAAACTATGTATGTATTTTTAAGGTGTATAGCATTAGTTATAACAATTTTTTTATGCATATGTGCAGATACGATTGTTCCACTTAATCCATCACCAAATAATAAGTGGCCAGGTAGAGTTGCACTATCATACGATTACCGGGTGACACAGACAATCAAAGTTGATACTGCAATTCTTCATCAAATGCTTGATAGTTGTATCACCGGATTAACTGATGCTAAAGCAGTAACAAAAGGATGGAAAAGCATTTTTCCTGGGCCATTAAATTCATCGTCGGTAATTGCCATAAAAACCAATCTCATTAACCCCGGAAACAATACACCCCACTACTATCTTGTTTTGTCAATAGTCAACAGCCTGCTTTCGATTCCCATTGACAACAAACGTACACTGTCACCTGATAACATTATCATTTACGATGCAAATAATCTTCATGCCTTTACAGAAGCACATTATATCAAATCACAGTTTCCGCCTATCAGATTTGTCAAAGATACCATTATAAACTATGGTGATGGTGCTGATGGCTTTGCATACGCTTCAAGTTTAAATAAATGTACCTATCTTATAAATGTGTTCAGCCTGAGCGGACACAATCAGAATTATGGTGGATTTTTTCTTGGATTTAAGAACCATTATGGTTCATACGATCCATCTCTCGCAGCACAAAATCAGCAGGGACTTGTCATGATGAACTGCACCGGGCCGGTGTTCAAAAAAACTGTACTATCAATTTGCTGTGGATTGTTCGGAATCGATGAGGGCAAAGGGCCATTTGGCGGGATTTATGATTTTTCTACTTACGTCAAGTCTATTGATCCTGACTCCAAGGGTAAAAACCCCAATACGCTTATTATGAGCACCGATCCGGTCAGTTGTGAAATGCAAGCGATAAAAATTCTCCGTATCAATAAAAATCGATCATTTGCAATAGATTCGCTTCCGGATTATCTTAAAGCATCTGCAGGTATTCGCCGCCCTAACCTGCCAATTTACAATATTGGAATTATTGACGAAAAACTAATGGATATAAGAAAAATTATTACAACCTCATTCTGACAGAAACCGAAACTTATTGAAGTATTGCATTGCCTCATTAAATTATTGAGATTGGATATATCGGGTATTATAATAGACAGGTATGATCACTGTTATGAGTCCAGTCGCTTCCCGCATTTGAATAATTGTTCTCCCAATTGTACGCAGTTAACCTGTTTCCTCCAATACGCTCTGCTTTCAAATTGGCCGATAGAAGGTATAAATTGACATTATCCTTGGTAAGAACAACGGTATTCACACCGTAGACAGCCGGATTGATATAATGCTTTGCAGAATCGGGATTGATCTCAAATACAGCCTGAGAGAATGATGGCACAGTAGATAAAGCGTTACCCAAAAAAGAAAGAAAACTGATAAAAGTTCGATTCACAAAACACCTCCTGAAGTTGCATATATAATTAAACGTAAGTGATTAGTTTTCAGCCAAAACAACAAATACACTATTAACGCTTATATATTTGGCAACGTTAAAACAAACAGCAATCAATAATATAAGGTTTATTAAATCTGCATGCATCTTATTTCTTTTTATATTGGCAACAGCACATATATCGTTGAATAATTGTTGACTTTCATTTATTTATACACTTTTTATTACGTAATTGTACAATATCAGAGACGCTATTCGCATTTGTAACCGGAGGTCTCTTAATGTTCAATTTCTTAAAAACAAGCATTCGTAATAAAATACTGGCAATTCCACTTATTATAATCCTTTCATTCAGTGTACTTACAACGTTATATTTCCCTTCAAATAAGGCATCAGAAGCCAAGGAAACATTATCAGAAGAGATTGATATTGTAGCAGATCTGTTGTCGTACGGGTTTGGTGTTGCACTGGATGCCGGCGATTTCGAAGCGATGAATACGGTCTATGAGACGCTTAAAGAGAAGAAACAGATATCTTATGTGATAATTTTTGATGACAATAATGGCGTAATCAATTCATACAATCCGCAAGACTATAAAATTGATTTAAATCGGAGCAGTTTCAGCGATAAAGTTCTTGTAACCAAAGACTTCATAGAAAAATCCAAGCAAATCAAGACAGCAGTAGCAACATACGGCACTGTTGTTGTTGGGATTTCGTTGCAACCTGTCAAAGAAAAAGTATCAACAGTCATTACATTCACCCTGCTTGTTTCACTGGCATTTCTTATTTTATTCGTCACCATAGCATTACTACTCAGCAATCGCATTATTCAACCTATTAAAGCGGTCATGGAGACACTAAAATCTCTAAGCAGTGGTGATCTCACCAAAAAGTGCAAGGTTACGTCGGTTGACGAAACAGGACACATTGCTGCAGCAGTTAATCAAACTATCGATTCTTTTACTGAAATCATACGGAATATAAAATCATATTCCGGTGTATTGACAGTTGAATCCGGACAACTGTCTGAAAAATCATCCGTTATATCTGACAACAGTTCTTCAATTGTGGAAAAAACCAGCCACACAACACAATCAGTTAAAGATTCAGATGACAGCGTATCTGCGATTTCTGATACTGCCGGAGAAATGTCATTGAATATCAACACTGTTGCATCTGCAATTGAGGAAATGAGCTCATCGCTCAATGAAGTCGCACGGAATTGTCAGAAAGAATCACAAATCGCGTCAGAAGCCAACAATCAATCAAAGTTATCCCGTCAACTGATGGATAAGCTTGATCTTTCAGCCAGGGAGATTGGTAAAATTGTCGACACCATCAACTCCATTGCGAAAAAGACTAACCTCCTTGCGCTCAATGCCACCATTGAAGCAGCGTCTGCAGGTGAGGCTGGAAAAGGTTTTGCTGTTGTAGCATCAGAAGTTAAAAACCTGGCATTCCAGACAGCAAATGCCACAGGTCAAATTAAAAAGTTAGTTAACGAAATGCAAAACAATACAGATAATGCCGTTGATGCAATCGCAAAAATAGATGGTATAATTGGTGATGTAAATACAATCAGCCATACAATTGTCAGTGCTGTTGAAGAGCAAAGCGCAACAATAAGTGAAATATCCAATAATATGACCAACGTAAATACATCAGCTAAATCAATTGCTTCAAATGTAAATACATCAGCACATGGAATCAAAGAAATTATGACACTAATCGTTGATGTCGATTCCAGCCTCAAAGAGACAACTTCAAGCGTATCGGTTATCAAAGGCAGTGCGGATCAACTTGCAAAAATTGTTGAAGGCTTAAATACTATCATCATGAAATTCAAGCTGGCAGACAATACATAAACGCTGCTATTATTGTACTTGTTACTGTGTCAAGCCAGTCATGTATCAGGGAACAATGACCGGAAAGTCACTTTTTCCCGATAAACTCCGATACTTTTGCAAATATTTCTGCAACACGATGATCATAGGTGTGCATTGCTATAACCTTTTCGTATCCCCGTTCAACAATCGATTTGCGCTCCTGATCATGCTTCAGATAGTAGCGGATCAATTCATGCAACTCATTTGAATTATGAAACATTACAATCTCTTTTTTATCTCCTGATGTTATAAAATACTCGTCAACGATATCCTTTGCACTTGTAATACAGAAACATTTGCAAGCAAGCGTATCAAATATTCTTTGTGTAAACCCGTTTCGTATTACCATCCTGTTAATATCAACATTTATAGTACTTGTGTTGTACAACTGCCGCAATCCGCTGTAGTAACCAACTTTTTTGACTCGTTTTGGATCTACCGCCAGTTTCCATCCGGCATCACCAACAACAGTAAATCCTGTGAATGTATTTACAAGACCGGTCACTAAATTTTTTCTGTAAAGATATCCGATAAAATGTTTCGCAAGAAACACAGCTTTTCCAAATGACATTCCTGATGGCAGTTGCATTTTTTTCAGGCAGGAGGAGATCTCCCCTTCAATATCAATCCTGTTGTTTTTGTTAAACTGCTGTATCAGAGATGCCAAAAAATTGGCCATCGGCATAATCAGATCATCAGCACCGACAAGCATTTCATCCATTTGCTTTATATATGAATTTCCCACAAACACAGATTCATTCTCAACAGGACTGTCACAGGGAAAAAAGACTGTCGGATCAGTACCCAGCGGCAAAAAGTATGCATGATACCCCGATTCAATCATACGCGGGAGGTAATCTTTATCCGAAACGAAATCAATACGAAGTTCTGATGGAATAAATTTTTTAGTAAGTATCAATTCCTCATAGAAGGGATCATCAACAAACCAGTTGATATGTATAATGGAATATTTTTCAAGAAATGTTTTCAAAATTCCCTTTGTATCAACACCCCATTCATTTACAGTAAAGAGTATGCGGCAGTTATGTTCGAGAAGGAGCTTACACAAATATTCAATCTGTGCATCATTAGGATGTGATGTAATATCAACGCTGACAATCTGTACATTCGGTAGCCTGCGCAACGCTTTGATTGTTTCAGGTTGAATAAGAAATCCCTGGTTAAGAAAAACGAGTATTATAGTACTTCTCCAATTTAAATTTTTTTCATTTTTCCATTGATAATCAATATCTTACATTAAAGTACCTATAATTGTAAAGTGAGATTTTCCAGGAACCGGATTGTGTAAAAATGTAGTTTATTAAAAAAAAACTTTGACATGAGTTGAAAAAGCTGCTATTTTTAACTGGTTTTATCGAATGCCAGGTTTAGACCCGAAAAACTACCAGCCGAAAGATTCCTTTATGAGTCTTTTGGCTATTTTTATGACCAAATCAAAAGGAGCCAGGAGCTTTTTATGAATTACAATCCGCAAGCGGTTGAGTTAAACGATGCGATCCGATCTGTCAATCCACATGTTTTTAACATGCTCTCAGACAAAGGAAAAGCTATCTTCTTTCCTAAAAAAGGAATACTTTCACAATCTGCGGAGGCTAAAGGCTCTAAAATCAACGGTACCATCGGGACCGCACTTGAGGATAATGGAAACCCCATGGTGCTTGCGTCATTAGGTGCACAGCTTAATTTAACAGACAACGATGCATTCAACTACGCACCCAGTCCGGGCCGTCCGGATTTCAGAAAAACCTGGAATGACATGATGACGAAAAAAAATCCGTCTTTGAAGGGTAAAACATTCAGTCAGCCGGTAGTTACCAGTGCACTGACACATGGTTTATCAATGGCTGGATACCTTTTTGTCAACGAAGGTGATGAGATTATTTCTCCGGATCTTTACTGGGAAAACTATGATCTTATTTTCAGCAATGCTTACGGTGCTGCACTTAAACTGTTTCCCGCATTTGTAAATAATTCATCATTCAATGTTGATGGGCTTAAAAGTGCAATTGACGAGTCAAAAGGTAAAAAAGTAATTGTTATTCTTAACTTTCCAAACAATCCGACAGGGTATACAATCACCACTGATGAAGCTGCTGCAATAAAGAACCTGCTTGTAGCTGCAGCTAACGGCGGTAAAGAGATCGTAGTCATTATTGATGATGCGTATTTTGGTCTTGTTTACGAAAATGGAATTTTGACTGAATCTATTTTCAGTTATCTTGCAGATGCACATGAAAACATTCTTGCACTCAAGCTTGATGGTCCTACAAAGGAAGATTATGTCTGGGGTTTCAGAGTTGGTTTTGCAACATTTGGCTGCGCGAAAAATTCACCGGTGTTATATGGTGCACTTGAATCCAAACTTGGCGGTGCGATCCGCGGCAATATCTCGAATGCATCAAACCTTGGCCAGACACTGCTTAATAATGCATATCTGCACGCCGGATACGATAAAGAAAAAATAGAAAAATACGAGATGCTCAAGCGCAGATATTCAAAGATAAAAGAAATTTTTAAGGCACATCCACACTACGCGGATTATTTCAAAGCAGTACCATTTAATAGCGGCTATTTCATGTGTGTGAGAATTAACACTGGCAATGCAGAAGCTGTCAGGAAAACACTTCTTGAGAAATACAGTACCGGAACAATAGCATTTAATGATGTTATCCGCGTTGCTTTTTCGTCAGTACCGATAGACCTGCTGGAAAAAATGTTTGATAATATTTATCTTGCTGCAAAAGAATGCACTGGTAAATAAGCAATGCTTCCGGAACTTGACAAAGTTAAGGGAATCATTTTTGATCTTGACGGAACGCTGTACCGGATGCGCTGGTACATGCGTCCGTTTCTTATAATAATGCTGTTTCCACACATAATACGTCTACCGAGATTTCTAAAAATCAGGGGAAGATATGCCGGCGTTAATCTGGAATCATCAGCAGCACTCTACCAGGAAGTTGTAAAGCAGCTCGCACCTATCGAAAAAAAAACTGAAGAAACGCTTTTACACTGGATTGACAAACACTTTTACAGGGCATTTGTCGATGTCATGTTTTTCCTGAGAAATTCCCGTCCACATTTAAATAAAACACTTCAAATGCTCAAACGGCATGGGATTAAACTCGCGGTGTTATCTGACTATGACCGTATTCCGGAACGCCTTGACAAGCTTAAAATTGACAAAAGTGTCTTCTCCACAATGACATCATCGGAGTCATTTGGTGCACTGAAGCCATCACCGGTACCCTTTAAAAAAATAGCTTCAGACTGGAATCTTGATCCATCAGAAGTTATTGTCATCGGAGACCGCGAGGATACCGATGGTGAAGGAGCACGACGTGCAGGTATGCATTTTATCCACATTGTTGAGAATCCGGTCAAATCTAATAAAAATAGCATGTTATGGAAAGATGCGATAAAGTATCTTTCATTCTGATCAGGTGACTTTCCACAGTACCACCCTGGAAGTATCACTGAAACCATTAAGGATAAATCATTCTGCTGCTATTGCGGATCAGACTGAAAACAGTTTATTTATTCGAATGATACAGGTAACGACAATTAACTGTTATGAAAAAATTTTATTTATTGTTTACATTCTGGATGTATATGACACACTCATTATGTGCACGGGAGTCTATAAGCTATGAAAACTACCGGACATCAGGCGGCATTTCATACGTAAAATTATCTGATGGTATCACAAATTATGAACTTACCGGACCGGAGGACGCAGAACATACTGTAGTCCTGCTCCATGGTGGAACAATACCACTTTGTATCTGGGAACCTCAAATGGATACACTTCACAATGCAGGATTCAGAGTATTACGGTATGATCAATATGGAAGAGGCTTTTCGTCAAGACCGCCAGCAGTACATGACCGCGAACTCTTCTGTCGTCAGTTAAAGGAACTGCTTGACAGTTTAGATATTACCGATCCTGTTGATATAATTGGTCCAAGTTTCGGAGGTGCAATTGGCGTTACATTTGCCAGTAAATATCCATCGAGAGTTAAATCACTGCTTTTGATATCACCAGCGCTTAATGTAATCGGATCAGATTCACCACTTTCGGGACCATTCAAAATACTACGTAATAAAATTTTTGGAACAGCGGCGTATAAACTCCTGATAAAAAGAAAATTGATCGGGCGGGCATTGGAGATGTTACCCGAAGCCGATGAAGCACCTTGCGCAGCAACATTTAGAAATCAGTTTAAATGTATCGGTACAGACAGATCGCTGCTATCACTATTTAGAAGCAATGCGTTTGGCGATTACCATGATGAAACAAAAGCAACGGGTGTATTGATTAAAAAGATTCTTCTTTTAAGAGGTGAAAATGATAAAGAAATAACTTCCAGGATGGTTGAAACTGTCAGAAAAGAATTGCCCGATTGTAAATTTATTGAACTAAAAAACAGCGGTCACTCTCCGGGAACAACCGTCACACAGATACTTAATGGAATTTTGGTAGATTTTATTGCATCTGATTAGAAACTGATAAAACTATCTTAAATCAAAGTGATGAGCCAATCAGTGTAAACCAGCCAGCTCTTAGCCACTAACGTTTTGTGGTACATCTGATAACGTAAGTGCCAGATGTACCAATAAGCAAGAGACTATTTTGCAGCCTGCTGGATAATCCAGTTCAGAGCCATAATCAGCCTGTAAACAACCGCGATGCCCGATAAAACAATACCATAGAGCATTGCAACAACAACATTTCGATTTTTGAATACATCAGAAATCTTATGTTTGTTTTTAAAGAGCAGCAATGCTCCTGCAACTAAAGCTGATACTTTTACAACTATCCCAAATATCCCGGACTTCTTTTTCATAAACGGAATCACTTTCGTTAACACCAGCAAAGAGTAAATACCCGATAGTTTTCGGGTTACAGAGAAAATAACATTTCTCAATCATAATTGCAAAATCATCAGTTGTTTTACATAATTTCTCTTTATTCACACCAATTCAAAAGGTATTTTAACCATTATAAAATATTATGACCCAGTACTGTTTGTTTTTTTAAGTACCAGTATTTATGAACCGATCTGGTTTTTTAGAATCATTTCAACGCTAATCGTTCACTGCTTTATAATGGTCTGCGTGAATTGGTGCACTCAGGGATTAAGTTATTGATCTTTCAAATAGTATTTTTAACAGATTGCATTATATAGTACCTATTTGATTTTGAAAAGTGCATTGGAAAAACTATTTTAAGCTCCAGACAGCGTTCTAAAAAATTGATATAGATCTCTCATTTTTTCATTTTACACATATATTAATTAGTACAATGCAGACAACTATGGATATTAAAAGACCAACGGAAAATAAAAGACTTAGGGCAGCCCAGGCCAAAGCTGTTGATACTGATACAGTTCTTGGTTCAGGGAAAGTTACCGCTATTCTCGGAAAAGGTGGATTTGCTACTGTTTATGAGATATGGAATCCCAAGCTTGAAATCAAACGTGCTGTAAAACTCTGGCACCCTGATATATCCGACAAATCTCTTGAGCGGTTTGAAACAGAAATCAAAATAACCGCCAAACTTCATCATCCAAACATCGTTGAGATTCATAATGTCGGTGAATGGAACGGGCTTCCGTATATTGAAATGGAAAAAATCAACGGATACTGCCTTAAGGAGATACTTGCAGAAACCGGTGCACTTCCTGTTGAAGTGGCAACTGCGATATGCATTCTTATTTGCAGGGCACTAACCTACGCCCACCGTCAGAATTATATGCTCTACGGAGTTCAGAGAAAAGGTATTGTTCACTGCGATATCAAACCAGCGAACATCATGATTACCCGCAGAGGTATTGTAAAATTGACTGATTTTGGCCTTGCAACCCCCACTGACGAGACGCTGCATCTTGAAACAGATAAAGTAAACGGTTCAATTCACTACTCTTCTCCCGAACAGCTTCACGCCGTTCAGGTTGATCAGCGAACAGATATTTACTCTCTTGGAGTTGTGATGTACGAGATGTTCAGCGGAACCAAGGCTTTTTTTGGAAAAACGCTTGAGGAGATCGTCCACAAAAGGCTCAACGATAATTATACACCGTTTCATGAAATCTGTAGAGATATCAATCCGGCAATTAAGAAAATCGTAAAAAAGTGTATGGCACCGGATCGGGATGCACGCTATGCTACCGCACAGGAATTGCTTGTTGATATTGAAAAAGCGTTTTATAAGATGACAAAAGAATCACCGGAAAGGGTGATCAACCATTTTTTTGCTAATCCAAAGCGTAAAGCCAGTATTAATAAAGGACCAATTATACTTGGAATGGTTTCAGCCGTTATTGTTGCAGCGCTTATTGTTGGTGGAATTTTAGTTATTAAAGGATATGATTTAACAAACATACGCCAATCTCTTTTTAACCGTACCAGCGATACATCAACCAGTCTTACCGCAAATGTCCCGGCTACAGTCCCGGTTACAGACTCTGAATCATTGACAAAAACGACTTCGCCTGAGATACCGGCAGATTCAGACTTATCTGAATCAACCTTCAACATTCTTCCGGCTGTTGACAGCAGCAAGCCAAATATACCGGTTCACAGGAAGTATAGAAGAGAGAATGTCAGAAAAGCAGGTAAGGAACCGCTTTTAGAAAAGCATGCACAGGCTGCTCAGCCTAAACAAATTCTTACTGACGATGCAATTTTACAGCAGATCTCTGCAGCTCTCGGCAGAAACGATCAGGATAAGGTATCATCTCTTTTAAGTTCACACCAGATTGAAGATGGTGAGTACTACTTTCTGAAAGCTCAGTATTTATGTGGTACTGGACGATGGCAGGACGCGTTGTTATCAACAGAAAAAGGATTTAAATTACAGAGTAAGCGCCTTACTACTGATCAGCATCGTACGCTCTACATGTCAACAAAAGCACGATGCCTCACCGCAGCATTTGATATTTCAGGTTCCCGCGAAGATGGTGACAGGGCAATGGAAGCATGGTTTGATGTAAAGTATTTTCTGAAAAATATGCCATCCAATCCTCAATACATTTATGCGGATTCGGAAATCAGGCGGATTAATAAGGTCTTACAAAATGTTGCAAACAACTGATTCTGATTGTATTACCGGAATTGTTGATTCGGAGCCTCGTTCATTCTGGTATATCTTTATCATTTGTTTACTCAGTATCAATGTTGTTTTTTCAATGGATTCATTGACCAGACCAACAGAGCAATCCTCAGCCAATCACATTACCGCACTAAGCGGAAATCTTCCGGAAGTAGTAACTATTGACAAATCACCCTACCTTGTTGAAGCTGATATATTTGTCGCACCGGGAACAACTGTGACAATAGATGAATTGATCACATCCCTTTAAATTGACCCTTCCAAATTTGCACCTGTTTCTTATGCAACAATCGTCTCTTCCCGTGTTCTTTGCAGTCGAGTTTTTTGAATAACTTTTATTACTTTTCATTGACGGATATTCAGGAAATCAGGTTTGTCTTTTGTCAACAGACAGATTTACCTGTGATATTTCAAGATCATTTACGAGAATAAATTTCGGTGTGATAACTGCAGTGGGGTTACGAGCGCCGTAACTCACTGAAGTGTTATAAGCGCACTGTTTATCCGAAAGCCATGCCAGTTTATCACCGAATATATCCGACATGCACTGTGTAATTCTCACGTTATACGGTACTGCCATAGAACCGTCACGCTTCAGCAAAAGCGCACCAAAGCGCGAACTTGCCGTAATCAGCCCTTTCGATGGATTGACAATATTCATATAATGCAGGTGGGGAATATAAAGCGTATCTCTATCCCGTGGCATTGACATAAGTTCACTCAGAGTATTGACTCGCTTATCGCCGCAGTGGACAACCAGACTTTTATGCATGACAGTATGCCCTGTCGCTTCTACGCCGAATTCGTCAGCATCATCCTGATACCATGTAAAAGACCTGAAAACGCCATTTTCAACAATTGAAAATGGTTTTCGCACAATACCGGTGATATCACGTGAAAAAGGAAAGGTCTCCCTTCTGGTTGGGTCATCTGTCAGACTGAATTTATCAGAAAAAATCTTTTTGCCGGTGTCGTCCTCTTTTATAAACGAAAACCCGCGCTTCATTGCTCCACCGCAGATACCTATCCAGTCGATAATACTGACCAGTTCGCTGACAGCTGCGGAACCGAAGACGATATCATATCTTCCCGAAGAAAGCTGCTGCGGAGTATTGTTTACATAGTGCTTAACCAGAAAACGCAGTTCACTTCGAAGCTGTAGCGGATTCAGGTCGGATTTTTTCTGTGCAGACTGTTCGGAACTAACCTCCCAGTTTAGAGCGGCATGTGACAGAACAATTGATATCTGGGCATCGGAACTCTTGAAATATTGAATATTCTCTGAACGTGTATTTATCTGCGCGGTGGTATTGGCTCCGCACGAAAATATTCCAGACAGCTTTATATCATCATTATTGAGACCTTCGACAGCTTCATTGATGTAAGCAAGACGCTCTTCATTGCTTATGTGTGCAAGAGAGTCATCATAGCAACTTTCATCGATATAATTTTCACTATACACCTTAACAGAAGGAGTATAATCCAGTGGCTGCACATGTTTGACCATCTCAGCAGCGGTGTCAATTCCATCTTTCATAGTTTCAATATCACTTAAAGAGGTGATCATTTCATAGCTTGCACGCTTCCGCCCTTCATATACGGTAATTTCTATACGAACCAGATGCTCATTTGTATTAAGAGAAACCGCTGAATTTGCGAATCTCATCAGGAAGCTCTCTTCTTCATAATAGAAAATAGAGGCATCGACACCTTTTTTGATAGCATAGGCCCGAAGAATACGTAAGGTTTGCAGAATCTGATCTTTCACTATTAATTTCCTATTCTAACATTGTCAAAGCGGCAGACCGGAACACCGTGTCCGAGCTGCATGACCTGATTGGGTTGTCCTTTTCCGCAATTATCAACCTGACACACCTTCCAGGTCGAGTGGTCGCCTACAGCAGAAAGTGAATTATAAAATTTTACAGTATCACCTTCGTAGGTAGCATTTTTTACAACATCAGTGACACGTCCATCCTCAACAAGCCAGCCGATCTCAGTCGCAAAGTGAAACTGTTCGCGGTTCGAACCGATCGACCAACTTTTTTCGCCGTCAAGAATGATACCTTTTTCCGTAGTGCTGATAATATCATCGAGTGTACCATCTGTACCGGGATCGATATTTATATTTGTCATTCGTTCAATGGGTACACGATAAAAGGATTGTGCACGATTGGCACCGCTCGAACCGTTGAAAATAATTTTATGTGCAAAGTCATTGGCCTGTTCAACCATCTGCCGTCCGGTAATGGCGCCAACAAGAATACCCTTGTCGATAAGAAGATTATTTTGAGCCGCAACACCATCATCATCGTAACCAAAGCTTCCGGGACTGTTGGGAATTGTCGCATCGGCACGTGCGGTAAGCTTTGCAGAGCCGTAACGAAGCATGCCGAAATCGCTCGGCTTGACGAATGATCCACCCGCAAATGCAAGTTCGTAACCGAGAATGCGGTCAAGCTCAAGTGCGTGCCCGATTGTTTCGTGGGTCTGCAGATACATGATATCCGGAAGCAGTATCACAGACCGTTCATCCTTACAACATGTTTGCGCCAACAGAATCTGATTTAACTCTGCGACTATTCTTTGAGCATTTTCACTGAACATCCCCGGATCAAGCATCTCCCATCCTCGTGTCGTTGCGTTAATATGCGGTTTATACTTTCGCAAATGCGACTCACCGTCAGCGTCAACTCCCATCACTTCTATAGAGGGAAAAACTTCGATAATGTTCTTCTCTATTTCGCTGCCTTCAGAATCAAGATAGACAATCTGTTTTTTCATAAATGTCAGTTCACAGATTCGCTGGGTTACACCCTTCTGATTCAGCTCCTGATCGAGTTTTTTTAGAAAGGCTGTTTTTTCTGCAAGTGAAATCGAAAATGGATCAATCTTATTGGGACTTCTGAATTCGGCTTGAACTGCATGTTTATCAGCAAGACGAACTGCAATACTGACACATTCAGCCGCAATACGGGCGTTATCGAAAGCCTTATCAAATAAGGCGGTCAAATTATCCGTATCAGAAGAGGCTGAGAAACCCCATGCACCTTTGTAAAGCACACGAACACCCGCCCCGCTCTCACATGATGCGGATGCATTTTTTAAATTTCCATTCCACATCATCAGATGCTCTGTCTGCTCTGAAGGATACCAGCGTACGTCAACGTATGCCGCTCCGGCAGCCCTGAGTCTGTCAATCTGTTGTTTCAAGCGTTTTCGCATGAGACCACCTGTTTTGTATTTCTATTGTCTAAAGACAATTGACTAAAAATGAATATGTCATCCAATGTCTACAAAGAATATAATTTAAACCTACTATGACTGAATCGTTTCAAAAAGAGAAACGATTCAGTCGAACAAACAGTTTTTCAAACAAATTATCCCGCTTAAGAATCCTTAACGTACTTTTTTTTGTTCGTCAATTATTTAGAAGAATTCCCTTTTCCTGAAGTCTCCCCGTGTAGGGCAACGCAATACCATGTTCATCGAATATGTGGCAATTTTCAGGATGAAATCCAAGACACATGACTTCGTCTACACTAAAGTAGCAGTCACCGGGAACTTTCGCAATCAAGGTTTCTGAATTCTCCAGGTTCATATAGACATAGCTGTATTCACCGAAGCGTTCAACCTGCCTTACCGGACGCGAAAGCCGACAATCCGGGGCATCTGCAGAAAGCGGGTACATGTGTTCCGGACGAATGCCAAGCGTTACTTTTGCTCCGAAATTGAGGCCATGGTCATGGAATGGGAATTTTAGTAGTTCACCACCAGTTAAACGCAACTTAAGGTCACTTTCGCTGCATTCCACTACGGTTGCAGGCAGAAAATTCATTCGCGGACTGCCCAGGAATTCGGCGACAAAACGGTTGCCGGGTCGATGGTACAAATCCATCGGAGTTCCGACCTGAGCAATACTTCCGTATTTTTTCAGATCGTCCCCTGCTCGTAACAGGACTATTTTGTCTGCCATAGCCATAGCTTCAGTCTGGTCATGTGTGACATAGATAGCGCTGGAGTGGTTGAATTTCCTGTGAAGCCGCGATATTTCAGAACGCATATGGACACGCAGTGCAGCATCCAGATTTGACAATGGTTCGTCAAACAGAAATACATTCGGAGAACGCACGATGGCTCGCCCGATCGCCACCCGTTGACGCTGCCCACCGGAAAGGGCACGTGGCATTCGATCCAATAAGGATTCCATCTTGAGAATCTGCGCGGCTTCTCTGACACGCTTGTCAATTTCGTTTTTGTCTACTTTGGCCTGACGTAACCCGAACGCCATGTTATCGTAGACACTCATGTGAGGATATAAGGCATAATTCTGGAACACCATGGCAACCTGCCGCCTGGCAGCCGGCACTTCATTCATCCGGATACTGCCAATCCTGAGTTCACCGGCGGTTATGTCTTCAATCCCGGCAACCATGCGTAATAGAGTGGATTTGCCACATCCCGATGGCCCCAGGATGACGCAAAACTCGCCGCTGGCGATATCGAGATTGACATCCTTGATAACTTGTGTGTCTTTACTAAAAGTCTTTTGAATATTGCGAAGAGTAATACTGGTCATAATTTTTCCTGGTTAATTTGTGTATACCTGAATACTTCCGGAGTTGATTGTACTTTAACCTTTGAGTGCGCCGGCCATCATCCCTTTCACGATACGTTCCTGGCCAAAAGCATACGCCACAATCAGCGGCAGTGACGTCAATGTAACAACGGTCAGAATCGCCGGGATATCGGCAGCGTACTGGCCTTGAAAATCCCAAACCGCCAGTGGCAGGGTTCGATTGGCCGATGATGAGGTCAGCACATAGGCAAAGATGAACTCGTTCCACAAACCTATACCGTTGTAGATCGCTACAGTGGACAATCCAGGACCGGAAAGCGGGAGAAATACTTTCCAGAAGACCCCAAAAGTACGACACCCATCAAGCTTCGCAGCTTCTTCAAGCTCTTTTGGTATCTGGCGCATAAATTCGGTCAGAATAAAGATTGATACCGGCAGCGCAGTTGCAACATATGGTCCGATCAGTGCAAATGGCGTATCGTACAGACCGATATTGCGCGTCAATAGATAGATGGGAATCAGGGTGATATGGATAGGCACAATCATCCCGGCCACAATCAGTGCGAATATCGGCTTGTTCAACCTGAAACGCAATCGCGCAAATGCGTAAGCTGCCATCGAACTGATGATAAGAATCAACACAATAGAGAGTACAAGTACAAATACACTATTACGTAAATATACCCAGAAACCACCCTGTAACACAGCGATGTAGTTCACAAAATTCAGTTTCTCAGGAAGAGCCCAAACTGAACTGGAAAAGGTTTCCATCTGGGTCTTCAGACTGGTCATCAGCACAAAGATGAATGGCAGCGTTGTCACAGCCAACCAGCACAAACCAAGAACGGGAACTGAAATTCGTGTAAACCAACTACCACGAGCATTCATACCGGATACCGGTGTAATTGAGGAACTCATTTTACCTCCGTTTCGTAACGACGGGTAAGCCACATGGTAGCTGCCGCCACAAGAGTGACAATCATGAACATTGCCGAGGCTATGGTACTTCCATAACCAAGCTGAAATGAGCTGAATACGGTGCGGAACATATAGGTTGCCATCAACTCGGATGCACCCTCGGGGCCACCATCTGTCATGATAAAAATCAGGTCGAAATAACGCAGCGATCCGATTACCGCAAGCATGATAGCAGTTCTGATCGTTCCCTGCAGATGTCGAAGCTTTATCTGCCAAAAGATCGTTGAATCGCTCGCGCCATCAAGGCGGGCAGCCTCACTTAATTCTTTTGGAAATGAAGCCAGACCGGCAAGAAACAGTATCATATAAAACGGGATATTTTGCCAGCAAACCACTGCGATAACCGAACCCAGAGCCAGGCGCGGATCACCGAGCCAGTCACGAGTCCATCCGTCAAGATGAATTGCGCTGAGAAATCCATTGATCGGTCCGAAATTCGGATCATATACATTTTTGAACAGAACTCCAAGCGCCACGCTCGACATCAACAGAGGCAGAAAGTAAAGGATCTTCAATACACGCGAACTCTTGCTGGCCTGATCTAAAACAACAGCCAGGATTAAGGCAATAGGCATCTGGATCAACACAGAAAAAAAAGCAAGCAACAGATTGTTACCCAGAGATTTCCAGAACAGCTGATCCTGAGCAAGGCGCAGCCAGTTGGCGAGCCCGACAAAGCGTTCCCCGCTCCCAAGGCCGTTCCAGTCCAGTAGTGAAAGTTGAAAGCTGCTAAGCAGCGGATAAAGGAGAAAGACAACAAGGAACAAAACGGCAGGAAGAAGAAATACAACAATTGGTATTGTTGCCTTTAATGATTTAAACCTGTCGTATCCAGGTACGGCTATCACGTGTGTATTGTGATGCAGCGGGGTAAGTTCTTCCTGAGGATTACCGTCTGGAATAGCAACAGGTTTGTCTGGTGTTTCAAGCAAACAGCTCATCTTTTGACTTCCACCTTTGCGGTTAATGGTTCGGTAAATCGCATTGATGCAGTTGTATGTTGCCAGGCAGTCATAGGCCACACCAATATTTCATATACCAGTTTCTAAACAAGATTCTGAGGACTATCGCCCCTTATGGGCGATAGTCTTACCACTGAAAAAACTTATTTAGTTTCCGCCTGTGCGGCAGCTTCCATCTGCTGTGCGGCAGCTTCCGGAGTTATCGAAAGACCAAACAATGCCTGTGTTGTATTCAAGTGAGTCTGCGCGAGGCTTGGCGAAAGCTCCTGATCGTACCAGAGCTGCACATTTGACGCTTCTGATACCAGTTTCATAACGCGATTCAGGAAAGGATCACTTGTTTTGAGTCCCTTTACCGGAATGATACGTTTGTCATCGAGACGAGCTTGTGCTGAGATATCGTCAGTAAGCGATTGAATCAGCTTGAATGCAGCTTCCGGCTCTTTGCAGGATGATGAAATACTGAAGAAGTTATCGCCAACGGTTCCGATCACGGCATTCGGATCGCCTTTACCATTTGGAACTGTCGGGAACGGGAAGAAGTCCAGTTTCTCATAGAAAGCCGGATTTTCATTGCGAATTGTAGCAGCCTCCCATGTGCCCATTAATTCCATTGCGGCTTTGCCGGAATAGAGCAGGCGACGCGACGCACCTACGTCATAGTCAAGACCGTTGTAACCATCAGCAAAAGCACCTGCCTTCACAAGTTCCTGAATACGTTTGCCAGCCTCAACGAACGCGGGATCAGCAAAGCTGCCACCAAGCGAGCGCGACGCAGCATTCTGGAATACTTGCGATCCACCAATACGGTCAGCCAGGTAGACGAAATACATCGAACCTGTCCATTTATTTTTGTTGGCGAGTGCAAACGGCGCAATATTCTTCGCCTTCAGTACTTTAACCACGTTCATCAGCTCATCCCAGGTTTTTGGAGGTACCAGGTTATTTTGGGCAAACATCTCCTTATTATAGAACATGACAGCCATAGCGGTATTTTCGGCAGGCACACCGTAGATCTTGCCATCAAACGTGACTGAGCTGAAACCAGCCGGTGCGAAACGATCACGATAGGCGGGATCTTTGGCCAGATAGCTGGTTAAATCGACAACCTGACCAGCCTTGACATACTCTTTCAACGGCCCGCCACCCCAGCTGCTAAACACGTTAGGCGGTTGATTCGCACCAAACGCAATCTTCAGTTTGGTTTTATATGCATCATTCTGGATATGAGACTGCTCGACCTTGTAGCCAGGGTTTGCTTTTTCAAACCTGGCAGCAGCATCATTAAGAATCCGTACAGCACCTTTTGTGGTTTGAAGATCCCATTCTGTAATGGTCTTGACTTTGGCTTGTTGTGCCAAAGGTGAAAGAGCAAAAACAGTCAGACTGCTAAGTATAACGCACACTCTTGAAACAGAAACAGACTTCATCATTTACCCCCTGAGACTTGAGAATGATTAATTGTTACGACAAAAAAACGAACAGATGTGAATTGTTTATTCAGTCAATTAGAAATAAAAATGCAACTTTTATTTAATTTCTGACGATTCTACGTTTGTAAGCATACAGACAAAGAGAATACATTGGTTGATTTCATAGTGTATTTTCTCCTTTCAGTTATTGATTTGAAATTACTGTGTCTACCGGTATAGTTATAAATTTCCGATATTTTTTACAGAAAAGCTGTTTTTACTATTTCCGAAAATAGAAAGAAATTGCTGGAAATTGGGTTTTGACGTAAATGAAATTGAACCTTTAGGGGTAGCTTACAAAAAGGAATATAAAGCACTGTAATAACAACAGCTTACGCTAAGATTCTTCTCAGACAGATAAATCATTCATTTGTAAAAATGACAATCAATCATCCCGGGTATACTGGAGATTAAGATCTTTTGCAGGGTTGTTCACGAAACAATTTGTGATTTCATCAATTACCATTAGCTATACATTCTGAAAGAGAAGCCCGAATTTGTCGGCAGTCCTGATCTCAATTACCGTATATTTCATTGAAATGTTATTATTTATGATTACTTCGGACTTTATCGTATTCGACCTTCGCTGCACTTTTGGCGGATACATCCGCAATCTCTCATCAATCAGTCCCTGTGTTGTGTTTTTTTATCAAGAACAAGATTCCATTTTTTAATAATATTTTTAAATGCTGTGAGGATTCAATCCTGACCATCCTGTCGGGCTCTACATGGAAAATATCAAAGACTCTGTTATTTTCAGTTGCTATCTGCGCAGACAGGATGTTGTAACCTTCAGATAAGAGACAGCCTGCAATATCTGCGAAAAAGCCATACCTAATAAAAAAATCTCTGGAATTGCCTTGACCTATATAGCATCGGAACCCCTTTCACGGGTTCTGATTCTTATTACGTCCTCAAGGGGAAGGATAAATATTTTTCCATCCCCTATTTTACCATCAGGCCCACTACGAGCTGCATTTGATATTGCTTCTATGGTTCTTTCCAGATACTGGTCATCCAGTATTGCACTATCCGTTAATAGTTCCTTCCGGGCAGATTATCTGCAGTTTCCGCTGCCATATCATTAACTTCGACCCATTTTATGTCTATACGTGTATGATTAGCCGCTGCAACATGAGTAAAGGATTCCACCACGGATAAATAGGCATCGCGCAACCCGACATATTTCCCTACAAGCGCAATTGTGGTTGTGTCCTTCGGGCATGAGAAGTTCCGTGAAAGTTCGTTCCATTCCGAGAGCGCAAATTCTTTCCTGGAAAATCCGAATTTTTCACAGATTACATCTGCGAAACCCTTTTTGTCAAGTACAAGCGGCACATCATACACGCTTTTAAGTGTCCTGTTTTCAAAAACGCACACTGGAGGGACATTACAGAACAACGATATTTTTTTCTTGAAATCATCCGTCATACCAAATTCCATTCTATATACAAGGATATTAGATCGTAGTTGCTTTTTACTGCGCGCATACGTTCCTTAATCTCGTTTGTAACATGAGGAGTACGTTTACTTCTGCAGCCTAAGGCATTTATTCACCTCATGCGCACACTCAACACCCTCTGCAATGGCCCAAACAACAAGAGACTGTCCGCGGCGCTGATCACCGGCGGTGAAAACTTTCTCATTAGTTGTGTGGTAAAGTGTCTTTGATGACGGTAAACCGCGAGCGTCCCGCTCTATAGAAAATGCGTCCATCACAGGTGTTTCCGGTCCTGTAAACCCCATCGCTATAAGAAGCAGATCACAGGGAATCGTCTCCTCAGTGCCCTTCTGAGGAACAGGGATAAAACCTTTTTCAGTCTTTTCCCATCTGACTTTTACAATGTCAACAGAAACCACCTTTCCTGATGAATCACTGTTGATCTTTGTAACAGTTGTGAGCCACCTGCGCGGATCTGCGCCATATTTAAAATTGACTTCCTGCTGTCCGTAGTCCTGCTTATAGACTGAAGGCCACTGCGGCCACGGATTATTTGCCGCACGCTCGGCAGGCGGACAATCCATGATTTCAATCTGTGTAACAGAAAGTGCACCCTGACGCGTTGATGATGCGGCGCAATCAGTACCAGTGTCACCGCCACCTACAATCACAACATGTTTTCCCTCTGCAGAGGTCGCTTTACCGTCAGAGAAATCAGAGTCAAGAAGGCTCTTTGTATTTCTTCCGAGATAATCGACTGCATAGTAGATTTCAGCCGCTTCACGACCTTCAACTGCAAGATTGCGCGGATTAGTAGATCCGCAGCACAGAACTATCGCATCGTACTTGTCAAGAAGCGCATCAGCATCATCTTTTGTCGTAACAGCCCTGTTGCATACAAACTCAACACCTTCGGCTGCCATGAAGTCAATTCGGCGCTGAATTATTTTTTTATCAAGTTTCATATTCGGAATACCATACATGAGAAGTCCGCCCATGCGGTCACTGCGTTCAAAGACCGTGACCCTGTGGCCGAGGCGGTTGAGAGTGAACGCTGCAGCAAGTCCTGCAGACCCTCCGCCAATCACAAGAACGGTACGACCACTGCGGCTGAGGTTTCTCATTGGCTTTACAAGCCCGGCTTCAAATGCACGTTCAATAATCTGAAGTTCATCATCCTTGATACTTGTAGGGTCTTCATTCAAACCGAGATTGCACCCTGCCTCGCATGGAGCCGGACAAACCCTTCCTGTAAATTCAGGGAATGGATTTGTTAAAGCAAGGCGATCATAAGCCTCATCCCATTTACCCTTGAAAATGAGGTCATTCCATTCAGGGATCAGGTTATGCAGCGGGCACCCGGTTACCCTTCCATCAATAAGCATACCTGTCTGACAGAATGGTGTTCCGCAGTTCATGCATCTTGACGCCTGTATCTTCTGCTCCTCTTCCGGGAGCCGTATTGCAAATTCATTGAAATCACCTATACGTTCCTCTGGAACGCGCGAGCCGTGATCCTTACGGCCATGCTGTAAAAATCCACCTATTTTTCCCATTAGTCTTTTGCCTTTCCCTTATTTTCCTGTGTGACCATTCTGAACGCAATGTTCATTGCTTCAGCCTGACTGACTCCTTTTTTCTCCTGCTCTGCAGCAAGAAACCTGATTCTCCTGTAGTCAAAAGGAATTACCTTTTTGAAATGATACTTTTCCTGATCGTAGGAGAACATCAGACGAATGCCAAGCGGCGACTTCGTTACATCAATATGCTCCTGAAGCATCTTTTTCAGTAAATCGTAATCAGAAGACTCAAGTACTGTCATGTCAACAAGCTCATGATTCAGGCGGCTTTTCAGTACATCTCCTGGATCATAGACATAAGCAACACCTCCGCTCATACCGCATGCGAAGTTAACACCAACAGGACCAAGACAAACCACTGTTCCACCAGTCATGTATTCGCAGCCATGGTTTCCCATACCCTCGACCACAAGATTTGCACCGCTGTTGCGGACTGCAAAGCGCTGCCCGGCAAGACCGTTTATAAAGGCTTTACCGGAAGTCGCACCATAGAATGCAACATTACCGATGATAATATTTTCAGATGCGATAAATCCGCTCTCCGGCGGTGTAATGACTGCAAGCTGTCCGCCTGAAAGGCCTTTTCCGAAATAGTCATTGGCATCGCCTGTAATGGTAAGATTTATTCCTTTTGGAAGGAACGCACCCAGACTCTGACCACCAGACCCTCTGAGTTTAATGGATATAAGTTCCTTTGGAAGGCCATCAGGAAATTTTCTTGTCACTCTTGAACCCAGAATCGTACCGAGTGTTCTGTCAACATTTGATATATCTGCAGAAAACTGCACTGCGGTCAGATTCTCAAGCACATGGTTGGACAGCGGCAGAAACAGTGTTTTATCAAGAGTTTTGTCAAGTTCGATTTTGAATGCCATTTTTGGTGAAAAATGCATTATCTCCGAACCCTCGATTATGCCTTCATAAGGTTTTTGCGGTACTGCAAGAATACTTGACAAATCAATTGTTCTTGCCTTCCAGTTCGCAAATTCCCTGTCCTGACGCAGGCATTCAACATGACCGCACATCTCTTCAACAGTCCGAAACCCGAGTCGTGCCATATATTCACGCATCTCTTCTGCGACAAACATCATATAATTTACAACATGCGAAGGGTCACCCTTAAACTTCGCACGCAGGCACTCGTTCTGCGTTGCAATACCCACAGGGCATGTATCCTTTTCGCAGGCACGCATCATGAGGCATCCAAGAGCAATGAGTGGTCCGGTGGCAAAGCCGAACTCCTCTGCACCAAGCAGGCACGCAACAGCAACGTCGCGGCCTGTCATGAGTTTCCCATCGGCCTCAATTCTCACACGGCTGCGCAGACCGTTTCTCATAAGCGTCTGCTGTGTCTCGGCAAGCCCGAGTTCAAGCGGCAGCCCTGTGTTGCGGATTGAACTTCCCGGAGCAGCACCGGTGCCTCCGTCATGACCAGAAATAAGGATCATGTCAGCACCACCTTTAGCCACACCTGCGGCAACAGTTCCGACTCCGGTTTCAGAAACAAGTTTTACGGTGATCGTTGCCCTGTCGTTTGCGTTTTTCAGATCGTAAATAAGCTCTGCAAGATCCTCGATCGAGTAAATGTCATGATGAGGCGGAGGGGAAATAAGTCCTACACCTGGAGTTGATCTGCGCGTATTTGCAATCCACGGATAGACCTTCTTACCAGGAAGATGTCCGCCCTCACCCGGTTTTGCCCCCTGTGCGATCTTGATCTGAATTTCTACCGCGCTGTTAAGGTATCTTGATGTTACGCCAAATCGTCCTGAAGCAACCTGTTTGATTGCCGAGAGTTTAGAATCCCCGTTGCTTTCACGGCGTTCACGGGAGACATCCTCACCGCCCTCACCAGTGTTTGATTTACCGCCAAGACGGTTCATTGCTATTGCAAGAGCCTCGTGCGCTTCCTTTGAAATTGATCCATACGACATTGCACCGGTCTTGAAACGCTTTACAATTTCAGACGCCGGCTCCACTTCGTCAACAGGAATACTATTGCCCGGTACAAAGTCAAAATAGCTTCTGATTGTCGCACGGACTTTTCCGTCATTGAAACGACTGCTGTAATCCTTAAATGTCTTGTAATCACCTGTACGTACAGATTTCTGCAGCAGATAGATACTCATCGGGTCATAGAGATGTTCCTCTTTACCTGTTCGATAGAAGATCTCGCCACCTGATTCAAGTGCATCCGGAACATTCTGCTTTTCAGTCTCGATTGCAGCATCATACTTTATTATTGCCTCACGCTGAATATCTGCGATTTTGAGACCACCGATACGGCTCACAGTATTTGTAAAGTACTTGTCAATTACGGAATTATCGATACCAACGGCCTCGAAGTTCTGGGAACCCATATAAGAGTGGATCGTTGATATACCCATCTTGGCCATCACTTTAACGATACCGTGAACAAGTGCCTCGTTGAATTTCTTTATGCCGTCTTCTGCAGAGCATGTTAAATCACCCCTCAGAGCCATCTGCTCAATTGCAGTATGTGCCAGATATGGATAAAATGCTGATGTTCCATACCCCATGAGCATTGCAGCATGGTGAACGCCGCGCACATCACCGGCCTCAACAACAATATCGCAGCGTGTGCGGAGACCTGAACGGATAAGAAAATGGTGCACTGACGCAGCAGCCAGAAGGGAGGGAATAGGAACATCATCAGATCCCTGAAGCCTGTCACTCAGAATGATGATATTCACCTGATTCTTTATTGCCTGTACAACCTGCTCATTTATTTTGTCAAGTGCATTCTCAAGCCCTGTTTCAGAATCGCTGTCACAGTCGAATACAATACGGATAGTCTGAGACCTAAGGCCGCGGACGCGGATATGCTGTATTCTCCTGAACTCGCTCTTATCAAGGAGAGGAGTCTTGAGACGAAGCAGATGGCAGTTCTTTTTTGAATCCTCAAGAATATTTCCATGACTTCCGATATAAACCTGCGTTGATGTAACGATTGACTCACGCAGTGCATCAATCGGAGGATTTGTCACCTGTGCAAAAAGCTGCTTGAAGTATTCAAAGAGCGGCTTCGGCCTTGATGACAGAACTGCAAGCGGCGTGTCAATGCCCATTGAACCAATGGGTTCACTTCCGTTTTCAGCCATCGGGAGGATTGTTTCAGTAAGATCCTCGTAAACATATCCGAATTTTCTCATCAGCTGAAGGTTATGGCGCTGAAGTTTCTCCTGGTCAAGATACTCATTCTTTTCAGAAGGATGAAGATCAGGTTCCTCAATCTGATCCATAAGAACAAGTTCCTCATCAATCCACTGCCTGTATGGGAGTTCATTTGCGAGTCCCTCTTTAATTGTATCATTCCATAAAATTCTGCCCTGTACCGGATCGACAAGAATCATCTTCCCCGGTTCCAGGCTACCCTTCTGAAGAATCTGTGAAGGATCAATATCAAGGACCCCGACTTCAGAGGAGAGAATGAGACGGTCATCCTTTGTCACATAGTATCTTGCCGGACGCAGACCATTGCGGTCAAGGATTGCACCGGTCTGTATACCGTTTGAAAACGCAACTGCAGCAGGTCCGTCCCACGGTTCCATAAGTGTGGACTGATAGGCAAGGAATGCGCGAAGTTTTTCGCTGATATCATTGTTATGAACCCACGGTTCAGGTATAAGCATCATTGCCGACCTTGAAAGACTTCTGCCTGACATTGTGAGAAACTCCAATACATTGTCAAGAATTGCAGAGTCGGAACCTGACTGATCCATTACAGGCAGAACCTTCTCAAGATCTTCACCGAGTACAGAAGAGTAAAGGTTCGACTCGCGTGCTGTCATCCAGTTTACATTTCCGCGAAGAGTGTTGATTTCTCCATTGTGAATCATGAAACGGTTGGGGTGCGCACGTTCCCATGAAGGGTTCGTATTGGTACTGAATCTTGAATGAACAAGCGCCATTGATGTTTCAACTTTTGCCTGCTGAAGATCAAGATAGAATGAGCTCAGCTGTGATGCAAGAAGCATTCCTTTGTAAACAATAGTTCTACTTGACATTGAGGCAGCATAGAATATTTCACCGTCGTAGTTCTTATCACTTTTAATACGTTTTTCAATCAGGCGCCTGGTGACAAACAACTTGCGCTCAAATGCGTCACCTTTTGCGACTAATGAGGGCCGCAGGATAAACGCCTGGAAAATGGACGGCATCGTTTCCAGCGCTGTAAACCCAAGCCCTTCAGGTTCAAGTGGAACAGTTCTCCAGAAAAGAACGGACAGTCCATTCTCTATGCATACCTGTTCAAAGACTTTCTTGGCATCGTCTGCCTTTTTTGCCATTTTTGGTAGAAAAAGCATTGCTACACCATACTCACCGCTGTCAGGGAGCAACTGTCCCTGGCGCTGAGCTTCCTGTCTAAAGAAACGATGCGGAATCTGAAACAGAATACCGGCACCATCACCCGTATTCTTTTCCAAACCAGCTCCTCCTCTATGTTCCATATTTTCAAGAACAGAAAGAGCGTCCTGCAGCATTTGATGAGACTTGATTCCCTTGATCTGAGCAAGCGCGCCTATACCGCATGCATCATGTTCAAAGGATTCTCTGTAAAGACCCTTTTCGTTTGATTGAATCATTTTATTGCGCCCTCTATCGTATATAGAATAAATTAATTAATTATCTGCATAAATCCGTTGTGTAATGATATCAGAGAATAACTCAAGTCCACCTTTCTATTGCATTATTGCATCATGATAGTAATATGCACATCTGGCTTGTACCTAATTGAAGCAAAACTTATGCCATACATTAAATTGTGTTTTTAAAGGATTTCAACACATTTCACTACAATTTTGTATTTTCTGAAACCGGAATTATACAAAGATGTATTGATGACAGATATGTATCGAGCAGTATGATATACCCATTATAAAGCAGAAAACAGCAAGAATTTTTAAAAACTGCAATTTGAAGTGTTACTTCAGAACCTGAGGTTGAAGGCTTGAATACCCGACTGTATGGTGGTAGAATATAACTAACAGATAGTATCAAACTCGCTCATGAGGAAAGGAGAATCGTATGGCACAGACAATATACTTTACGACTGACCAGCATGAGCAGGGAACAACCAAGGTTTATGTCACCGATAATCGTAACGAAATTGGAGTGGTCAAGGTTTATACGACACAGGATGAGTACGATGCTCAAATAAAGGGCGTTGTGACTAATAGCGAATTCGATGCGGAGATGAAGATATTCCTGACCAATAATAAGAATGAGGATTAGCTGGTTATTTCATCTGATATGGTGTTTTGACAAGTTCTTTTTGTATGTCTTGACTTTTTCCTTTAAATTGCCATATCCACTCAGCCACATTTTCCATTTAAATATTACAATTGCAGACGGATTTGGCATATGAGGTTCTCAATTTCGATATACACTGATATTAATATAACCCGGATAAACCGATCTATTGTCAAGACTGTTCAACTGCGAATAATACTTGCCGTTTGGAATTGATTTATTTCTGATTTCCCTGAACCAGAAAACGTTCTGTTTTCAATCCCGCGGTAATTGTTATTACATACATTACGAAATTCTTTTGTGGCAGATTCCACAGAACAATATCTTTGCCTGTCAATGATGCCACCTGCCTTCCCCGCAAATCCATTATTTTTACTAATAGTTCATTACCCTGCGATGCGACCATAACAGATTGACCTGTAATCCGGCAATTAATATTATTATGTGTAACATTATATCTGTTCACCTGTTTATTTTTTACGAAATCGGAACTCGGGCAGATTTCGAAATCTCTTATTAAGCTCTGATGATTTGTATTTGGTCCGTTACCATCAGTGTCCTGCCAGATGAACTGCAATGACAACAGATATGTTCCTGCATTTTTTGGTACTATTGTTCCACGGTATTCCGTAAAGCCATCACTGCCTGTTGACTGTGCGGCAAGTTGGATAATCTCATTTGTTGAGTCAGACGGTCCGTAATTTCCAACAGCCGATTTTGTTGTTAAATGAAATTTCAGTACAGCCCAGGGAGAAGTCGGATCATTTTTCACCTGCACCGAAACAGTCTGCTCTGATGCTGCCAATGTTACAGGTACTCCACCACCGACCACCCAGACGGATTCACTACCCCACTGCGGATTGTTTACTCCCATACCATCATTGCGATCAGTTAATGAAATTGTTCCCCAACCTGAATAGATTTGCCAGTCCTTAGCTTTAGGAGGTGCAAAAAATGCGCTCTTTGACGGATCAAGAACTCGAATTGACACTGATGCAGTATCTTTAGCATCACTTCCACCAACCGCTATATAGGTAAAACGATCCGTTCCCGTCCACCCTGCTGATGGTGTATAGGTAAAGGATCCATCCGCCTTTAGCTCCAGTGTACCATGTTGTGGCTTAATCAGAACAGATGCTGTTACATCCTGGCCTTCAGTTGGGTCACGATCATTGACAAGGATACCGGGTTTCGCAACACTCAATACATTTCCTGTTGTATCAACATACCAGTCATCATTTGCGGTAGGTGGAAAATCAAGAGTGACATCTGTTTCATGCGTTGTTTTCAATGAACGCATTCCCTGCCCTGCTTCATCCAATCCACCAAATCCATCATGCGCTGTATACGTCCACCCCATTGCTCCAGCATATCCATTATCCATCAGATAATTCCAACATTCAACCGGTGTCATCGAACCAACAGCGTCAGAAAGTCCTTTTGCAGGAAACTCACCAATCACTAACGGTTTGTCAAGTCCCCAGTATGATGCCGGGTGATGAAACGGGGAGATCTCTGTTTTCCCCCACTCATAATAATGAACCATATAAAAATCCAGCGTTCCATCCGGATCACCACCGGTTGCAATCAACGCAGAATCGGAATAGTAGTTATGCTGTCCGGAAATAGTATTTGATCCGGCAATAAACGACCAGCAGCCATTACTGACAGGAATACCCGGCATGGCTCTGTGAATCGCACCGGCAACCTGATTTACTGTTTTCTGGACATGTGTTATCTCAATACCATTTTCCATGCTGCCCCAGTCCCCGGCAATAGCTTTAACCATACCTTCAGGTTCATTAAAAACCTCCCAGCAGGCTATTGCCGGGTGAGGTCCGATCGCCTTTACAAGAGGAACTACGGCGTTGTCAATAAAAGCCTTCCGTCCCTCATCTGTCTGAAGTATCATTTTATTGGCGGTCATATTAACCTGTGTTTTCCCGGTTTTCATCATGTCAAACGAGAGAAGGCAAAGATCAATACTGACACCACGCGCATAACCCATATCAAGCACTTTTTTAATATTTGCTACCGTTGATGTCTCAAGGCCGGTAACAAGGTTTGTTTTCGAATCAATCTGAGGATCATTTGAACAATCAGTAAAAAGCCACCACCTTACAACATTACCACCTGAATCGGCAACACCCTGTAACATTTTCGCAAACCAGACCGTATCGATCGGATACTTGCCGACATCACCCCCGAATTGATTCCAGGCAACGTTAATTCCGGATAAAAACACCTTTTGCCCGTATGACGTTATAACCCTGTCAGGATTAACCGCATGTGCAGCCATCACAAGTATAAATACTACCATACCGGTTAAAAATCGTTTCATTAAAGCCTCCGTTAGAATGACCGGTAATTCTTCCAGCCAGTATTACTACATTCAAACTCCAAAATTTATTACAACAACAGTACTCAGATCAATAAATTATGTGATCATTAGTAGTAAGCCAGTTCAATTCAACACAAACAAAATCATATAATACCATATATTTTGGCAACACAAAAAACTACAAAACAGATTGTTCTTCATTCGTAATATACCCAAATAGGTTCTTTTTAACCATGGCATATTGTGAATATACCATATAATTTATTATCCACAAATTAATCCGCCAGGTACAATTGCACCTTGAAATACCACTGGTGAATGTCTATTTTAATGTATGAGATCAAAGTAGACTGGTTTGAATGCATTATTCTATTTCTTTCACGAAGAGTTAACAATGAATCAAATACATTCCCGTCGTGAAATACTGAAACGTTTTGCAGTTCTGCCTATGCTCCCTCTTACTGATAATATGCTTATCAGTAATTTACTTTCTTCTAATGAGATAAAAGGCAGCCATGATGCCCGTTATTGGCACAAGATTAGCAAAGACAATATTCAGTGTGACCTCTGCCCTAACGGATGCACTCTTCCACCAGGTGCTACCGGTATCTGCCGTAGCAGACAAAACAAAAACGGGTCACTCAAAACACTCGGATATGGTTACCCCTGCGCGATTCATCTGGATCCTGTTGAAAAAAAACCATTATATCATTTTCTCCCCGGATCAAAATCGTTCTCTATAGCAATTGCCGGATGCAGTTTACGTTGTAAGAATTGCCAGAACTATACGATCAGCCAGGTCAGTCCGCTATCCACCGATGTCCCCTACATTCCCCCTAAAGAACTGGTTAATCAGGCTGTAAAATCAGGAGCTCAATCAATTGCCTACACTTATTCGGAGCCAACTGTCTGGATTGAATATATGTACGATGTGGCAACACTTGCTAAAAAGGTAAATCTCAAAAACATTCTGGTCTCCTCCGGGTATATAAATGCTACGCCATTTTCTGATCTCTCATCATTAATTGATGCAGCACATATTGATCTGAAAAGTTTTGATGACTCCTTATATAAAAGTTTAAATTCCGGAAAGTTGAACCCCGTACTTGAAACAATAAAAACAGCAAAACAAAAAGGTATCTGGATTGAAATTATCAATCTGGTTATTCCTAAATGGACAGACAATCCTGAGATGATCCGAACTATGTGCCGCTGGATACATGATACAACCGGGAAAGATACGCCGATACATTTTTCACGTTTTTTTCCAATGTATCAATTAAGCAATCTTCCGGTTACATCAACAGAGATTTTGATTTCAGCTCAAAAAATCGCCCGTGAAGAAAATCTCTCGTTCGTTTATATTGGCAATATCCCTGAAATTGACACAAACACCTACTGTCCATCATGCAACGCACTGCTTATCGAACGTAAAGGCTATCGTACATCAGTAAAGGGAATTGTACAATCGAAGTGTGCAAAATGTAAATTATCTGTTCCTGGTATATGGTCGTTGTAACATTGCATTAATTATGAAAACCATTACAGATACAGAATCAGTATCAGAACAAAGTAAAACTAATCATAGTAGTTTATTTCTGATGTGTTGTACCTCCCTGACCGGTGTTACCATTCAGACAATTTTTCTTCGTGAATACCTTACTATTTTTTCAGGTAATGAATTTATAATCGGAATAACATGGGCCCTCTGGATGCTTGCAACCGCATTTGGAACATTTATCGGCAGCAAAATTCACTTCTTCAGAAATCTCTTTCCCTCTTTATATATTATTTCAATTCTTGCCGGATTACTTGTACTACGTGCTTTTCCCCTGTTATTCACTCCCGGTCAAATGTTGCCACCCTGGTCAAGTATTTTTTGTATTGTTCTAACACAGAGTGATCCTGCTTTTTTTGGCGGACTTGTTTTTGGTGCATTAACACAATCATCCCGGACAGCACCTCTTTATGCATGGGAAAATTGCGGATCACTTATCGGGCTGGCTATAACATCATTATTACTCATTTTTAATGCACCGCATGTATATATACTCAGCCTGGTACTTTGTATCTTTGCTTTGGTAGTACAGATCAAAAAGCCCCTTTACCTTATATTCACACTTATACTATTAATAGCAATACTGTTTATTAATTCTGTTTCTCTTTCATGGAAATATGCATTCAAATACACCTCTATAAACAATGGAACAAGCGGTGAAATAGTTCAGAGCGGCAAGGATGAATCATTGTGCTGGTTTCTAAATAACCGTATTTACAAATGCAAAACTTCACTTCCATCAATAGAACAATCTGTACATCTGCCTTTAGCAATGAGCATGACATCTGTCCATTCGGTTTTACTTATTGAAAATACCGGTCAATTGAAAGAATTGCAGCGATATCCATCACTAACGATTGATTGTATAGAAACGGAACCGCTTTTCAGAGAAAAAGGCTACCGTTATCTTTCCTGGCCGCCAATAGACACATCACATTACGACCTTGTACTTTGCGGTACATCTGTCCCGGTAACAGCATCCGACATTCGTTACTTTACAGATGAGTTTTTCAGGAAGGTTCATGATCTTACAGGTTCTGACGGCTGTTTTTCTTTTACTGTACAGTTAAGTGAAAATTATCTTACCCCGGAAGAATCATCAATAAAAGATAATATTCTAACAACCCTGAAA